>NZ_JBHXDQ010000108.1:0-20768 GCF_042725875.1 Streptomyces sp. NPDC127038 | reverse complement strand
CCGGAGGGGCTGAACTTTCCCCGCCCCGGTACGCGACAGGTGACCCGAGAGAGGACACCCCTCCCGGGCCCTCTCATGTCCCGGCCGGGCGGGGGCGGCTGTTCGAGCCGGGCGCGAGGGGGTTCCAGGTGGATTCCGAGTCCGCTCGTGTTCCCTCCAGATGCGGTCACTGATCGGCAGTGGCCTCAAAGGAGGTTCGTATGGCTCTGCGCGACGTATTCCAGTCCCTCAACGAGACCGACGCCGTCGCTTCGCCGGCCGAGTCCCGTCTCGCGGGCGAGGGCGTCCTCGACCCGGAGAAGGCCGCCGTCCTCAGCAACAACGAGGAGGCCGCCGACGCCCCCATGACCGTCCTCAGCCAGATCAACGAGGCCTGAGCCGCACCAGCAGGTGGCCGCCTGGGAGCGGATCCGCTCCCAGGCCGCCCCGGACCGGAAAGGTTGGCACCCGCATGACCGCAGCCACTCCTCTGCCCGCCGCCCTGACCGGCAGGCTCCTCGGCGACACCTCCTGGGGCATCACGCACCGCGTCGAGAAGCAGGCCCTGGACCCCACGGCCCTGCTCACCTCCGACACCGTCCGCCGCATGCTCGACGCCAGCCTCCTCAAGTGGCCCTACTTCACCCTGCTCAAGCACGGTGAGGTGCCCACCGTGTCCTCGTACACGACGAAACGGGACGTGATCGGCCACAAGGCGGCCGGATTCGCCGACCCGCGGGCCGTCGCCCGCCACATGGCGGACGGCGCCTCCCTCAAGCTCAACCAGATCGGGGACTGGCACCGGCCCACCCGCGCCATCGCGCGGCAGCTGGAGGAACTCCTGCCCGTGGCCGTCAACTCCTACGTCTTTTACACGCCCCAGGAGTCCCGCGGCATGCTTCCCCACCGGGACGCCGCGCACGTGCTCGTCATCCAGCTCGAAGGCCGCAAGGAGTGGCACCTGTACGCCGAACCGGACCAGGTCGGCGCCTCGGCGGGCCTGGACGTCGACGCCGCCCGCCCCACCCACGTCTTCACCCTCGAACCCGGCGACGTGCTCTACCTGCCGCACGGCTGGCCGCACGACGCCGTCGCCCGCGGCGGCGACTCCCTCCACCTGACGTTCACCCTCACCGAACCGACCCCGGAGGACCTCGTCGACGCGCTCCTGCGGCGCTTCCTCGACGACGAGCACAACCTCGTCCACCACTTCCACACCCGCCCGCTCCCGGCCCGTACCGCAGAGGTCCGCTCGGCCCTGACCGAACGGGCCCGGACGCTGGACGGCGACCACTGGGCGCGCACCGCGCTCGAGACGATGCGGGAGGCGATCGGCTGATGTCCACCACCACCACCAGGATCCGCGAGGCCGCCGCGCCCCCGCGGGCCGCCGCACAGGACACCGCCCACGGCGGCACCGCCCACGGCCACGAGGGTGTCGTGCCGGACCGGCTGGAACACCTGGTCGGCGACATCGGCGCGTTCTTCCGCGACCACTGGGCCCACCAGCCCGTCGTCCTGCGCGCGCACAGCGACCTGAGCCTGCTCATCACCGAGCAGGAGATGTGGGACGAGGTCGACTGCGGACTGCTGTCCCGCCCGTACTTCACCATCTTCAACGAGGGCGTGCGCACCGCGATCAGCGACATGACCCGCAAGCGCCACGTCGTCGGCCACGAACTGCCCGGCTTCATCGAACCCGAGCGCATCCGCGAGGACTTCGCGAACGGCGCCACCTTCAAGTTCAACCAGGCCGAGCACTGGCACCCGCGCATCCGCACCCTGGTCAAGGCCCTCGAACCCCACTTCAGCGGCGGACTGGAGTCCTTCGTCTTCCTCAGCCCGCCCGGCAAGACCGCGATGCAGGCCCACATGGACGGCGCACACGTCTTCATCCTCCAGGTCGCCGGCGTCAAGGACTGGGTGGTCGGCCGCGTCGACGACACCTCCACCAGCGACTCCGTCCTGCACGAGGGCGCCATCCCCGACGACCGCCGCATCGAGCTGACCCTGCGCCCCGGCGACGTGATGTACATGCCGCACGGCACCCCGCACTACGCCACCGCCCGCGAGGGCAACTCCATCCACATCGCCGTCACCGTGGAGGAGCCCACCGCGCAGAACCTCGCCGAGGTGTTCCTCGCCGGCTTCCTCGGCACCCAGGCCTTCACGGACCTGCACGACAGCCACCACCGGCACTCCCTGGCCCACCGCACCGAACTGCTGCGCCAGGCCCTGCTCGACCACCTCGCCCACGCCGACGAGGACGCCGCGACGCGGGCCGCCGTCACCCTGCGCAGGGAACACCGGTGAGCGGGCCGCGGGCACCGCGCCGCGCACCCTGGATGAGCGGCGGGGGACCCGCGGCCGTCACCGAGGGCACCCTGCGCACCACCGGCCTCGACACCACCTGGGCCCGCCTCGAGCCGCAGCTCGCCGCCCGCGGCATCACCCGCGTCGCCGACCTGACCGGCCTGGACATCCTCGACGTCCCGGTGTGGACGGCGATCCGGCCCGCCGCCGCCACCCTGGTCGCCAGCGCCGGCAAAGGCCTCACCCACACCGCCGCCCGCATCTCCGCGGTCATGGAGTCCCTCGAGGTCGCCGTCGCCGAACAGGCCCGCCCCGCCGGCGTCGCCCACGGCACCGCCCGCGCCCTGGCCCCCGGCTACGGCGTCGACGAACTGGCCCTGCACCCCGTCTCCCTGGTCGACGACCGCAGCGTCCTGGAATGGACCAGCGGCTGGGACCTGGCCGCCGGCACACCGGGCCTGATCCCCACCGCCGCCGTCGGACTGCGCGGCTGGGCCGCCGCCCGCTGGCAGCCCCCCACCTTCGTCACCACCACCAACGGCCTGGCCTCCGGCAACGACCACGTCGAAGCCACCCTCCACGCACTCCTGGAGACCGTCGAACGCGACGCCCTGGCCCGCCTGCGCCCCGACGACGCCGTCGCCACCGACCCGGACACCGTGGGCGAACGGCTCGGCACGGTCCTGGCCCGGATCCGCGCCGCCGGCGCCGACGTCGCCCTGGAACGCATCCCCTCCGTCCCCGGCACCTGGACCTACACCTGCTGGCTCACCCAGCCGGAGATGTGGCAGATCTTCGCCGGCTCCGGCTGCCACACCGACCCCGCCGTCGCCGCCGAACGCGCCCTGCTCGAAGCCGTCCAGAGCCGCGGCTCCACCATCAGCGGCGGCCGCGACGACATCCCCGAATGGACCTTCCGCCGCCTGGGCGCCCCACCCGACCGGCTCCGCCCCACCCCGGCGCACACCGAACCGATGCCCACCACCACCCGGCCGCCCGCCTCCCTCGACGAGACGCTGGACGACCTCGTCACCACCGTGCACCGCACCACCGGCCGGCCCGTCATCGCCGTCGACCTCACCCCGGCCGGCCGCCCGTGGCCCGCCGTCGTCCAGGTCTTCGCACCGGGACTCGGGCTCTCCCTCCAGCACCCCCGCCCGCAGTCCCTCGCCAGCAGGAGCTTCGTGTGACCCCCCGTCGCATCGCCTTCGTCGGCCCGACCCTGCCCGCACACCTCCGGCCCGCCAACGGCTTCGCCTACCGGCCGCCCGTCCGCCACGGCGACCTCTTCGACCTGTGCCTGCGCCCCGGCGACCAGGTACTGATCATCGACGGCGTCTACCAGCACTTCGCACCCATCCGGCACAAGGAGATCCTCGCCCAGCTCGCCCGCGGCGTGCACGTCGCCGGCACCGCCAGCCTCGGCGCGCTGCGCGCCGCCGAACTCGCCGGCTTCGGCATGCAGGGCCTGGGCCACGTCTACCGCGAGGCCCACGCCGGACGCCTGAGCGCCGACGCGGACGTCGCCGTGCTCCACGCCGACGACAGCGCAGGCGCCCGCCGCCTGACCGAGGCCATGGTCTGCGTGCGCCACGCCCTGGACGAACTGCTGCGCGCGGGAGAACTGGACCCCGGCCAGGCCGCCCGCCTCGAAGGGGCCGCCGCCCGCCTGCACTTCACCGAACGCTCCGCCACCGCGCTGCGCCACGCCGCCGGACCCGACCGCGACGCCGTGCAACTGCTCCTGGACCACCTCGAGGACCACGGTGACATCAAGAGCCGCGACGCCCGCCACGCCCTGGACACCCTGGCCGCCTGCCCCGTCCCCGAACCGGCCGCCCCCTCCGTGGGCGCCGCCGAGGTGTGGACCAGCTCCTACGGCAGGGAATGGGACTTCGAACACCGGCCGCTCAAACCCGGCTCCACCGTCGGCGCCCGCCTCGCCCTGGCCTGTCTCCAGCTCTTCGCCGTCGACTTCCCCGAACGCCACCGCGCCTACGCCCTGCGCCTGGCCGCCGCCACCACCGGCCGCACCGGCCCCGCCGGCCGGCTGCTCAGCGCCGCCGGATTCGCCCCGGCCACCCGCCCCTACGCCCGCCTCGCCCGCGGCACCGAGGCCACCGCCCACTGGACCGCCGACGAACGCCTCCTGGCCCGCACCTTCCGCCTGCCGCCCGGCCGCCTCGTCTACCAGGACCTGCCCGCCGAGGCCGTCGCCGGCAGCACCCTGGACGAACTGGAACAGCGCTGCCTCAGACTGCTCCTGCCCCCCGCCGCACACACCCTGCCCACCGCCCAACGCCACACCCTGCTCAGGCAGTTGTGGCAGGCCGGATCCGACCACGACTACCGGCTGTGCGCACTGGAACGCGGCTTTCGCGACACCGCGGAGGCCGCCCGGCTGGCCGGCGCCTTCGACCTGGCCCTGATCGCCCGGCTGCTCCGGGCCCCGGCGGCGGCCCGATGACCCCCACCCCGCCCCCCACCACCCCCCTCACCACCCAAGACCCCACCCAGGGCCCCGGCCAGGACATCGGCCAGAACCCCGGCCAGGGCCCCGGCCAGGACATCGCCCAGGGTCTCGCCCGGGGCCTGGCCCTGGCCGAGGCGTACAGCACCGAACCCCGCCCGAAAGAGGTCGCCGCCTACGGCGGCGACGGGCTGCTGCTGCGCGTCGACGTGCCCACCCGGCACGGCGCCGAACAGCAGCACCTGGTGCACTACACACGCCGCCCCGACGGCACCTGGCAAGCCGGCTGGACCCTGCCCTGGGCCACCCAGGCCCTGCCCGTGCCCGGCGGCTACGTCTGCGTGCGCCGCGCCGAGGGACGCACCCTGGTGGAACTGCGGCCCGCCGACGGCGGCCCCGGACAGCTCCTGCTCACCACCCCCGGACGCGTCGGCGCGCTCGCCCCCCGCCCCGGCGGCGGCCAGATCGCCGTGACCACCAGCACCTTCGGCGGACCCGGCGAACACCCCGAAGGACTCCTGGCCGGCTCCGACGCCGTCTGGGCCCAGGGCTCCGACATGACCCTCAGCTACGCCAAACAGCCCCAGAAGGAATGGCAGGTCCACCTCGTCCCCCTGGACGGCACCGGCCCCCGCCTGCTCACCCCCCACATCCCCGCCGACCTCGCCCTGTCCGGCGAGGCCGCCTGGGCGAGCGAAGCCACCCTGTTCCTGGGCGCCCTGCGCCACCACCGCCACGGCGTACGCAACTTCGGCCTGCTCGCCCTGGCCGTCGACCACGGCGACACCACCCGCACCCTCTTCTCCGACACCGTCGACCTCTGCTACCCCGTACCGGGCCCCGGCGGCCAGGTCGCCTACCTGGGCACCACACCCCGCCACGACAACACCCCCATCGCCCAGTTCGCCTGCCTCGTCGGCGAACAGCTCGACCCGCCGCTGCTGCTGCCCGCCGAGAACGGCCTGTGGCAGCGCCCGGCCGGCTGGGACGGCCCCCGCCGGCTGGTGTGCACCGCCGAATCCGGGCCCCGCCGCGGCCTGTACGTCCACGACCTCGACGACGCCACCTGGCGGCCCGTGCCCATCCCGGCCTCGGTGACGCACACCCGCGTTTATGA
The DNA here is from genome assembly GCF_042725875.1 of Streptomyces sp. NPDC127038. Taxonomy (NCBI): domain Bacteria; kingdom Bacillati; phylum Actinomycetota; class Actinomycetes; order Kitasatosporales; family Streptomycetaceae; genus Streptomyces; species Streptomyces sp. NPDC127038. The sequence continues at coordinate 14,889 of NZ_JBHXDQ010000108.1, read as the reverse complement.
CGGCCGCGCCGCCGTCCTGGCCTCCGCCCCCGACACCCCGCCCGCCCTGCGGATCACCGCCCTGCACCCCGGCCCGCCGGACGAACACGTCGTCTCCGCCCCGACACCCCCGCTGCCCGGCCGCCTCCAGTACCGGCGCCAGCGCCTGCCCGGCAGCGACGGCGACCTCGCCAGCTGGGTGTGCCTGCCCCACCACGGCACCCCCCACGCCACCGTCGTCCTCTACCACGGCGGCCCCTTCCAGAACTGGAGCGAATGGTCCTGGCGGTGGAACCCGTGGCCGTTCGTCGCCTGCGGACTGGCCGTCGTCCTCGTCGAACCCCCGCTCAGCCTCGGCTACCCCGACGCCGTCCGCACCGGCTGGCGCCAGTGGCGCGGCGGCATCGCCGCCAGCGCCGCCGCCCAGGCCGAGGCCGTCCGCGCCGCCGAAGGACTCCTCGACTCACCCCTGGCGCTCATGGGCGGCAGCTTCGGCGGCTACCTCGCCCTGACCACCGCCGACTCCCTCAACCCCGACCTCGTCGTCGCCCACGCCGCCCCCCTGGACCTCACCCAGGTCGCCGAGGGCAGCGACGTGGGCTGGCAGTGGATCCGCGAGTTCGGCGACCCCACCGAATGGCGCCCCCTCTACCAGATCAACAGCCTTGCCCCCCGCCCCGTACGCCCCGGCACCCGCGTGCTGCTCTCGCACGGACTCCAGGACGGCCTCGTCCCGCCCACCGAGACCCTGCGCACCCACCGCGCCCTCGCCCGCCAGGGCGTACGCAGCGAGGTCGCCTTCTTCCGCTCCGAGGCCCACCCTCTGAGCCGGCCCGGGAACATCCGCGCCTGGTACCGCTGGGTCCTGTCGGCCGTCACCGACGAACTCGCCCCCAAGCACACCGACACCCCGGGCGAAGACCACACCATGACAGGCCGCCACCAGCCGCCCGGCCGCCCCGCAGGCCCCGGCCGACCCGCCCCCAAGAGCACCGACATCAGGGCGGAGAGCACGCCATGACGAACCGTCACCTGCCGCCCGGCCGCCCCACGGACCCCGGCCGACCCGCCCCCGAGAACACCGACACCCCCGCGGGGGACGCATCATGACGGACCGTCACGTCCTCACCCGTACCGCGATCGCCGACGGCCTCGCCGCCCTCGGGGTCCGCCCCGGCACCACCGTCATCGCCCACACCTCCCTCAGCTCCTTCGGCTACGTCGTCGGCGGAGCCCACACCGTCCTGCTCGCCCTGCGCGACGCCCTCGGCCCCCACGGCACCCTCGTCATGCCCGCCTTCACCCCCCAGCTGTGCCATCCGCACACCTGGCGCGCACCCGACCTCGCCCGCGCCGCCGCCGAGGCGCGCACCGCCGCCCAGATGCCCCCCTTCGACCCCCGCCGCACCCCGGCCGCCCGCACCATGGGCGTCCTGCCCGAACTGCTGCGCACCCAGCCGGGCACCCTGCGCTCCACCCACCCCCACGTCTCCTTCGCCGCCCAGGGCCCCCACGCCGAGACCGTCGTACGCGAACACCCCGCCGCCTGGCGGCTCGCCGCCCACGGACCACTGGGCCGGCTCTGGGACCTCGACGCCCTCGTCCTGCTGCTCGGCGCCCCCTGGCAGAAGGCCACCGCCCTGCACCTCGCCGAGTACGCCACCGCCTACCCCGGCCGGCGCGCCGGCCTGTGGGCCGTGCCCGAACCCGACGGACACGGCGGCAGCCACTGGCGCCACGTACCCGAACTCCTGCTGTGGGAAGGCGACTTCGACGCCCTCGGCGCCGCCTACGAAACCTCCGGCGCCCCCCTCGCCGACACCCGTGTCGGCGGCGCCCGCTGCCGGGCCGTCCCCCTGCGCGACCTGGTCCGCTTCGCCTGCACCTGGCTGGCCGCACACCGCGACCTGAGCCGCGGAATTCCCCCGCCCGGCTGGCGGGACGTGGTGGATGCTGAGGGCCCCGTGCCCGCCGGAGACCTCGGCGCGGCACACACCCAACCGGCGGCCAAGGAGCCCATCACATGAGCGGCGAAGTAGCCCTGCGACCCGTCGTCCCCGGCGATCTCGACCTCTTCGAGAGGGAGTTCACCACCCAGGACGGCACCGGCCCCTTCCAGTGGTTCGGATTCACCTCCGCCCACCGGCTGCGCGACCGCTTCGCCGAGGACCGGCTCCTGGGCCCCGACGGCGGCATGCTCACCATCACCGCGGCCGGCGAGACGGTGGGCCGCGTCGAGTGGTTCGCCTCCGCCTGGGGCCGCCCCGCCACCTCCTCCTGCTGGACCATCGCCATCGCTCTGGTCCCCGCCGCCCGCGGCCGCGGCACCGGAACCGCCGCCCAGCACCAGATCGCCCGCTACCTCTTCGCCCACACCCGCGCCGAACGCGTCCAGGCCTTCACCGACCACGCCAACCTCGCCGAGCAACGCGCCCTGGAAAAGGCCGGCTTCACCCGCGAGGGCACCCTGCGCTCCGCCCAGTGGCGCTCCGGCCGCTGGCACGACCAGGTCCTCTACTCGGTCCTGCGCACCGACCTACCCCTGTGGGAGGAAGAACCCGAATGACCCCGCAGCCGACCGGCCTGCGTCTCGACAACGGCCTGAACGTCCTGCTGCAGCCGCTGCCCGGCTGCCAGGTCGTCGCGACCTGCCTGCACGTCGGCACCGGTTTCCGCAACGAACCGGTCGCCGGCGCCGCGCACCTGCTGGAGCACGTCCTGGCCCAGGGCGCCTCCAGCAGCAGGCCGCTGACCGACGCGGTCGCCGCCACCGGCGGCACCGCCAACGCGCGCACCGCCGCCGACTACACCCAGTACACCGCCATCCTGCCCGCCGGCGCCCTCGAACTGGGCCTGCGCATCGAGCACGACCGGCTCACCGACCCCGACCTCGGCCCCTCCCACGTCAGCGCCCAGATCGCCGTCGTCCAGGCCGAGATCCGCCGCAACATGCTGCAGCGCCCGCACGGCGGACTGGTCCTGTTCGACCTGCCCGCCCTGCTGCACGACAGCTGGAACAACCGGCACAACGGATACGGCGACATCGACGCCCTGCACGACCTGGGCCCCGACGAACTGGGCCGCTTCTTCCAGGAGTCCTACGCGCCCGGCAACATCCACCTCGCCCTCGCCGGCGACTTCGACCCCGAACACGCCCGCGACCTGGTCGAGCGGCACCTGGCATCCGTGCCGCCCCGCGCCACCCGGCCCCGCCCCCACCTCCCCGAGGCCCCGCTCACCGCCCCGCGCCACGCCCTGCGCGACGAACGGATCGCCACCGGCGCCCGCACCGCGATCGGCTTCCGCACCCCGGACCCGGCCGCCGACCCGGACACCCACCTGGCCACCGTGCTGCTCGGCGAACTGCTGGAGACCCTGGGCACCGACTGCCCCTGCCACCGGGGCACCCGGCGCACCTGGGGCGCGTTCAAGGCCCGCGCCCACCGCACCGGCAACCCCTTCGACGTCGCCCGCGACGCGCTGTTCGCCGTGGACTTCCCGCACCCCGCGGACACCGGGCCCGACGAGGCCGAACACTGCCTGCGCTCCGTCCTGGCCGGCATCGCCGACAGCACCGTGCCCCTCGCCGGGCCCCTGGCCCGTATCCGCAGACAGCTCGCCCTGGCCCTGCACGCCGAACTGGACTCCGTCATGAGCCAGGCGTCCTGGCTGTGCGTCGGCGCCGCCGTCCACCACGACCCGCTCCACCTGGCCGGCCTGCCGGACGCCCTGCTGCGGCTGCCCGACACCGCGGTGGCCGCCGCGGCCGCCCGCCACGCCACCGCCCCCGCCGCCCGCCTCACCAGCCGCCCGGCCCCCACGGCCCCCGCCCCCACCGCGGTCACCGCCGTCCCGACAGGAGCCGCACCATGACCGCCCCCACCGCACCCCACCCCACCGCACAGACCGCCGCACCCCACGCCGCCGCGCCCGCGGCCGTCCCGCGGTTCACCGCGCCCGCGCACAGCGAACAGACCACCGGCCGCGGCACGGCCGTCGCCGTCCAGCGCGCCGGCACCGGCCACCTCACCGAAGCCCGGCTGCTGTTCCCGCTGGCACCAACCCCCGGCGCACACCAGAGCCGCGTCGAGGTGATGGCCGAGGCCCTGCGCGACGCCCTCACCGAGGCCGCCGCCGACCTGGCGACCGTACGGGTGGAGGCACGCGGCGACCGGGCCGTCGTCGCCGTGCGCACCTTCGCCGACGACTTCGCCGCCACCCGCGCCCGCATCCGCGACTGCCTCGACGAAGGCCGCCCCCACGAGACCCGCCGCGTCCGCGAGGCGGCCGGCCGGGTCGCGGCCCGGCTGGCCGCCGCCGAAACCGCGCCCGCCTTCCTCGCCCGCAGCGGCTTCCTCGCCGCCGCCTACGGCCCCCACCCCTACGGCCGCGCCGCGAGCGCCACCGCGGCCGGCGCCGTCGACGCCACCGCCACCCTCCTGCACAGCGCGCCGCCCGCCCGCCGCCGCAGCGTCGTCGTCGGCCCCGGCCCGGCCGGAGAACTCCTGGCCCAGGCCACCGCACTGCTGCCCCGCACCACCACCCCCGCACCCACGGCCGGCGTGCCCGCGCCCGCACCCGGACCGCGCCGCACCCTGCTGCACACCGCCACCCCCCAGACCCTGCTCCGCCTGGGCGGCCTGGTGCCCGGCCGCGGCCACGCCGACTACCCGGCCCTGCAACTGGCCGCGCTCATGCTCGGCGGCTACTACGCCAGCCGCCTCACCCTCGTCCTGCGCGAACGCGAGGGCCTGGCCTACGCACCCCGCGCCGTCCTTGACCCGCTGGGCGCCCACGCCCTGCTCACCGTGGAGGCCGACGTCCGCCACGACGGCGCCGCCCGCGCCCTGACCCTCATCACCCAGGAGACCCGGCGCCTGGCGGACGGCGGCTTCAGCGCACAGGAACTGCGCAACGCCCAGAACTACGCCGTCGGCTCCATGGCGATGGCCTGCTCCTCCCGCTCCGGACTGGCCTCCACCTACGCCGCCGTCCTCGCCGGCGGCCTGCCCGCGAGCTGGCCGGCCCGCTACGAGGACCGGCTGCGCGCCCTCGGCGCCGAGGACGTGGCCCGCGCCGCGGCCACCCACCTGGCCGCGCCCGCCCTGACCGGCGTGGTCGTCGCCCCGGCCCCGATGCCGGGCCTGCCGCCGGACACACCCGGCACCACCTGACATGCCCGGCACCACCTGAACACCCCGGCACCACGCAGGGGCCGCGGACCAGATCGGGCGGCCCCACCGACCCGGACCACCCGAGGATGGGGACCCACCGTCGTGAAAACGTTCCTCCAGCGCACGTTCTCGTCACTGCGCGGCCCGGCCCGCACGCTCGGCGCGCTGCACTTCGTCGACAGCCTCGGCAACGGCCTGTTCATGGCCGGCTCCGCCGTCTACTTCGTGACCGTGGCCGGCCTGCCCGCCACCGTCGTCGGCCTCGGCCTCTCCCTGGCCGGCCTCAGCGGCTTCGTGGCCAGCCTCGTCTTCGGCCGGATGACCGACAAGGCGGGCGCCCGGCGCCTGCTGGCCGTCCTGCTGTTCCTCCTGGCCGGCGCCTACGCCCTCTACCCGGCCGTGCACACCCCCGCCCTCTACTTCCCCGTCGTCGTCCTGATCGGCGCCCTGGAGTACGGCTGCGGACCGGCCTTCGGCGCTCTGATCGCCGAACTCGTCCCCGAGGGCGAACGCGTCACCGCGCGCGCCGCCCTGCGCTCCCTGTTCAACGCCGGCTTCTCGGCCGGCGCGCTGACCGCGGCCGCGCTGATCTCCCTGGGCAGGGACACCCTCGCCCTGCTGCCGCTCGGCAACGGACTGACGTTCCTGGGCGCGGCCGCCCTGGTCCTCAAACTGCCCGCCGCCGGAGCCCGGACCGACGCCGGCGGGGGCAGGGCCTTCCGCGTCCTGCGCGACCTGCCCTTCCTCGGCGTCATCGGCTCCTCCAGCCTGCTCGCCCTGCACAGCGCCGTCCTGCTCGCCGGCATACCGCTGTGGATCGTCCGCAACACCGGCCTGCCGCGCGGCCTGGTCCCGCTGATCCTCGCCGTCAACACCGTCCTGGTGGTCCTCTTCCAGGTCGCGGCGGCCCGCGGCTCGGAGAACCTGGACGGCGCCGTCCGCGCGGCCCGCCGCTCGGGCGCGGTCAGCGTGCTGGCCTGCGCCGCCCTGGCCGCCGCGACCCTCACCGGATCCTGGGTCACCGGCGCGGTCACCCTCGGCGCGGTCCTGCTGTTCACCCTCGCCGAACTGTGGCAGTCCGCCAGCGGCTTCGGCCTCGGCTTCGGCCTCGCCCCCGAAGGGGCCCGCGGCGAATACCTCGGCGCCTTCCACCTGCACATGGTCATCCAGGCCACCCTCGGCCCCGCCCTCGTCACCTTCCTCGTCGTCGGCCACGGCGCCCCGGGCTGGCTCGCCCTGGCCGCCCTCTTCACCGCCGGCGCGGCGACCGTCGGCCCCGCGACCGCCCGCGCCCGCCGCAACCTCCCGGCACCGTCCCCCGAACCGGCACCGGCCGTCCGCACCGAGGCCACGCCCCAGCCGCAGAACGCCACCTGAACACCCCCCACACCCCGGCACCAAGGACACGGACCCCAGCGGACGCAAGCGGAGGCTTGAGACATGACCGTCGAGCTCGTGGGCACCGCCGAACACCCCCCGCCCACAGGGGAGTTCGCCACCCTGTACGCGCAGGCGCAGCGGTTCTACGCCCACCAGATGCGGCTCCTGGACACCCACGACACCGGACGCTGGGCCGAGACCTTCACCGACGACGCCCTGCTGCACCTGCCGTCCCGGCCCGCACCGGTACGGGCGCACACCGCGCTGGAGGACTACGCGCGGGCCGGCGCGGCCCGCCGCCGCAGCGCCGGCGGCAGCCTCGACCACTGGGTCGGCCTGCTCGACGTACGCCCGCAGACCGACGGCTCGCTGCACACCCGCTGCTCGGCCCTGGCCTACGCCACGCCCGGCCGGGGCGGCCCCAGGGCGCTGCACGTGTACGTCATGGAGGACGTCCTGGTCCGCTCGGCGGGCCACTGGCGCATCGCGCACCGCCGGGTCACCCGCGACGACCTGGCCTGAACCCGCCGCGCACCATCGCGCCCCCGCGCCCGCCCCCGTCCGCCGGTCCCGGCACGGGGGCGGGCGCGGCGGTGCTCGAGGAGGAGTCCACGAGGACTCGAGAGCGGTTCGAGGCCCGCTCACGGCCGCCGCCGCCGCGGTCCGGGCGCCGCTATCGTCGCCCTTGCCCGGTCCGCGCCCGCCCGCCGGCGCCACCGTACGCCGGAGCGTCTCGTCGATGGAGTTCCCATGCACAAGGCGGAAGAGCCGACACTGCGCCTGTTCGTGTTCCACCACTCCGGCGGTTCGCATCTGGCGTACCGCGACTGGCCGTCCCGCTTCCCGGCCCACTGGGACGTGCAGGCCCCCGACGCACCGGGCCGCGGCCCGCGCGACCGGCGCCCCGCGCTGGGCGACGCCGGCGCCCTGCTCGACCACTTCCTGCACGAACTGGACACCCGGCTGACAGGCCCGTACGCGTTCTTCGGACACAGCATGGGCGGACTGGTCGCCTACGAACTGACCCGCCGCCTGCTGGACCTGGGCCGCACCCCGCCGCTGTGGCTCGGCGTGTCCGCGCGCGGCACCCTGCACCCCGACGGGGACCCGGTGCGCCGGCACCTGCTGACCGACGCGGAACTGCGCCGCGAACTGGCCACGATGGGCGGCACCCCCTCCGAGGTCATGGACCACGACGAGCTGTGGGAACTGTTCGAGCCGACCATCCGCGCCGACCTGCGCATGAGCGAGACCTGGCGCACCCCGCCCCTGACCGCGCCGCTGCCGGTGCCCCTGTCGGTGTTCGGCGGCACCCGGGACCAGGTGGCACCCCCGCACCGCCTGGACGGCTGGGCGAAGGCCACCGAACACTTCCTGGGCCGGCACCTGTTCGAGGGCGGCCACTTCTACTTCCAGGACCACCTCCCCGCGGTCGCCCGGCAGATCCAGGACGACGTGAGCCGCGCCGCCCTGCTCGGTGCCCGCCCGCCGTCCGCGGTGACCCGGTGACCGTCCTCGGCCTCGCCGCACCGGCCCCGCCGCACCCCGGAACGGCCCGCACCACCGACCCGACCAGGCCGACCGACCCGACCGACCCGACCGACCCGACCGGGGCGGCCGGGGAGATCGAGGCGATCGAGGCGATCGAGGCGATCGAGGCGGCGACCGAGTTCCGGCTGCTCGGCCCGGTGGTCGTCTACGACCGGGGGACCGGGACCGGCATCGCCCCGGCCGGCCCCAAACAGCGGGCCCTGCTCGCCGCGCTGGTCGTCCACGCGGGCCGGCAGCTGTCCGTGGACCGCCTGGTGGAGGAACTGTGGGGCGACCGGCCCCCCGCCAACGCCCAGAGCGCCCTGCACACCCACGTCGCCCGGCTGCGCCGGCTGCTGCCCGCCCGGGGCCACGAGTGGATCAGCACCCTGCCCACCGGATACCGGCTGCGCCTGGGCAGGGCCTCCACCGACGTGGCCCGCTTCACCCGCCTGTCCGGCCAGGGCCGGGCCACCGCCCCCCAGGACCCCCAAGGCGCGGCCCGGCTCCTGGGCCAGGCGCTCGCGCTGTGGCAGGGGGAGGCCCTGCAGGACAGCTGCCACGGCCCGCTGTGCACGGCCGAGGCCGACCGCCTGGAGGAACAGCGCCTGACCACCCTGGAAGCCCTGTACGAGGCGAACCTGAACTGCGGCCGGTACGCCGAGACCGTCTGCGACCTGGAACGGCTCACCGCCGCCCATCCGCTGCGCGAGCGTCTCTACGACCTGCTGATGGTCGCCCTGTACCGGTGCGGCCGGCAGTCGGAGGCCCTGGGCGTCTACGAACGCGCGCGCCGCCGTCTGGTCGCCACGCTCGGCGTGGAACCGGGCCCGGCGCTGCGGTGCCGCCTGGACGCGGTCCTCAACCACTGCCCCACGCTGGCGGTGTCGTCCTCGCACCGTCCGGACCTGGCCGCGGAGGCGGCCCGCCTCCAGGCCCGCATCGACCGGCTCGTCGCGGACCAGGCGGACCTGCTGCGCCGGGTACGGGAACAGGACACGGGCCGCTGACACCGCGGCCGCCGCCCGCCGCCCGCCGCCCGCCGCCCGGTGCACCCCGGGCGGCGGTGCGCGGCGGTTTCACCCCAGGCCGGTGAACGCGGCCAGGACGTCGTCGAGTTCGTTCGTGTGCACGGTGAGCGACTCGGGCGCGAGCGCCGCCGCGTCGAGGGCCGCGAGCACGGCCCGCAGCGTCTCGACGCCGGCGTCCGCGGGCACCTGGAGGGTGCCGGTCTCCGGGTCGCCGTACGCCCCCGCGAAGCAGGCGCCGGCCCGCTCCAGCGCGACCGGGTCGGCGAACCGCAGGCGGATCACGGCGGCGGGCGGCCCGCTGAACGCCTCGGGCCACACCCCGCCACCGGTCCCGCCCCCCGGCCCGCTGTCGCCCGTCCCGTGGTCCGGTCCGTCGCCGGGTCCGTTGTCACCAGGCCCGCAGTCCGGTCCGTCGCCGGGCTCACGGTCACCCGTCCAGCCGGTCTCGCCGGTCCCGCCGGCGCCGGCCGGTTCCTCCCGTGGTCCCGGGGCGTCCGGGGCGTCCGGGGCCGGTGCCCGGTAGGCCGGCAGGAGGCTGAGGCCGGGGCGGGCCGGGGCGGGCAGCGCGTACTCGGGTCCGTCGAGGAAGAGTCCGCCGCCGGCCTCGTACCCGTGCGGCTCCTCGCCGTCGTGCCAGGGGTCCGCCTCGGCCAGGGCGGTCAGCAGGACGGACCGGGCTCCTGGCGGCAGGGCGGCGGCCAGACGGCGCGCGCAGCGGCGGGCCTCGTCCCCGTCCGCCCCGTCCGTCCCGGCCGCGGCGACCAACTCGTGCACGAGGACCGCCGGTTGCGGGGCCTGCCCGGAGCCGGACGGCCGCGGCGGGGGAGCGGCCGGGGTGAGGCGTCGCGGTTGCTGTCGCCGGTGCCACTGCTCGTTCACGGCAGGACCTCCTCCTCGTCCGGGTCCGGCACGATCACCGTCCCGGTCCCGTCGTCGGTGAACATCTCCAGCAGGACCGAGTGCTCGATCCGCCCGTCGATCACCCGGGCCGCGCCCACCCCGCCGCGTACGGCCTCCAGACAGCCGGTCATCTTGGGCACCATGCCGTCGCTCAGTTCCGGCAGGAGCTTCTCCAGCTCGCCGGCGGTCAGCCGGGGGATGACCTCGGCACGGTGCGGCCAGCCCGCGCACAGTCCCGCGACGTCCGTCAGCATGACGAGCGCCTCGGCCCCCAGCGCGGTCGCGAGCGCGGCGGCCACGGTGTCGGCGTTGACGTTGTAGACCAGGCCGTCCTCGGCGCTGCGGGCGAGCGGCGAGACCACCGGGATCCTGCCGCTCGCCAGCAGGCCGTCCAGGGTGGTGGTGTCCACGCCGGTGATGTCGCCGACCCTGCCGACGTCGACGGGCTCCCCGTCGATCCACGGCACGTGCCGCACCGCGGTGAGGGTGTCCGCGTCCTCGCCGGTCATCCCGACGGCCAGCGGGCCGTGGCGGTTGATCAGCCCGACCAGTTCGCGCTGCACCCGGCCGGCCAGGACCATGCGGACCACGTCCATCGCCTCCGCCGGGGTGACGCGCAGGCCGGCCGCGAACTCGCGCTTCATGCCGCGCCGTTCGAGCTCGGCGTCGATCTGGGGGCCTCCTCCGTGCACCACCACGGGCCGCAGCCCGGCGTAGCGCAGGAAGACGATGTCGCGGGCGAAGGCGGCGGTGAGGTCCGCGTCGACCATGGCGTGTCCGCCCAGTTTGACGACGACGGTCCGGCCCTGGTGACGGGCCAGCCACGGCAGCGCGTCGCCGAGGGACCGGGCCTTGGCCTGGGCCTGCCGGATGCTGACGCTCATCGGACCCTCGCCCGCCGAACGAGGCCGCCGACCGGGGAATGGGCGCTCATGGGGACTCCTTCTGTGGGGGCCCCGGCCGCGGGGCGGGCCCCATGACCGGTGGACATGCGCTGGAAAGCCGCATGAGAGGACTTGGCTGTGATGCGGGTTCTTGGGACGGTGAACGCCGGCCGGCGAGTGACGCGCGCCGCGGTCGTCGCGCGCGGGTCCTCGAGTGTCCTGCCGCGGGGTCACGTCCTGTCAACGGGACAGTGCTCCGTGCCGCCGCTGCGTGCCGCCGCTCCGGGCGGCCGGGTTCGGGCGGCCGGGGTCAGGCGGCCGAGCGCGCGGCCCGTACGGGGCAGGTGCGGCTCAGCTCCTGTTCGGTGCGCCGCAGCACGATCGAGTCGGCGATCTCGCCGCTGCGCACCGCGATGTTGGACAGCAGGGCCGAGGACAGGCCGTGGGTGTGCTCGGTGCCGCCCTGGAGGTAGACCCCGCCGGCCAGCCCCGAGTGGCTGACCAGGCGGTAGTCGCGCTCCACCTGGTGCCTGCCCTCGGCGTCGCGCAGGAAGTGCCGGTCGAAGTCGCCGAGCAGGCGGGCGGGGTCCAGGCCGTCGTAGCCGGTGGCGAACACCAGCGCGTCCACGGCGAGTTCCTCGGTGCTGTCGTCGAGCAGCGAGCGCAGGCTCACCCGTGTCTCGTTCCCGGCGCGCTTGACGTCGGTGACCCGGGTGAGGTTGCGGAAGTGCAGCCGCTGGGTGCCGCGCACCCGCTCGTCGTAGGAGCGCCGGTACAGGTCGCGGATGACGTCGGAGTCGACCACCGAGTAGTTGGTGTTGCGGTGGTAGCGCCAGAAGGCGTCCCGGGCCCGGTCGGTGCCGAAGTAGTGGTCGTCGACCGCGCCGGGGTCGAACACCTGGTTGGCGAAGGGCGTGTCGTCGGCGATGGCGTAGCCGTAGGAGGGGACGACCGCGGAGACCTGGGCGTGCGGCAGTTCGTCGTGGAAGAACCGGGTGATCTCGGCGGCGCTCTGGCCGGCCCCGACCACGACCACGTTCTTCAGGTCCTTCGGGTCCTGCGCGCGGAACCTGGTGAGGAACTCCGAGCTGTGCCAGACCCGTTCGTCGGAGGTCACGCCGTCGGGCAGGCGCGGCACCAGGCCGGTGGAGACGACCACGTTGCGGGCGGCGACCACCCGGGTGGTGCCGTCGGCGCCGCGCACCTCGATCTGAAGGAGGTCGGAGCCGGGCGCCCCGGCCTCGGCAGCGGGCCGGATCGAGGTGACCTCGGCGCCGTAGGTGACCCGGTCGCCCAGATCGGCGGCCGCCCACTCCAGGTACTGGTGGAACTCCTGGCGGGTGGGGAAGAAGTCCTGGTTGTTCACGAACTGCACCAGCCGGTTCGAGGCGTGCAGGTAGGACACGAAGCTGTAGCGGGACAGCGGGTTCCTGTACGTCGCCAGGTCCTTGAGGAACGAGATCTGCATGGTCGTCGACGGCAGCAGCATGTTGCGGTGCCAGCCGAAGGAGGGCTGCCGCTCGAAGAAGTGGGCGGTGACCGGATGCCGGGGAGTGCTCGCCCCGTGTTCTTCCAGAGCGATCGCGAGCGACAGGTTGGACGGGCCGAACCCGATACCGACCACGTCGTAGACCTCTTCGCTCCGCCTGCCCGTTGTCTCCATGTGAAAGCTCCCGATGCGTCTGGAAGTCAGCCGGCGGCTCACAGCGCCTTCCGGCTTGGCAAAACCTTGCCATGATGTTGGCAACCCGATCCTGAGATCCGGTCTCGTGACGCTGGAGCGGTGGCGGAGTCGCTGGTGGGGGAGACGGCACCGGTGCGCCGTCACCGGAAACCCTTGCCTGCCGGGCCGGTTGGGGCCGACGACCGTGGACGCCGGCCGGCGCCGCCGACAGCCGCCGCCGGCCCGGCGGCGGTCGGCCATGGCCCGCGGCGGGGCGCGGAAAAGCGGAAGCTGCGGGAGTCGCGGGAGTCGCGGGAGCGGGATGCTTTTCCGGCATTTCTCGAAGAAGGGCGGAAGGGGGCCCGAAGGGGAATCGAGGGCGGATCGAAAAAGAGGCGAAGGGGAATGGAGGAACGCTGGAGGACCCCTTCAGGTCTTCTCCAGGTCGGCGCCGTGTGGAAGCATTGTCCTGCCGACGAGACGGCCGTATGGTCGGCTGGGATCCTCGGAACAGGCGAATTTCCGAAAAGGAGAATGCGAATGTTCGTGCCCAGCTTTTATCGCGAGCCGGATCATTCCTGGATGGCGGATCTGGTCCGCGGCAACCCCCTGGCCCTCGCGGTGACGAACGGCAGCCCCGAGGACGGCCCCTTCGCCACCCACCTGCCGGTCATCTTCGACCCCGGCGCGTCCGGCGGCACGGACGTGTCCGGCGGTACGGGCGGGGGGCTGGAGGGGGCCACGCTGCTCGGGCACATGAACCGGGCCAACCCGCACTGGGCGGCGCTGCGGCAGGGCGGTGTGCTGCTGCTGACGTTCACCGGCCCGCACTCCTACGTGTCACCCACGGTGTACGCCAAGAGCCCGGCCGCCCCGACGTGGAACTTCACCGCGGTGCACGTCAGGGGAGTGGTGGAGAAGATCGACTCCACGGAGGAGACGCTGGGCGTGGTGCAGTCCACCGTGCGCGCCTTCGAGGGGGAGTTCGGCGACGGCTGGGACATGAGCGACTCGCTCGGCTACTTCCGCGAGATCGTGCCCGCCGTCGGGGCCTTCCGCCTCACCGTCACGGGCGCCGAGGGCATGTTCAAGCTCAGCCAGGAGCAGCCCGGCGAGGTCCGCGAGCGGGTCCGGACGTCGTTCGGGCAGAGCGGGTGCACGTACAAGCGCGAGGTCGCCGGGCTGATGAACCGGCTGCCGTGAGACACCGGTGGCCTCGGCGCCGGCCGCTTCAGGCGCTGATGGCCACCGGCAGGCTCCGCTGCCCGGCGAGCGCCTTCACACCCTGCACACCCTGCACGCCCTGCCCGCCCTGTACGCCCTTGAGCGCGGCGGTCTCGGCGCGCTCGGCCGGTGCGCCGGGCGCCTCCAGGGCGGTCGCGGCCGCGCTGTCCAGGGTGGCCGTCACCCACTGCTCGAAGTCGACGCCCAGCTGCCGCGCGGCCTGGTGCCACCACTCGAGACGGCTGCCGGGGACCTCGAGGCGGCGGCTCGGCTCGGCGGGGGCGGCACTCTGCTGCTCGCCCTGGCGGGCGGCGCGCAGGGCGCCGCGCAGCTGCTTGGTGGTCCACTGCCCCTGTTCGGCGCGGTCGAGCCAGAGTTCCTGGTCGGGGACCTGCATGGAGGCCAGTTCGGCGTGGTGCTGGAAGCTCAGGGCGGGGCGGCGCCGGGTGTGGTCGAAACGCCGTGAGACCCAGGCGTAGTTGCGCAGGGTCTGGTACGACAGGCCGGCGGCGCGTATCCCGCGCTGGTAGCGGTCGGTGTAGTGGTCCTTGCCGTACACCATCCAGTCGCCCAGCCACCAGGAGGACGAGTCGAGGACGTCGGCGAGCTGCCGGCCGGCCCGCTCCCACTCGTCGTAGGCCATCTTGGCGGGCATCTGGAGGCCCACCTTGGTCGTCAGCACCGGGACCCGGCGCGGCACGGACGCGGCGGCGCGTGCCTGCCGCGGCGTGGCCTGCGGGACGGTGGTCGCCGTGCCGCCGTGCGGCCCCGCGGTCGGACCGGCCTGATGCGCCATCATGCCTCCTGAGAACGGTGCATATAACCGTCGATAACCGTCGCACGGCGGGCTGGGGCGGCACCGGAGCGGCACTCGAACGGTTGCGCTTCGAACTTCTTCCGTGTTTCTTTCCCGCTTCTTCCGCCGGAGGTTCTCCGTATTCGGCGGCCGGTCTTTTCCGCCGGGAAATGCGGAATCCGTGAACCGGCCGCGCGGGCACCCGGAAGGAATTCCCGGGGGAGGGGATTTCGCCCGTAAAAAGGGAGGGGGCGGCGTGCTCCGGGCCGGTGCCGGCGCACGCCGCCCCAAGGCGGCACGAGGGGGTGCGGCAGGCGGCCTGCCGCCC
>NZ_JBHXDQ010000107.1:0-20878 GCF_042725875.1 Streptomyces sp. NPDC127038 | reverse complement strand
CGCGCGCACGGCGCACACCCCCGACCGGGGCCGTTCCGCTGTCACCGCACCCTCTCTTGTGGAGTCACAGGCGCCCCAGAGGCCCCAGGAGCCCCTCAGGACCCCTCAGGACCCTCGGCGGGCCGGGCCGGCGGGCTCTCCGCACCCGACGCGCGCACCAGCCTCTCCGCGGCGCCCACCGCGCCGCCCACCGTGCGGCCCACCGCGCCGCTCTCTCCGTACCGCCCGCCGCGCTCGTGCGCGCCCCCGCACTCCTCCCGCGGGCGGACCGGCGATTTCCGGCCACTGCTCACGCGATCCGCGGGACCGGTGAACTTTCCGTCACTCCGCCCTGTCCGCGACGGCCCCTCGCCGCCGGTCCGGGGCATGGCCGGAGTCCGCGGTGGGCCGGACACGGTCGCCGCAAGTCCCTTGAAGAGGAACCGAGTTGCGGCCCCGGCGAGGAGACGGCACGGGGCCGGAGGGGTACGCGAAGGCCGTTGCGGGGAGTGTCCCGGCGCCGGGACGGCGAGCCTTCAGCTTGTTGCAGAGGCCGCGGCGGAGGTCAGTATTTATGGGGATGAGCAGGGGCGAACGGACGTCCTCCGGCGACGCAGCCTTGTTGCGATGCCGGACGCGTCCGCGCATAGTTGCGCTGCGGAGGACGCCCTGACGCGGGGCTCACGCCAGGGGTTGGAGCTGGAGCCAGGGGTGGGAGATGGCCGGGCACGGGACGGACAGGCATCCGCACGGCGCTGACCGGCTGTGCGACGCGGGCGACCGGGTGTACTCCCGGGCCGTGCGGCGGGGCCGGGTGCCCCGCGAGGACGCCGAGTCGGTGCCCTGCCTGCTGGAACTGGCGCTGCTGCACCCCGACCCGGACGACATGGGCTGGCTGGTGCCGACCTCGCCGCAGGAGGTCATGACCCGGCTCCTGCGGGGCGTGTACGAGGAAGTCAGCGCGAGCCAGGCGCGGGTGGGTGACGCGGTGTCGGCCTTCGAGTGGTACGCGGGTCTCGGCGGCCGGGTCCGGGCGCCGTCCGAGGGCGTGGCGATCCGTGTCCTCGACGGACTTCCGAGGATCCACGCCGCCATGGACAAGGCGACCGAGGAGTGCACCCGCGAGGTGCTCACCGTGCAGCCGGGCGGCATCCGGCGCGAGGACGAACTCGTCGAGGGCCTGCACCGGG
This sequence comes from Streptomyces sp. NPDC127038, assembly GCF_042725875.1. Taxonomy (NCBI): domain Bacteria; kingdom Bacillati; phylum Actinomycetota; class Actinomycetes; order Kitasatosporales; family Streptomycetaceae; genus Streptomyces; species Streptomyces sp. NPDC127038. Next base: position 19,709 of record NZ_JBHXDQ010000107.1, on the reverse strand, counting down.
CGCTGGAGATGCGGCGGCGCGGGGTGCGCATGCGCGACCTGTACACCCATGTGGCCCGGCACGGCCAAGGCCTCCTGAACTACATGGAGTTGATGGGCGACGCGGCCGAGGCCCGCACCCTCGACGAGGTCGTGGAGCGGCTCATCCTGTTCGACCGCACGGTCGCCTTCATCCCCGCCAACCCGGACCGCACGATCGCGCTGGAGCTGCGCCACCCCGCGCTGGTCGACTACCTGGTGACGGTCTTCGAACGGCTGTGGCGCCTGGGGATCCCGCTGACCTCGCCCCTGCCCGCGACGGGCATCGAGGGCATCACCCACCGGGAGCGGTCCATCGCCGCGCTGCTGGCCGAGGGGCATCAGGACGCGGTCGTCGCGGAGCGCCTGGGCATCAGCGTGCGGACGTGCCGGGCCCACATCGCCCGGCTGTCGGAGACGCTGGGCGCCGCGAGCCGGACGCAGTTGGGCGTACGGATCGCCCAGGCGGGCCTCGACGGGCCGCAGCGTTCTCCCGGAGCCGGAGCCGGAGCCGGAGCCGGAGCGGATGCCGGCGCCGAGGCCGGTACCGGAACGGAAACCGGGGACGAGACCGGAGACGGGGTCGGCCCCGGTGCCGCGACCGGTGCCGAAGCCACCGCGGCCCCCGCCGTCCCGGACCGCGGATCGCCGGCCGGCCGTTGACGGCGGTGGTACGGGCGGGTCGTGGGGGGCCCGGAGTCCCGCCCCGCGGACCGGGCGTCCGCCTGCACGGGGTCCGCCTGCACGGGGTCCGTCGGGCGCGTTGTCGCGCGAGGTCCTGTCGGCCCGGGTCACTCCCCTCCCTCGGGCTGGTCCAGGAGCCCCGACTGCGCTATCAGGAAGCCGAGTTGGGCCCGGCTCCCACTGCCGAGGGCGGAGGCCAGCTTGGCGATGTGGGCCCGGCAGGTGCGGACGTTCATCCCCAGCCGGCGGGCTATGGCCTCGTCCACGTGCCCTTCGATGAGCAGCTTGGCGATGGACCGCTGCACGCCGGTGATGCCGTTGGGGCCGACGTCGTTGGGGACGTCCTCGGTGAGCGGGACCGCGCGCTGCCAGAGCTGCTCGAAGACCTTGCTCAGGTACAGCACCAGTCCGGGGTGGCGGAGTTCGAGGGCCACCCGCCGGTCGTCGCTGGCCGGTATGAAGGCCACGGTCCGGTCGAAGACGATCAGCCGCTCGATGAGCTCCTCCAGGGTGCGGACCTGGATCCGGCCACCGGATATGCGCTCCACGTAGGCGAGCGTCCCCTGGCTGTGCCGGGCGGTGTGCTGGTACAGCGTCCGGATGCGGACGCCCCGGTCGGTGAGCGGTCGGTCCCGCTCCAGGGCCTGCATCAGGGCGTCGGCGGGCCTTCCCCCGCCGGGCTGGATCGTCAGCATCTCCGTCTGGCACTCGGCGGTGGCCGAATTGAGCGCCGCGTTGATCCGGTCGAATCCCTCCAGGACCGTGATCGCGTGGCTGCTCGCGGTGCTCTGCGTGCTGATCGCGATGAACGGGTCGAAGGAGTCGGTCAGTTCGATCGCGAGGCGCCGGCGCTCCTGGATCTCCCGCTCCAGGGGCTGGAGGCGTTGGGCGAGCGCGACGGACGGCGGGACGGGACGCAGCCACTTCTCGTCGTCGGGGTCGGGATGAAGCAGCGCGAACTCCAAGAGGCAAGGGGCCGTTTCCACTTCGACCCGAGTGATACGGCCGGAGTGCAACGCACTGGCGTAAAGGCGTGTTCCTTCGTCACACAACGTGGTGACAGCGTGGGGATGTGTCGGTTGTGAGTTCTTTGTGGGCAAATCTCCACCCCCCAGGGTCCTGAACGTGCAGGAACATGATGCATCGCTGCTGTGGCATTGACGTGCCTGAATGAGCCATCGTCTTGTGACGACGGGGGAGAAGATTCCATCAAGTGAGGACGAAGCCGACTATGCGAGCGAGATTGCTTGGTTCAGTGCTTGCCGCAGTCTTCTCTGTCGCTGTGGCGTCCGGCTCCCTGGGGGCCTCGGGTCTTGATGCCGGGGGTGCCCGGACCTGGGCCGTTCCGGACAGCGGTTGGACCAGTGTGAAGGCGACCGTGGCGGACAGCGGCTGGACCGCTGCCGAGGCGGTCCCGGGGGACAGCGGCTGGACCGACATCGAGGCCGCGGCGCTTCCCGGCGACAGTGGCTGGAACAGCGTGAAGGCGACCGTGGCGGACAGCGGCTGGAACGGCGCCGAGGCCACGACCCTGTCGGACAGCGGCTGGACGATCGTCTCCGCGAGCGCAGAAGCATGAGCATTCCTCCCGACGACCGTTCCTTCCGCCGCGAGATGGCGACGGCCTACCGGTCCGGCTGGCACTTCATCGACCTGGTCACCGCCATCCCCTACAGCGGTGACTCGCTGATGGTGACCGTCTTCGGAGAGCCCGTCGTCGTCACCCGCGACGACGACGAGGACGTGCGGGCGTACCGGTGTCTGCGGCGGCCTCGGGGGGCGCCGCAGCCCGTCCGGTGCGCCATCCGGTACGGCATGATCTTCGTCAACCTCGACCAGCGTGACCACCAGCTCACCGGACCCGATGTCCCGGACGTCGAGACCATCGCAGCCACCCCCCGCAGTGCCTGACGCGATTCCCCCGTCGTAGTAGATCGCGCAGGTACTTCCCCCCGCAGCGGCGTCACCGTGACCTGAACACGGTGACGCCGCTGTAGTTTCCGGGGAGATCCCCGGGTTCCGGCCCGTTTCCGCGAGGGCCCCGGCCGGCCCCCGGATCTCCGCTCGCGGTCTCATCCCCGGCCCATCGCCGCCGTGAGCTCGATCTCGATCGCCACGCGCGCCGGGTTCGGCGACGGGGTGCGCTCGTAGCGCTCCGCGTAGCGCCGTACCGCCTCCGCAACGCGCGCCGGGTCCGTGACGACCCGCGCCCGCCCCTCCAGCGTGGCCCAGCGCGCCCCCTCCACCTGGCACACCGCCACCCGCGCCCCGTCCGCCCCGGCCGCCAGTACGTGGGCGACCTTCCGGCTGGACTTGTTCGTGATCACCCGAGCGAGACCGGCCTCGGGGTCGTATGTAACGCCGACGGGCACGACGTGCGGGCTGCCGTCGGGCCGGAGGGTGGTCAGCGTGCACAGCCGGCGCTCGCGCCAGAAGCTCAGGTAGGCGGCGTCGGGCTGCCGCGGGTCCACCGTATGGGAAGCCATGAGGCCTGAATCTACGCCTGGTGGCTGTCCAATTTCCGGCTCTTCCAGCCTTGAGCGGAATAGACTCAACTTTGTGTACGCTGGATGAGTCAGGGAACGGTCAGGAACACCAGGAGGAGGAGAACGCGAACGTGGACGCCGAGCTGACCAACAGGAGCCGGGACGCGATCAACGCGGCCAGCAGCCGCGCCGTACGGGAGGGGCACCCGGACCTCACCCCCGCCCACCTGCTGCTCGCTCTGCTCGAGGGGCAGGACAACGAGAACATCATCGATCTGCTGGCGGTCGTCGACGCCGATCAGGCGGAGGTCCGGGCCGGCGCCGAACGCGTCCTCGCGGGCCTGCCCAGCGTGACCGGCTCCACCGTCGCGCCCCCCCAGCCGAACCGCGAGGCGCTCGCCGTCATCGCGGACGCCGCCGAGCGCGCCAAGGAGCTGGGCGACGAGTTCATCTCCACCGAACACCTGCTCATCGGGATCGCCGCGAAGGGCGGGGGGATCGCCGACGTACTCTCCCGACAGGGAGCGAGCGCGAAGAAGCTGCTCGACGCGTTCCAGAAGACCAGGGGAGGGCGCCGGGTGACGACCGCGGATCCCGAGGGCCAGTACAAGGCGCTCGAAAAGTTCGGCACCGACTTCACCGCCGCCGCGCGTGAGGGCAGACTCGACCCCGTCATCGGCCGGGACCACGAGATCCGCCGGGTGGTGCAGGTCCTGTCCCGCCGTACCAAGAACAACCCCGTGCTCATCGGGGAGCCCGGCGTCGGCAAGACCGCCGTCGTCGAGGGCCTCGCCCAGCGGATCGTGAAGGGCGACGTCCCCGAGTCCCTGAAGAACAAGCGGCTCGTCTCGCTCGACCTCGGCGCGATGGTGGCGGGCGCGAAGTACCGCGGCGAGTTCGAGGAGCGCCTGAAGACCGTGCTCGCGGAGATCAAGGACTCCGACGGGCAGATCATCACCTTCATCGACGAGCTGCACACCGTCGTCGGCGCCGGCGCGGGCGGCGACTCCGCCATGGACGCCGGCAACATGCTCAAGCCCATGCTGGCCCGCGGCGAGCTCCGCATGGTCGGCGCCACCACCCTGGACGAGTACCGCGAGCGGATCGAGAAGGACCCGGCGCTGGAGCGGCGCTTCCAGCAGGTGCTGGTCGCCGAGCCCACGGTCGAGGACACCATCGCCATCCTGCGCGGGCTCAAGGGGCGCTACGAGGCCCACCACAAGGTCCAGATCGCCGACTCGGCGCTGGTGGCCGCCGCGAGCCTGTCCGACCGCTACATCACCTCCCGGTTCCTCCCCGACAAGGCCATCGACCTCGTCGACGAGGCCGCCTCACGGCTGCGCATGGAGATCGACTCCTCGCCGGTCGAGATCGACGAGCTCCAGCGGGTCGTCGACCGGCTGAAGATGGAGGAGCTGGCGATCGGCAAGGAGACGGACGCCGCCAGCAGGGACCGGCTGGACCGGCTGCGCCGCGACCTCGCCGACAAGGAGGAGGAGCTCCGCGGCCTCAACGCCCGCTGGGAGAAGGAGAAGCAGTCCCTCAACCGGGTCGGCGAGCTGAAGGAGAAGCTCGACGAACTGCGCGGCCAGGCCGAACGCGCCCAGCGCGACGGCGACTTCGACACCGCCTCCAAGCTGCTCTACGGCGAGATCCCCACGCTGGAGCGGGACTTGGAGGAAGCCTCGCAGGCCGAGGAGGAGGTCTCCAAGGACACCATGGTCAAGGAGGAGGTCGGGCCCGACGACATCGCGGACGTCGTCGGCTCCTGGACCGGCATTCCCGCCGGCCGCCTCCTGGAGGGCGAGACGCAGAAGCTGCTGCGCATGGAGGAGGAACTGGGCCGCCGGCTGATCGGCCAGGCCGAGGCCGTGGGGGCGGTGTCCGACGCCGTGCGGCGCACCCGTGCCGGGATCGCCGACCCGGACCGGCCCACCGGCTCCTTCCTCTTCCTCGGCCCCACGGGCGTCGGCAAGACCGAACTCGCCAAGGCCCTGGCCGACTTCCTCTTCGACGACGAGCGGGCGATGATCCGCATCGACATGTCGGAGTACGGCGAGAAGCACAGCGTGGCCCGGCTGGTCGGCGCGCCTCCCGGGTACATCGGCTACGAGGAGGGCGGCCAGCTCACCGAGGCCGTGCGCCGCCGCCCGTACAGCGTGATCCTGCTCGACGAGGTGGAGAAGGCGCACCCGGAGGTCTTCGACATCCTGCTCCAGGTGCTGGACGACGGGCGGCTGACGGACGGTCAGGGGCGGACGGTCGACTTCCGCAACACCATCCTGATCCTCACCTCGAACCTCGGCAGCCAGTTCCTGAGCGGGCAGAGCCTCGCCGATCCGTCGGCCTCCGACGAGGAGCGCAAGCGGCAGGTCCTGGACGTCGTCCGCGCCTCCTTCAAGCCGGAGTTCCTGAACCGGCTGGACGACCTCGTCGTCTTCTCCGCCCTCGACCAGCAGGAGCTGGAGCGCATCGCCAGGCTCCAGATCGACTCCCTGGCACGACGGCTCGCCGAGCGCCGGCTCACCCTGGAGGTCACCGACGCGGCGCTGGCCTGGCTCGCCGAGGAGGGCAACGATCCGGCGTACGGAGCGCGCCCGCTGCGCCGCCTCGTCCAGACCGCCATCGGCGACCGGCTGGCCAAGGAGATCCTGGCCGGCGAGGTCAAGGACGGCGACACGGTCCGGGTCGACGCCTTCGGCGACGGCCTGATCGTGGGCCCGGCCACGGGCAAGACCCTGTAACCGGCACCGGGGGCCGGCACCGGCACCTGCGGGGGGAGGGTCCGCGGCACACCGCCGCGGGCCCTCCCTTTTGCCGCTCCGAGGCCCGCGCGTGACCGGATCTTGTCAGCCCCCGGCGGACAGGGCCCGCCAGAGGTTGCCACTCCCCGCCCCGCATGAGAGAGGATGGCGGTATCCGTACGAAGGGAAATACACGGTGAGCATCGACCCGTCCTCGATTCCGAATTTCGGGGGCCAGCCCGAGCCGCAGTCCGGCGGCCCCGCCGGCCCCGTGGTCCCGGATCAGGACCTCGTGAAGCAGCTCCTGGAGCAGATGGAGCTGAAGTACGTCGTCGACGACGAGGGTGACCTCGCGGCGCCGTGGGAGGAGTTCCGTACGTACTTCATGTTCCGTGGCGAGGCGGACCAGCAGGTCTTCTCGGTGCGGACGTTCTACGACCGGCCGCACCAGCTCGAGGAGAAGCCCGCGCTCCTGGAGTCGATCGACGACTGGAACCGCCGCACGCTGTGGCCCAAGGTCTACAGCCACACCCACGACGACGGCACCGTCCGCCTGATCGGCGAGGCGCAGATGCTGATCGGCACCGGCGTCAGCCTGGAGCACTTCGTGTCCTCCACGGTCAGCTGGGTGCGTGCCGCCATCGAGTTCGACAAGTGGCTCGTCGAGCAGCTCGGCCTCGAGCAGGAGATCAACGAGGCGGACAAGCCCGAGGACGACGAGGACGAGTAGGTCCGCCCTCCGTCCGTCCCCCGCGGCGCCGCTTCCCCGCGCGTGCACCGGCCCCTGGGACAGGCACCACGGTCTGTCCTAGAGCGGGGTGTGCGCGATCACGACCAGATAGGCGCCGTAGGCGAACGAGAGCCCGGCCAGGGCACCGACCACCAGGGTCGCGTGCCAGGGCCGGGCTCTCGCCGTCCGTACCAGGGCGCGGGCCAGCGGCAGCAGCAGCGGGAACGCCGGGAGCAGGAAGCGCGGCTTCGACTCGAAGAAGCCCGAGCCGCCCAGCGCGATCAGCAGCAGGATCCCGCTGTGGACCAGCAGCGGCAGCGGCGCCCGGTCCGCGATCAGCAGCCCGTACAGGAGCACGGCCGCAGCGACGATCACCATCGTCATGGGGAACACGAAACGGTCCCCGTGCAGCAGCAGGTGCTTGACGAAGTGCAGCGAGCCCCGGCCGAGGTCGAAGCGCGAGCCCCACAGCCGCTGCACCTGGAAGTAGCCGCCGAGCCAGTCGCCCTCGCGGTGGCCCACCCACAGGACGTAGCCGGTCCAGCCGAGGGGCGCGAGCGCCGCGCCCGTCCACACCCTGTGGGAAACTTTTCCGCGGTGGCGCCAGATCTCCTGCGCCGCCCCCACGAGGACCGCCGCGGCCACCGCGAAGCCGTTGGGCCGGGACAGCCCCGCGAGCGCGGCCAGCGAGCCGGCCCACAGCCAGCGTCCGTCCAGCACCGCGTACAGCGACCAGGCGGCGAACGCGGTCAGTACGGGCTCGGTGTACGCCATCGACAGCACCACCGAGTGCGGCAGCAGCCCCCACAGCAGCACCAGCGCCGTACCGACCGCCCGGCCGTGCAGCCGGGCGCCGATCGCGTACATCCCGCACGCCGCGGCCGCCGCCGCGGCCCAGGAGACCAGCAGGCCCGCCGAGCCCCCGGTCAGCGGGGTCAGCGTGGTCACGGCCCGGACGAGTGCCGGGTACAGGGGGAAGAACGCGAGGTCGCTGTGGACGACCGTGGGGTGGAAGTGGAGCGTTCTGCCGTAGCCGTGCGCGGCGATCCCCAGGTACCAGGCCGAGTCCCAGGACCGTGCGAGCAGCGCGACCGGGTGTCTGCCGGTGGCCCAGGCCGTCCCGGCGAGCACGAGGAGACCGGCCAGGCGCGCGGCGGCGAACAGACCGAGCGCCGTGATCGCGGCGGACGGCAGGCCGCGGGCCGCGCGGGAGGGGTGGACGGCGGGGTCGCGGGGCTCCCGGAGAGCGGGGCGAGTGAGGGTACTCGGGTGGGTCACACCCCGAACTGTGCGTTCCCTACGGGGTATTCGCGAGCTTTGATCCTCCGTGCGGGTTCGCTTGCCGACCCCCCGGCGCGCCGCCCACACCCGAACCACCGACGATGCTAAACGGCTCGGCCGCGGGCTTGTCCGGTTCGGCCGCGGGCCCTGCCCTGGCACCGCCACGGGCTTGTCCGGCTCCGCCAGGGGCTTGTCCGGTTCGGCCGCGGGCCCTGCCCTGGCTCTGCCACGGGCCTGTCCGGCTCCGCCGCGGGCCCTGTCCGGCTCCGCGACGGGCTTGCCCTGGCTCGGCCGCGGGCCCTGCCCCGGCTCCGCCACGGGCTTCCCCGGCTCCGCCACGGCCCCTGCCCCGGCTCGGTCCGGGCCTTGCCCCGGCTCCGTCCGCGCTCTCCCCCGCCCGGCCCCGTCGCGTCCCCTCCCCCACTGCTGTCCCGGGCAGTCCGGGGAGGGGGCGGCACGCTGCTGTTCCCGAGCAGTCCAGGGGAGTGGAACACTGCCGTCCCCGGGCAGTGGTGGGGCGGTGATCGTCACGCATAATCCTGGCGTGCCAGAGACCCCGGCTTCGATACCGGCCCCGCTGCCCGCTCCTCCTCCGCTCCCGTCCGTTCCCGCGGACGTGCCCGTCTGGTCCTCCGGCCGGGCGGCCCGGTGGTCGGCCGTCCGGCACGCGCCCTGGGCGCGCCCCCTGTGGTCCGTACTGGCACTGGTGGTCACCGTGGTGTGGGCGATCGCCGTCTCGCCCGAGCCGCCGTGCACCGACGCGGTGCCCTGCGGTGCCGACTGGCTCGGCATGACGGAGACGGGCCTGGCCGTGGGCATGCTCGCCTGGATCGCCTGGCTGCCGGAACTGACCCTGGTCGCGGCCCCCGTCCTGGCGGCGGTCGTGGCCTGGCTGGAACTCCCGGACGCGGGGCCCGGCCCCCTCGCCGCGAACCTCTGCGTCCTCGCGGCTCTCGGCTTCGACTGGGCCGCCGCCATGGAACGGCTCGCCGCCCGCCGCCGGCAGCGGGACCTGGCGACGGACGGGACCACCGCGCGCCACGCCCTCCCCGTACCCCTCGCCCCGCTGCGGCGCGGACTGATCCTCGCCGGGGCGGGACTGGTGCTCATCGCCGTCGCCGGCCTCTGCGCGGCCGAAGGCCTCGTGGGCGTCCACGACGACCTGCGGCACGCGGACCGCGCGGTCCGCACCACGGCGAAGGTGGTCGGCCACGACGACTCGGTCCGGGTGCGGACGGCTGACGGGCGGCGGCTCACGCTGGACTCGTACCTCCCGGAGGACCACCCGGTCGGCGGCTCCCTGACCGTGCTGGAGGACGGGTCGTGGCGGCGCCTCGCGTCCGAGCCGTACGACGCCAGGTTTCCCCAGCTGGGGCTTCTGGCCGCCGGCCTTCCCGGGCTCGCCCTGCTCGTGGCCGGTCTGCTCGCGCGCCGCCGTGCCGCCGCGCTGCGGCGCGGACCGGTTCCGGTCCTGCGGGTGGTGGCACGCCTGGACCGCGAGGGCGTGATGTGGATCCACGCGGGCGACGACGCCTGGGGCCGTCGGCCCCTCCTCACCGCGGGCTTCGTCGCCGACGCGCCCGGCGGGGACGGGCACGGACCGGCGCGCCCCGGCGACCGGGAGGAGCTGGTGCGGGCCGCCGCGTTCCCGCACGAGGCCCTGATGTTCGGTGCCCCGTACGAAGGCGGCGAACTGGTCCTCGTCACCTCCTTCAGCGACGGCCGGAGGGTCGTCGTACGGACGAGCGGACCCGTCCGGCTGTCCGGCACCGGCACCGGCACGGGCCCCGAGCCCGCGCCGGAGGCCGGGGAGCGCGACGCGGCCGGCGCGGTCCCCGCCGAGGTCCCGGAGACCCTGGTCACGACGGGACGCCCGCTGAGCTGGGGACCGGGCCCGCTGTCCCGCTCGGTCGGCGCGGCCCTGGCCCTGAGCGGGATCGTGGGCTTCGCCTTCAACGCCCGCACGCTCGTGACGGACGGGTTCGGCGTGCGGCCGTTCTTCTTTCTGCTCTTCACGGTGTCCTGGCTCGCGACCGCCGCCGAACTGCTCAACTGGCGTGTCACCGCGGACAGTTCGGGCCTGTGGCTGTCCGGCTGGTGGAAGGTGCGGCAGCTGCCGTGGGAACACCTGCGGTCGGTCCGGTACACCAGGGACGGGAGCGTGGAGATACGGATGCCGGACGGCGGCGACTGGCGGCTGCCCGGCCTCGGCATGCCGAAGTCGGAGCGGCGCCTCCGCCTCAACCCCTCCTACGTCCGGATGGCCGAGGAGACCGCCGTGCTCCGCGACCACCCGGCCCTGCGGCCCACCGACGCCGTCTCCGGCCTCGGCCGCGGTCTCCCGCTCGGCCCCGCCCTGCTCGCCGTCGCCGTCATCGCGGCCCTGGCCTGGGCCTTCCACTGAGGCACGGGACGTCCACCGCGGCCCGGGGCGCTCTCCGCCCCGGGCCGCGGGGCTGTCAGGAGGACAGCCGGCGCAGCCGCCCGGCGGCCTCGTGGAGGACCTCTTCCCGCTTGCAGAACGCGAACCGTACGAAGGGCGCGCCCGCCTCTCGGTGGTCGTAGAAGACGGCGTTCGGGATGGCCACCACCCCGGCGCGCTCGGGCAGGGCGCGGCAGAAGGCGAACCCGTCGCTCTCGCCGAGCGGCCGGATGTCGGTGGTGATGAAGTACGTCCCCCGCGGCCGGAACACCGCGAAGCCCGCCTCGGTCAGGCCCGCCGCCAGCACGTCCCGCTTGCGCAGCATGTCCGCCCGGAAGCCCTCGAAGTACGTGTCCGGCAGCGCGAGCGCCTCGGCCACCGCGTACTGGAAGGGTCCCGACGCCACGTACGTCAGGAACTGCTTCGCCGACCGCACTGCCGTGACCAGCTCCGGCGTGGACGTCACCCAGCCCACCTTCCAGCCGGTGAACGAGAACGTCTTGCCCGCGCTGCCGATGGTGACGGTCCGCTCGCGCATCCCCGGCAGGCTAGCCAGCGGCACGTGCTCGGCGTCGTCGAAGACCAGGTGTTCGTACACCTCGTCCGTCACCACGAGCAGGTCCCGTTCGACGGCGATCCGCGCGATCTCGGTCAGCTCCGCGCGGGTGAGGACGGTGCCGGTCGGGTTGTGCGGGGTGTTGATCAGCAGCAGCCGGGTCCGTTCGGTGACGGCGTCGCGCAGCTCGTCGAGGTCGAGCCGGAAGCGCCGGTGGCCGTCCCCGTCGCCCCCGTCCTCCCCGGCCCCGTCGGGGCGCAGGGTCACGGGCACGCGGGTCCCGCCCGCCATGGCGATCGAGGCCGCGTACGAGTCGTAGTACGGCTCCAGCGCGATCACCTCGTCGCCGGGTTCGAGCAGCGCGAGCAGCGAGGCGGCGATGGCCTCGGTGGCGCCCGCGGTCACCAGGACCTCGGTGTCGGGGTCGTACGCCAGGCCGTACCGGCGCTTTTGGTGATCGGCGATCGCGGTGCGCAGCTCGGGGACGCCCGGGCCCGGCGGGTACTGGTTGCCGCGGCCGTCCCGCAGCGCGCGGACGGCCGCCTCCCGGATCTCCTCGGGACCGTCCGTGTCCGGGAAGCCCTGGCCGAGGTTGATCGAGCCGGTGCTCAGCGCGAGGGCGGACATCTCGGCGAAGATCGTCGTCCCGAACTCGGCGAGCCGGCGGTTCAGAAGGGGGCGCACGCTGGAGGTCATGGCGGCCATCCTGCGCCCAGTCTCCGGAGTTCCTCAACTCCGCCCCCGGGTCCGCCGGCCCGGGTCGCCCGTTCCGGCGAGCACGTTCCCGCGGACGCCGAACGAGGGGTTCGGCGTCCGCCGAACGCGCCTACATCGGCTGGGGCTTGATCAGGGCGAACGGGGCGCCCTGCGGGTCGGCCACCACGGCCATCCGCCCCGCCATCATGTCGAACGGCGGGGCCAGCACGGTGCCGCCGCGCTTGACCAGGGCGTCGACGGTGGAGTCGGTGTCGTCGACGGCGAAGTAGGTCAGCCAGTGCGCGGGGGTACCGGGCGGGTCGTTGGCGAGGAGGGTGGCGCCGCCGACGGCCCGGCCCGCGACCGTCAGCTGCCAGTAGCTGTCGGCGCCCTCCATGGGCTCGATCTCGATGCCGAACGCCTCGCCGTAGAAGGCGGTGGCGGCGAGGACGTCGCTGGTGTGCAGTTCGTTCCAGGTCAGCGCGCCGGGCTCGTTGACCACGCGGGCGCCGGAGAACTCGCCGGGCTGCCAGACGCCGAAGACCGCGCCCTGGGGGTCGGCGGCGACCAGCATCCGGCCCAGGTCGCCGACGTCCATGACGGGAGCGATCAGGGTGCCGCCGGCGGAGACGATCGCGTCCTGGGTGGCCTGGGCGTCGGTGCTGGCCAGATAGCTGGTCCAGACGGTCGGCGGCTCCGGCATCCCCTCCGGGGCCATCGCGGGGCCGATGCCGGCCACGGCCTTGCCGTCGAGCTCACAGACCGCGTACCCGCCGAACTCGGACGGCCCCGGCTGTCCCTGCCAGCCGAGCAGGTCGCCGTAGAAGTCCAGCGCGGCCCGCTGGTCCTTCGCCATCAGATCGACCCAGCACGGGGTGCCGGTCGCGTACGGAGTGGTGATTTCGGGCATGCGCGCTCCTTCGGATTGGCGTCTTTCGCCACTCTTTCGCCGCAGAAGGGCACCGGCCCTCCGACACGCCAACGCAAAGGAGGGAAGAGGCCCTCCCCGAGAGGCGCCGGGATCGGCGCCGGGCCGGGCCGTGATCCACACGTCCGCGCAGGTCAGGGGACGTCCCCGCATTTGCATGCTCAGGAGTTCCTCAACTCCGCTTTGGGCCCGCCGGGGTGAGGGCATCCCCCTCTCACGCTCACGCGAGAGCGGATTCGAGGAGAACGGCCCACGGGGGGCCGCTTCCAGGGAACGGAAGGAGGGTGGCGCCATGATCTTCGGCATCATCCTGGGGGTCGTCGTGCTGGTCGTGGTGGTGAAGGCGGTCAGCGGTCCTCCGGCCAAGGGACGCCGGGGTTCCCGTCGCTCCGACGGCAGCGGCTCGGGCGGCGACAGCAGCTGGTGGGCCGGCGGCGCGGGCGGCGCCGCGTCGGGCGGGCACCACGGGGGACATGGAGGGCACGGGGGAGACGGGGGCCACGGAGGTCACTCCTGCGGGGGACACTCGTCGTGCGGCGGTTCGTCCTGCGGCGGCGGATCCTCGTGCGGCGGGGGCGGCTGCGGCGGAGGCCACTGACCCGGGCGGCCGGGCTCCCGTGGGAGACGCGTCCGGAGCGGGCAGGGGCCCGCCCGCCGGCGACCGGCCCGCGGGCCCCCACGCGCGCCGGGCGCACGTCGTGGTTGAAAAGTTTATCTGTTGAGCCCACGGGGGCTGTCTCTTATAAACAAAAACCAGCCCACCAAACTGGCGGCAGCACAGTTCATGATTCCCTCTAAACCACCAAAGCGGCCCTGGTACATCACCGAGCAGCCCTGGGCCGACAGGCCCCGGAAGACCATCGGACGGTCCTGTCGGACCCGTCCGGCGGACGCCCTTCCGGCCGGGCCGGCCAGACCGTTTCCCCGGTGCTGACCGGGTGCGCAGGAACCCCACCTCACCTTTGCGTGCTAGCGGAGCCGATCCATGCTCACGACCCTGAACACCTCGTACACCGACACGCGGGCGGCCGACCTCGCCTGGGCCCTGGGCCGCGAGCCACTGCCCGCCCTGGCCACCCTCGATCTCGAACTGGGCGGGGCGAAACTGCAGTTGAGACTGCTCGGTGCGTCCCACCAGGTCCTCCTCGAGGAGGAGCGGGGCAGTTGCTCGGAGACCGTCGCGTGCATCGCCGGCAGCAGCACCCCGCTGCCGCTCGGCGTCGCGAAGAGGTTCGGCGACTGGGAGTACGAGTTCGCGGCCCGTGTCGAGATCCTGTCGCCCGGCTCCTTCGCGGGCCGCGCCCAGGAGTTGCTGGCCCTCGTCTCCGACCATCCGCAGGGCCTCGCCGGCGTCTTCCCCGGCAGCCCGCACGCGTTCACGGCGATGCTCGCCCAACGGCACGAGGGCCAGGTCCACTGGCGTACGTGGCACGCGTACCCGCAGGACGGCCAGTTGGTCGCGACGCGGACGCGGGTCGGCGTACGGACGGAAGCCCTCAGCGCGTCCGCGGTCTGAGGACCCCCGGGTCAACTCCGTACACCGTGAAGAGCAAGGCTTTCCACACGTGTGGGTGACGAGACGTAGTGGCGGCGTGACGTAGCGTTCACGGCGTGATCGAACCGCACGCGCCAGCACCACCCGGCGTGCCGCCGCCCTGGGGCGTCCAGGGCCAGGCGCGGCTGCCCGTCCGTCCGGGCACCGGCAGGTTCCTCGTCCTGGTCGGCGTGTTCGTCTGCGCGGCCTGCGGACTCGTGTACGAGCTCGAACTCGTCGCCCTCGCCTCGTACTTGATCGGCGACTCCGTCACCCAGGCGTCCGTCGTGCTCTCCGTCATGGTGTTCGCGATGGGCGTCGGCTCGCTCGCCGCGAAACGCCTGCGCCCGTGCGCGGCGGCCGGATTCGGCGCCGTGGAGGCGACGCTGGCCCTGGTCGGCGGGTGCAGCGCGATGGCCCTGTACGCGGTGTTCGCGTGGACGGGCGGCTGGGGCGGCCTGTGGGCCGACGGGCCCCGCTGTCTGCTCGTGGTCTTCTCGCTCACCATCGGCCTGCTCATCGGCGCCGAGGTGCCGCTCCTCATGGAGCTGATACAGCGCGTCCGCCGCCAGGACCCCGGCGGAGCGGTCGCCGACCTGTTCGCCGCGGACTACGTCGGCGCGCTCTTCGGCGGCCTCGCCTTCCCGTTCCTGCTGCTGCCCCTGCTCGGCCAGCTGACGGGCGCGCTGCTGACCGGGACGGTGAACGTGGTCGCCGGCGGCGCCCTCGTGCTCGGACTGTTCCGCGCCGACCTGACCCGCCGTGCCCGCTGGACCCTGGTCGTCGCCAACGTCGTCGTCCTCGGCCTCCTCGCCTCGGCCGCGATGCTGGTCGACGACTTCGAACGGGCCGCGCGGCACGCCCTGTACGGGGCGGACGCGCGCGTCGCGCCGCGGGTCGGCGTCCCCGAGGCCGTGCTCAGCGGAGGCGGCCACGGCCGTCCGCTCCGCTTCTTCCTCGACGGCCGGCTGCGGTTCGGCGGCCGCGACGAACGCCGCTACCACGAGGCGCTCGTCCACCCCGCGATGGACGGCCCGCACGCGCGGGTGCTCATCCTCGGCGGCGGTGACGGACTCGCCGCCCGCGAGGTGCTGCGCCACCCCGGCGTGCGCCGCGTCGACATCGTCGAACCCGACGCGGACGTGGTCCGGCTGGCACGCGGCGACGCCGCCCTGTCCGCCCTCAACCGTCACGCGTACGACGATCCCCGGGTCCACGAGGTGACCGCGGACGCCTTCGGCCGGCTGCGCGCGGACCGGTCGACGTACGACGTCGTCATCTCGGACCTGCCCGACCCGTGCGTCACCGCCGCCACCAAGCTGTACTCGCAGGAGTTCTACGGCCTCGTGCGGCGCGCGCTGGCACCGGGCGGGCGGCTCGTGGTCCACGCGGGCCCGCTCCCCGGACGGAACCGGGCCTTCTGGACGGTCGACGCCACGCTCCGCGCGGCGGGTCTGTTCACCAGGCCCTACGGCGTCGACCGCCAGGACCCCGGTCCCGGGCCCAGGACCGGCCGCCGGGCCGGCGGAGCCCCGGGACCCCCGGGCACGGGCCGGGCCGCGGACGACTGGGGTTTCGTCCTGGCTTCCCGTACGCCCGCGCCGCTGCGACTGGACCCGTCCTGCCCGCACCCGCGCACCCTCACCCAGGCGGCCCTGACGGCGGACGCGCGCGCCGCCTCCCGCGGCCGTCCCCGCCGTCCGCTGCCGCCCTCCACGCTGGTCCATCCGCGGTACACCGGCTGAGGGGGAGGCCCCGGAATCCCGGGATACGCGGGTGCGGTGCGGGTCGTGCTGGGTAGGCTCGGCTGACATGGAGCATGAGGTGTTCGTTCCGTTTCCGGCCGGGCGGCTGAGAGAGGCGCTGGCCGATCCCGTCCGGGTCGCCCGCGCGGTCCCGGGCCTCCAGCAGGACGCGTCGGCGGCCGGCGGCGGCACGGCGGCCACGGACACGGGCCCGTCGTCCGGCTCCGGGCGGGACGCGGGGGCCGCGCGGGTCGCCGGGCGGCTGAAGGTCCGCGTCGCCGGGCACACGATCACCTATCGCGGGGCGTTCAGCGTCACCGCGCAGGACCACGACGCGTACGCCGTCGAGGGCGACGCCACGGAGGTGCGCGGCGGCGGTGCGGTGAAGCTGGCGCTGACCCTGCGGCTCCTGCCCGCCGACGGCGGTACGACCCTGGTGTTCGGCGGCACGGCCTCCGGCGACGGCCGCGTGGCGGAACTCCCGCGGGACGCGGTCTCCTCGACGGGCCTGCGCCTGCTGACCCGTTTCACCGAATCCCTGACCACCGACCTGGCGGCACCACCGCAGCCGGCGGCGCCCGGACCGGAGCGGACCACCGGACCGGAACCCGGGCCCGGACCCCGACCGGAACCCGGCCCTGCCCCGGACACCGAACCCGCGCCCGGGGCCGCGACCGGTACCCGCTCCGAGCCCGGCGTCGAGCCCCGGCCCGGCCCCGAGTCCGTCGCCGCTGCCGGGTCCGAGGCCGAGCTCCAGCCCGGTGCCGAGCCCGACGTCCTGCCCGAGGCCGAGCCCCGGCCCGGACCCGAGTCCCAGCCCGGTGCCGAGACTGCCGCCGGAGATGAGGCCCGGGCCGAGCCCTTCGCGGGCGACGACGGTCCCGGTGCCGCCACGCACCCCGGGGTCGAGGCCGATGTGAGCGCCCACGCGGGCGATCCGCTCGGCGAGGACGACGAGTTCGACGGGGAGGACTTCGTGGAGGAGGAAGCGGTGACGGCCGGCCCGGGGCGGGCGGACGCGATGGCCGAGGCGGCGCACGCGCGCCGGACGATGATCGGACGCAGCGCCGAGGAGGTCGACCACGCCCCTCCGCGCGGCCGCTACGCTCCCGTCCCGCCGCCGGAGGCCACCGCCGCGCGCGCCACCCTGCGCTGGGCGGCCCCCGCCGCGGCCCTGGCACTGGCCTCGGCGATCGCCCTGTCCCGGGCTCTGCGCAAACGTCGTTGAGGGCGGGAAACCCCGAGGCGCTCCCGCCCCAGTAGGGTCGACCCCGTGAGTAACGAAGACATCACGCTGACCGCGGACGACGCGGAGGTGACCGTGTCGCCGGGCAACGGCGGACGGATCGGCAGCCTGCGGGTCGGCGGCACCGAACTCCTGCGTCAGGGTCCCAGGTTCGGGTGCTTCCCGATGGTCCCCTGGTGCGGACGGATCAGGGACGGCAGATTCCTCGACGGGGCCACGGTCCGGCAGATGCCGCTCAACTCCCCGCCGCACGCCATCCACGGCACCGCCCGCGACGGCGCCTGGAAGACCGCGCGCGTCACCGCCGACGAGGCCGTGATCACGTACGACCTGGTCGAGCCCTGGCCGCACCCCGCCCGCGTCACCCAGGCCTTCGCCCTCACCGGGGACGGCCTGACGGTCACCATGTCGGTGGAGACGTACGGGGAGTCGTTCCCGGCGCAGATCGGCTGGCACCCCTGGTTCAACCGGAACCTGGGGGACGGCGGCGAGGACGTCCGGGTCGACTTCCACCCCGCCTGGCAGGAGGAGCGGGGCGAGGACCACCTGCCCACCGGCCGCCGCGTCGATCCGGCACCCGGCCCCTGGGACGACTGCTTCGGCATGCCGGAGGGCGTCGACGTCACCCTCACCTGGCCGGGCCGGCTGGAGCTGAAGGTCGCCAGCCGCGAACAGTGGGCCGTCGTCTACGACGAGCAGGAGGCCGCCGTGTGCGTGGAACCGCAGACGGGTCCGCCGAACGGGCTCAACACCCACCCCCGGCTGGTCACACCCATCGAACCCCTCGAAGCCACCACGGCCTGGAGCTGGCGGCGCCTCTAAGCTGGCGTCCATGAGTGAAGTACGTGGTGAGCTGCTGAAGCAGATCAAGGACAAGGCCGTGGTGCACGGCAAGGTGACCCTCTCCTCGGGTCTCGAGGCCGACTACTACGTGGACCTGCGCCGGATCACGCTGGACGGCGAGGCCGCCCCGCTCGTCGGGCAGGTCCTCCTCGACCTCACCGCCGGCCTGGAGTTCGACGCCGTCGGCGGTCTGACGATGGGCGCCGACCCGGTCGCCGGGGCGATGCTGCACGCCGCCGCCGCGAACGGCCGCCGGCTCGACGCCTTCGTCGTCCGCAAGGCCGCCAAGGCGCACGGCCTCCAGCGCCGTGTCGAGGGTCCCGAGATCAGGGGCCGCCGCGTCCTCGTGGTCGAGGACACCTCGACCACGGGCGGCTCCCCGCTCGAGGCCGTCCAGGCGGTCCGTGAGGCCGGGGCCGAGGTCGTCGGCGTCGCCACGATCGTCGACCGCGCCACCGGTGCCGCCGAGAAGATCGAGGCCGGAGCCGGTGTCCCGTATCTCTTCGCCTACTCCAAGGGCGAGTTGGGGCTCGACTGACGAAGCCCCCGCGGGACCCCGGCGAAGGCCGGGTCCCGCATGTCGGATGGGGGTCTGGAGCATCCGGCGATGTCTGGAAAGATGGGGCCGACGATGACGTCGCCCCCCTAGGTCAGGGCCATAAGCACCAGTCCCGTCGTACCGCAGCAGCAGTACGCAGACCCGCACATACAAGGAGCGGACAGATGCCCATCGCAACCCCCGAGGTCTACAACGAGATGCTCGACCGGGCGAAGGCAGGCAAGTTCGCCTACCCGGCCATCAACGTGACCTCGTCCCAGACCCTGCACGCTGCGCTGCGCGGCTTCGCGGAGGCCGAGAGCGACGGCATCATCCAGATCTCCACCGGTGGTGCGGAGTTCCTGGGCGGCCAGCACAACAAGGACATGGTGACCGGCGCCGTCGCCCTCGCCGAGTTCGCGCACATCGTCGCCGCGAAGTACGACATCACGGTCGCGCTGCACACGGACCACTGCCCCAAGGACAAGCTGGACGGCTACGTACGTCCGCTGATCGACGTCTCCGCCGCGCGGGTCGCCAAGGGCGAGAACCCGCTGTTCCAGTCCCACATGTGGGACGGCTCCGCCGAGACCCTCGCCGACAACCTGGCCATCGGCCAGGAGCTGCTCGCCAAGGCCGTCGCCGCGAAGATCATCCTCGAGGTCGAGATCACCCCGACCGGCGGCGAGGAGGACGGCGTCAGCCACGAGATCAACGACGAGCTGTACACGACCGTCGAGGACGCGCTGCGCACCGCCGAGGCCCTGGGCCTGGGCGACAAGGGCCGCTACCTGCTCGCCGCGTCGTTCGGCAACGTCCACGGCGTGTACAAGCCGGGCAACGTCGTCCTGCGCCCCGAGCTCCTCAAGGACCTCCAGGAGGGTGTCGCCGCCAAGTACGGCAAGGCGAGCCCGTTCGACTTCGTCTTCCACGGCGGCTCCGGCTCCACCGCCGAGGAGATCGCCACCGCGCTGGAGAACGGCGTCGTGAAGATGAACCTCGACACCGACACCCAGTACGCCTTCACCCGTCCGGTCGTGGACCACATGTTCCGCAACTACGACGGTGTCCTGAAGGTCGACGGCGAGGTCGGCACCAAGTCGAAGTACGACCCGCGCACCTGGGGCAAGCTCGCCGAGGCCGGGATGGCCCAGCGCGTGACCGAGGCCTGTGCCGCCCTGCGTTCCACGGGCACCCGCCTCAAGTAGTCGGCCGGGGGCCGTGCGGGGGGCGGCGGGCCCCCCCCCCCCCCCCCCCCC
>NZ_JBHXDQ010000106.1:0-21432 GCF_042725875.1 Streptomyces sp. NPDC127038 | reverse complement strand
GGGCCGGTCCCGCGCCCCGCCGGAGCCGGGACCGGGACGGAGCCCCGCCGGCGGGAGGGCGGGGCGGAAGAACGCCGTGGCCGGAGCGGGATTTCGGACGTGGGCGCTCCGTCCGGCCACGGGTCTGCCGTCCGTCCCGCGGGTGTCCACGCCCCGCGGGTCGCCGTCCGTCCCGGGCGTCACGCCCCGATGCCCGGGGCGGGCCGCGTACCGCTCCGCCCCCGACCGATCACCCTCCGTTTCCACCGCCCCTGGCCGACCCCCCGTCAGAACCCGTGCGGCCGTACGTTTTCGGCCGTTCGGGGCGAGCGGATTCCGGCACACGGGAAGCGGCGGCCGGGACGACGGGCCGTGGGGGAGCGGAGGAACGGTGCCGGGACCGGACGATGACGATCCGTTACGCCTGGTGGGGATGTGGACTGCGAAGCGGAGCGGATCGGTCCGTCGCGGCCCCCCCCCGGGAAGAAGGGTCCGAAGATCGAGGCGCACACGGACTTCCGGATTATGCGGTCTTCCGGGAGGAGTTCCGGATCCGGTCCCGAAGACGGAAATCCCGCACGCGTATTCCGGTACGCCGTCGCATTTCTGCGGAAGTACGACAAGCGAGAGATCCCGCCCGGCCGCAAGTGCGCGATAGGCACCGGAAATCCGAGTCCGGGAAATTCCCGGACCGGAGTCGGGGCGTAGACCGGTCCGACGGAAAGCAGTTCGGAATTCGACGGATCCGACGCCTCGTCACTTGTCTTCGGCGAGAAGGTGTTCGAGAAGACGGGGGGCCGTGCCGCGGCGGGGCCGGACCTGGGACGAGTATGTCACCGCACCCGGCGGAAACGGCCGCGGAACGGCACGGCATTCCGCACGAATGACGGATCGGGTTTCGACGAGGCCGATCTGACGGAGCGGTGGACCGGGTGCCGCGACCGCGTGAACAGCGATGTCGTCACCGGCCCCGGGCGGGTCGAAGGGGGCGGCCCCGAGTCACCCTTCTCCGCGCGCCCCACGGCCACCGAGTTCACCCGTGACAACTCCGCGGCTCCTTATACGGGGACGGCAAGGCCGAGAGCGGGGGCGAGGCCGACACCCGGCTTCGCCACACCGCTCCGCTTCCGGGGCCACCCGTACCGCTCCCGCTTCTCGGGGCAGCCGCACCGCTCTCTCTTGCAGGAGCACAGGGCACGGGGCACGGGCGCCCGCCCCTCAGTCCATCCTTCCCAGGACGTCCCGCACCCGTCGCGCGTCCCGGATCCGCTGCTCATAGGTGGCGCCCAGCGCGAGCAGCAGCACACCGGCGAGCGCGGGAGGCGTCCAGCGGGGGAGCGCGTCGACGATCTGCACGATGTACGGGGCGAGTTCGTGCAGGGCGTCCAGGACGAGCACGGCGCCGCCCAGCAGCAGCGGAGCCTGGAGCCGGTGCCGGGCGCCCAGCAGGGTGACGGCGAGCGCCGCCGCGCCCAGCAGCAGCGGTCGCTGCCACTCACCTTCGATCCAGGCCGTGAACAGGCTCGGCGCGAGCGTCACGGACAGACCCGGCGCGTACGCCGTCCACGACGACACCGAGGTGTCCGAGCGGCGCCTGTACGCGCCGAGGAGCAGCGCCGGAACGGTCACGGGCAGGGTGTACGCCTCCGGGGAGCCGACGCCCCAGGAAGCGAGGCGCACCCAGGAGGCCAGCACGAACAGGGCGACGGCCGCGTACTGGACGGGGCGCCGGTCCTCCCGTACGGCCGTACCCGCGCAGACCAGCCCGCACAGGGCCAGGACCGTGGCCAGCAGGGGCGGTTCGGACACCGCGAGCGCGATGGCGAGCAGCCCGGCGAGGGCGCCGGTGATCTCGATCGACAGGGTCGTCGCGCCGTCCTCGGTGCGTGCGGCGAGCAGCGCGGCCGTGACGGGCACCACCAGCACGAGCAGCGCGGTGTGCTGGGGCTGGAGACCGAGGGAGGCGCCGGCGGCGCAGACGAGGGCGGTTCCGTACCCGAGCGCGGCGGGCGGGGCGAACGGGACGGGGCCGGACCGCGGGGCGGCCGCCGTGAACAGGACGGTCAGCGCGGCGAGGACGGTCAGGGTCGCCCCCTCGGAGGCCAGCGCGAGGAACGCGAGTCCGAGCGAGGTGAGCAGGGCGAGCACCCGCGCGGTGAGCGGGGAGGCGCTCCGGCGGGCGTACCCGAGCAGGGCCGCCGTGGTGAGTCCCTGGACGGACAGCGCGGCCGCGTAGGGGAGTTCGAGGGCCGCGGGGAGGACGAGGGCCGTCGCCCACGCGAGGCCCAGCGCCGCGGTCAGGGCGTGCGGACGCCACGCGGCGGCGCGGGCGGCCGGCACCAGGGCCGCGGCGACGAGCGCGAGCACGAGCGGCGCCGTGGCCGTGTCCTGCGGCCAGGGCAGCGGGCCGGTCACCGCGTCCCGCGCGTTCGACGGAGCGCCGGACCAGACGGAACCCAGCCGGCCGGCCGGACCCAGCAGGGAGACCGCGACCGCGGGCAGGGCCCAGGCCACGGCCAGGGCGCCCACACCGGCCGAGGCCAGGGCACTCCCGCGACGCACCGCAGCGGGAAGACGGGTCCCCGCTGCGGCCAGCAGGGCGATGCCGCACACCACGAGCCCGGGGACCGTCCACGCGTCGGGCAGCGACACGCGCAGCACCCCGCCGACCGCCCCGACGCCGGCGAGTCCGCCCGCGGTCGTGAGACCCGTCGCGGTGGCCGTCGTGAGGCCCGGGGCCGGGGCCCGCCACGCCGCCGTCAGCGCGATCGCCGCGGCGAGGAACAGGAGCGCCGCCGCACGGGCCGCGGCGCCTGGACCGGTGGCCGCCGCGGACAGACAGGCGCCCGCGAAGGTGCCCCAGCCGCCCAGGCCGTACGCCCCGACGGCCGCGGCGGTACGGACGGACCGCCCGGGCAGACGCAGGGCGAGCGCCAGGTCGAGCGCCGCGGTGGCCAGCAGGGCGGCCGTGACGGCGTACGCACCCGCGGAGGCGGCCACCGCCCACAGGACCAGCGGCGGCTGCACGGCGGCCACGGCGGCGGGCAGGGGCAGCCGCAGCGACGGACGCGTCCCGGCGCCTTCCTTCCGCGCCGGCGAGCCCAGCGCGACTCCGTACGCGGCCCACAGCACGGCCAGCGCCGTGGAGGCGAGCGCCGCGTAGCCCGCGCCGTCCGCGTCCGGGAACACGACCGCGTAGAGCGCGTACGCGTCCAGGACCGTCAGCACCAGGCCCGTCCCCGCCAGCGCCTCGGCCGTCGAGCGCAGCCCGCGGCGCAGCAGGGGCACGGGCGCGGCGAGCGCGGCCAGCGTCACCGCGCCGAGCACCAGCGAGCGCCCCGCGATCCCCAGGTGCCCCCAGCCGACCAGTGTGAACGCGACGGCGGCGACGGCCAGCAGCACGCCGCCGAGGAGCAGGAGCACGTTCTGCACACCGGGCGCGGTGGCCTCGGGGCGCCGGGCCCCGGGCACCGGGGGCGCCGTCGGTGCGGGCGCCGGCCGGAGCGCGTGGACGAGCCAGGCGCGGCGGGTCAGCAACACGGCCCGGCGGGCGTCGAGTTGCCGCAGCTCGGTGTCGAGGAGCCGCAACTCCTCGGCCGGGGACGGGATCTGGGTCATGGTCCGGAGTGTGGTCGGGCTCACGGCCCCCGGCATGAGCGCACGTACTCACGCCGTACTCAGATCGGCGCACGCACCCGGTACTTCCGGAACGCCGCGGCCCTCGGCACACTCGGCCCATGGACTGGACCCACTACCGCTTCCGGACCGTGTGGGAACTGCCCGCGCCGCCGCCGGACGTCTACGCGGTCCTGGAGCGGGCGGAGACCTACCCGGGCTGGTGGCCCCAGGTGCGCGAGGTGACCCCCGTCGACGAACACACCGCCGTCATCCGGATCCGCTCCGTCCTGCCGTACGACATCACCATCACCGCCCGCGAGGCGCGCCGGGACAGCGGGGCCGGTGTGCTGGAGATGCGGATGTCGGGGGATCTCGACGGCTGGGCGCGCTGGACCCTCACCGCGGCCGGGCCGGGAACCCGCGCCCGCTACGACCAGGAAGTGCACGTCACCACGCCCCTGCTGCGCCGGCTCGCCGTGCCGGGGCGCCCCTTCTTCCGCGCCAACCACGCCCTGATGATGCGCGCGGGACGGCGCGGACTGAGGGCTCGTCTCCGAACGGTTTGAACCCCACCCGCCGGGACCTGTATTGTTCAGTCCGTTCCCGGGCGATTAGCTCAGTGGGAGAGCGCTTCGTTCACACCGAAGAGGTCACTGGTTCGAACCCAGTATCGCCCACCCGGAGAAGACCGGTCCGTCACCGACGGACCGGTTTTTCGTTGTTCTCACCCGCGTCGCGCCCGGTCAGGCCGCCGCCGGCAGTTCCGGGCGCAGCGGCCACGCCGGATCCACCGCCTCCGGTGTACCGCTGCGCGCGAACCAGGCCTGGAGCCCGCGCGCCTGTGCCGCGTGCCACACCGCCTGGAGCGTGTGCAGCTCGGACGGCGACAGACGCTCCAGCCGGGCCGAGAAACGGCGCCCGACCGCACGGACGACCTCCATCGAGGCCAGCGCGTCGGCCGCCGCGTCGTGCGCGCCCTCCAGCGGGACCTCGTAGTGCGCGCACAGATCCGTCAGGGTGCGGCGGCCCTTCCGGTAGCGGTCCAGATGCTTGTCGAGGACGCGCGGATCGAGCACCCGCAGCGACGCCGACTCGAACCAGCGGTCGAGCGACGAGGCGCGATGCCTGCGCAACTCCCGGTCCAGCAGCGTCAGATCGAACGGGGCGTTCATCACCACCAGCGGCCTCCCCGCCGCGGCCTGCTCGCCCAGCTCCCGGGCTATCTCCTCCATCACGGGCGACGGCCAGCGGCCGTTGCGCTGAAGATGTTCGTCCGTGAGCCCGTGCACCGCCGTCGCCCCCGCGGGCACCGGCACTCCCGGGTTCACCAGCCACCGGGTCACCCTGGGACGGGCACCCGGTGCATCCTGGACCACGACGGCGGCCGAGACGATCCTGTCGGTCTCGACGTCCACGCCCGTGGTCTCCGTGTCGAACGCGGCCAAAGGGCCCTCGTACCAGCACGCCATACGTACACAACTCCTCGTTCACCCACGGCAGCTGACGCACCGTCTTCTGCCTGTTTGGTGATACCCGGGCTGTTTGCGCCGTACGCCGGACGGAGACAACAGAGGTACGGGTCTTTGCAGTTCAGCGACCCGTCGCGGGGATACATCAAGCCTGGAAGGCTGTTGGACTCATGGCACTCGCGCAGCCCGAACGGGGCGGGCTGCTGCCCCAGCGGACGGCACCCCATCGCGGATCGCTCGCCACCACCGCCTGCATGGAGACCTTGCAGGTGGGCTACTTGCACGCCGTGGCGGCCGCCGCCGGCTGTTCGCTGTCCCAGCCGTTTCCCGACAACGGCATCGACTGGCACGTCAGCCACAGCGCCCCCGGGCACACGGTCGACGACGAAGTCACCATCAAGGTGCAGCTCAAGTGCACGTACCAGATCCCGCCCAACCCCCCGGGGCCCGCCTTCTCCTTCACGCTCGACAACGAGCACCTGGCGAAGCTCGCGCGCACCCCGGTCTCGGTGCACAAGATCCTGGTCGTGATGCTCGTGCCCAGATCCCAGGACGACTGGCTGCGCGCCAGCCACGACCGGCTCGACCTGCGGCACTGCTGCTACTGGATCAACCTCGCCGGACACGCCGTCACGGGCCGGCGCCGGACCACCGTCCGGATCCCGACGGCCCGGATCTTCGACGACCGGGCCCTGTGCGAGATCATGACGCGGGTCGGCACGGGAGGCAGACCATGACACACCGCCCCATCGACGAGGTCCTCCGGCCGGTCAGGCCGCACCCGGCCGAAGCCTTCTGGAACGATCCGCCGTCCCCCGACCAGGTGGACCCGGCCGTCCTCGGCGCGCTGCTGCGGCGACACGGCTGGCAGCGCCGCGGGGGAGCGGCCGGACGGTACGGCCGGTGGACACCACCCGGGCCCGGGGGCGGCGGCACCAGCCTGCTGGTGCCGGAGAACCGGGCCTTCCCCGACAGCGACGACCTCCTCGGCGAGGCCCTCGTCGCGCTCTCCCGCAGCGCCTCCCCTTCCGCGCGGGACGTCCTGGTCGGCCTCGCCGTGCCCAGCGACGAGATCCGCTGGTGGCGGGACGTGCCCACCGGACCCGTGGGCGCCGCGCCCTGGACCGTCGAGGAGCAGACGCGCGGGGCCGCCCGCCAGATGCTGCTCGCCGGCGCCCTCGCGGCCCGCGCCCGGGCCGGCTACTACGGCGCCCGGCACCGCAGGGCGGCCGCCGCCTCCCTGGAGAACGTCCTGGTGGGCGCCGAACCGGGAGGTCGCTGCCTCACCGCGTTCGTGCCCGTCACCGGAGGCAGGCCGCTCGCCGTACGCCTGCACGAGGCGCTGTGCGCCGCGCGCGAGGCCATCGACTACCAGCGGGCCACCGGCGGCATGGACGCCTTCGACGCCGCCGTGGAGGCGGGCGTCAGCCATGAACTGATGGAAGCCCTGGTGGCCCTCGTCCGGGGCACCGAGGGGGCCCGGATCACCGTCGAGTGGTCACCCGCCGCGGGCGTGCCCGAGGGCGGCGCGAACCCCGCCGAGCCCGTCGAGTTCTCCCCCGGCGACCTGACCGTGCTGCGCGAGGCCGGGGCCCGCTACCTGCGCGAGGAACCGTCCGTGCCGGTGCGGCTCACGGGTGCCGTGGTCCGGATGCGCAGGTCAGGGCCGCGCGGGGAGGGCACGGTACGGCTGCGGGTCATCGCGGGCGCCGAGGTGCCGCACGTACGGATGACCCTGGACGAGGAGGCGTACCGGATAGCGGGCCAGGCCCATCTGGTCGGCCTGCCGGTCCGGGTGCACGGCCGCTTGGAGAGCCGCGGCGGCTTCCGCAGGCTCACGGACGCCACCGGGGTCGTACCCGTCCAGGTCGACGAGGCCGAGCGGGACCGGCTGATGAAGTCGCTCCAGGAGAATCTGGACTTCTTCGAGGAGGCGTGCAGCGAGGACTGACCCGCGCGCGGGAACGGCGTCCGGGGCGCGCCCGTCGCGGGGCGGGGGCGCCCCGTCGGTAACCGTTTCGCGGAGGAGACCCCTGGCTCGGTAGGATTCGGGGCATTGCCATGCCATCCCGTATGTGGTGTGGGACCCCTTCAGTCAGGAGAGACCGGTGTCAGACGTCCGTGTGATCATCCAACGCGATTCCGAGCGGGAAGAGCGCGTGGTGACGACGGGCACTACGGCCGCCGACCTCTTCACCGGCGAGCGCACCGTCGTCGCGGCCCGCGTGGCCGGCGAGCTGAAGGACCTCGCGTACGAGGTGAAGGACGGCGAGGAGGTCGAGCCCGTCGAGATCTCCTCCGAGGACGGCCTCAACATCCTGCGCCACTCCACCGCGCACGTGATGGCCCAGGCCGTGCAGGAGCTGTTCCCCGAGGCCAAGCTGGGCATCGGCCCGCCGGTCAAGGACGGCTTCTACTACGACTTCGACGTGGAGAAGCCCTTCACGCCCGAGGACCTCAAGGCCGTCGAGAAGAAGATGCAGGAGATCCAGCGGCGCGGCCAGCGCTTCTCCCGCCGTGTCGTCACCGACGAGGACGCCCGCGAGGAGCTCGCGGCCGAGCCGTACAAGCTGGAGCTCATCGGCATCAAGGGCTCCGCGTCCTCGGACGACGGCGCGGACGTCGAGGTGGGCGGCGGCGAGCTGACCATCTACGACAACCTCGACGCCAAGACCGGCGAGCTGTGCTGGAAGGACCTCTGCCGCGGTCCCCACCTGCCCACCACCCGCAACATCCCGGCCTTCAAGCTGATGCGCAACGCCGCCGCCTACTGGCGCGGCAGCGAGAAGAACCCGATGCTCCAGCGCATCTACGGCACCGCCTGGCCCTCCAAGGAGGAGCTGAAGGCGCACCTGGACTTCCTCGCCGAGGCCGAGAAGCGCGACCACCGCAAGCTGGGCAACGAGCTGGACCTGTTCTCCATCCCGGAGCAGATCGGCTCCGGCCTCGCCGTCTTCCACCCCAAGGGCGGCATCATCCGCCGGGTCATGGAGGACTACTCGCGCCGTCGGCACGAGGAGGAGGGCTACGAGTTCGTCTACACCCCGCACGCCACCAAGGGGAAGCTCTTCGAGACCTCGGGCCACCTGGACTGGTACGCCGACGGCATGTACCCGCCCATGCAGCTCGACGAGGGCGTGGACTACTACCTCAAGCCCATGAACTGCCCGATGCACAACCTGATCTTCGACGCGCGCGGCCGCTCCTACCGTGAACTGCCGCTGCGCCTCTTCGAGTTCGGCACCGTGTACCGGTACGAGAAGTCGGGCGTCGTGCACGGTCTGACCCGTGCCCGCGGCTTCACCCAGGACGACGCGCACATCTACTGCACCAAGGAGCAGATGGCGGAGGAGCTCGACAAGACGCTCACCTTCGTCCTGAACCTCCTGCGCGACTACGGCCTCACCGACTTCTACCTGGAGCTGTCCACCAAGGACCCGGAGAAGTTCGTCGGCTCGGACGAGATCTGGGAGGAGGCCACCGAGACGCTCCGCCAGGTCGCCGAGAAGCAGGGCCTCCCGCTGGTCCCGGACCCGGGCGGCGCCGCCTTCTACGGCCCGAAGATCTCCGTCCAGTGCAAGGACGCCATCGGCCGCACCTGGCAGATGTCGACCGTGCAGCTCGACTTCAACCTGCCCGAGCGCTTCGACCTGGAATACACCGGCCCCGACGGCTCCAAGCAGCGCCCGGTCATGATCCACCGCGCGCTTTTCGGCTCCATCGAGCGCTTCTTCGCCGTGCTCCTGGAGCACTACGCGGGCGCGTTCCCGGCGTGGCTGGCGCCCGTCCAGGCGATCGGCATCCCGATCGGCGACGCGCACGTGGAGTACCTCCAGAAGTTCGCCGCGGAGGCCAGGAAGAAGGGTCTGCGCGTGGAGGTCGACGCCTCCTCGGACCGGATGCAGAAGAAGATCCGCAACGCGCAGAAGCAGAAGGTGCCCTTCATGGTCATCGCGGGCGACGAGGACATGGCGGCCGGCGCCGTCTCCTTCCGCTACCGCGACGGCTCGCAGGAGAACGGCATCCCCCTCGGCGAGGCCATCGCCAAGATCGCGAAGGTCGTCGAGGAGCGCACCCAGATCTGACCCGGTCCACGCGGCTCGCCGCGGACCGGCCGGAGACGCGGGTCAAGGCCCGAGGCCCCCGGGAAGCTCAGCTTCCCGGGGGCCTCTCGTCGTCGCCCTCGCGCGAGAACACCTGGAGCAGCCACGAGGAGAACGACCCCGTCACCGCGCCCAGCAGCCCCAGGCCGCACGCCATCATGGCGACCGCGATCGTCCGCCCCCTCGGCGTCACCGGTGTCACGTCCCCGTACCCGACCGTGGCCAGGGTGGAGGCGGCCCACCACACGGAGTCGCCGAAGGTGACGATCGTCGCGTGCGGTGCCCGGTACTCGGCCTGGTAGACGGCGAGGGCCCCCGAGAAGCCGAGCAGCAGCACCGAGATGCTCGCGTAGAAGATCACTCGCGAGTACAGCGGGAGCCGGGGCTCTCCGCGGCGGTACAGCACGGCGTCGTAGAGCTTGACGACCCGCAGCGGACGCAGCAGCGGCAGGAAGAGGACCACGGTGTCCAGCAGATGACGCCGGACGAACCGCGGGCCCATGCCGCTCAGCCGCCAGCGCACCAGATAGTCGAGGAGGAACGCCGCCCAGGTGGCCGCGATCACCGAGAGACAGACGTCGCGGCCTTCCTGGGGCAGCTGGTGCGCCAGGACGTGGACCGCGTACGCGGCGAGGAAGAGCAGCGACCCGACCGCCAGTGGTACCTCGGTGCGGTGCTCCCAGCGGGTCAGCGGGCTCTCGTCGTCCATGGCCACAGCTTGGCCGCAGGCTCCTTCGTGCGGCACCCGGCGACACGCCGCGAACGGGCGAAGCAATATGCTGCAACACATGACGAGTGAGCCGGAGCAGCAGATCGGAGTGGGAACGCAGGACGCGTTCCAGCGCCTGTGGACGCCCCACCGGATGGCTTACATCCAGGGCGAGAACAAGCCCACCGGTCCGGGGGCCGACGACGGTTGTCCGTTCTGCTCGATACCGGCCAAGTCCGACGAGGACGGGCTGATCGTCAGGCGCGGCGAGCACGTGTACGCGGTGCTCAACCTCTACCCGTACAACGGCGGGCATCTGATGGTCGTGCCCTACCGGCACGTCGCCGACTACACGGACCTGACCGGGCCGGAGACCGCCGAACTCGGTGAACTGACCAAGCAGGCCATGACCGCCCTGCGCACCGCCTCCGGCGCGCACGGCTTCAACATCGGCATGAACCAGGGCACGGTCGCGGGCGCCGGCATCGCCGCCCATCTGCACCAGCACATCGTGCCGCGCTGGGGCGGGGACACGAACTTCATGCCGGTCGTCGGCCACACCAAGGTCCTGCCGCAGCTTCTCGCGGACACCCGCAAGATGCTGGCGGAGGCCTGGCCCACCGCGTAGCCGGGCGCGGGGCGCCCCACCGGGCGCCCCGTCCGGTCCCGCCTGGGACACATCCCGCGAGGGGGGACACGTTCCGCCGTGCGGTCAGGCGTCGTACACGTCGGCCTTGCGCGGCGAGGGGTCCTGGACCGCCGTGCTGAGGAACGCCGAGCGGTTGCCGAACTTCTCCGTGTCGACGCCGTTCTCCTCGAGGACCTTGATCGCCGCCGAGTGCACCACGCGCAGCACCGGCGTCGCCGCCCGCAGCGCGTCGTCCGCCATGAAACGGTGCCGCCAGGGCTGATCGGCCCAGGCGTGCCGCACTCCGAACGGTTCGGGCAGCCCCAGGCTTCCGCCGATCCAGTTCAGCAGCGGCGGATACCAGGTGAGGGGCGCCCGCGCGGCGAGCCGTACGACCTCGTCCGCGGTGACCAGCGGCAGGCTCACCTTGCGGGTCTCCCAGAACTTGACGGTCTTCGCGACCTCCTTGGTGGGAGCCTCCGGCTTGCTGGTGAACAGCGGGTTCACCGGACCCAGCGCGTGCCCGGTCACCTCGATGCGCAGCGTCTGGTGCAGCACCGTCACCGTGATCATCATCGTGATGATCAACTGGCCGTCCCAGAGCGTCCACTGGACCCCGAGGTAGTGCCGGTCCCCGCTGCCGAACTGCTGCTTGTTGCAGATGTCCTGCACCGCGTGCGACTTGATCGTGTAGGCGTCCACGTCCGTGCCGCCAGGCCGGGACACCGCCTTCGCGCCCTCGCCGATCGGCGTGACGATCCAGTGCTTTATCGAAGGCGCGGGAAAACCACCGGTGTTGAGCGGCCCGCGCTCCAGCATGCGCAGCTGGTCGTGGATGTTGCGGATGACGTCCCAGCTGCGGAAGGGGTGGATCTCCTTCTTCGCGTCCAGCGGCACCAGGTCCTCGGCGAGCTGCCAGCTGCCCCAGCGGGTGCCCATGCCCAGTATGCCCTTGGGGCCCGCGTAGAAGACCGAGTTGGACTGCTGCTCAGCGGTGAGCCGGGCCAGCGACTGGCGCAGCTGCTCCGCCGCCGTCTCGCCGGGGCTGCCGGGGACCGAAGCGGGAATCTTGGCGCCGACCCCGCCGCCCGACAGCAGGTTGTCCCAGCGTGCGCGGAGATCCTTTGCGGTGCGCTCGCAGATCTGCTTCGCCCACAGCCAGCCGACGACGGGCAGGACCACCGCGGCCCGCGCGTACCAGGCCCAGAAGCCCGTGAACGGCATGCGGATGAGGAACAGGACGGCCAGGGCGCCGACGGCGAACAGCAGGGTGGTGCCGAGCGCGGAGCCCCGCTTGTCCGTCCGTTTGGCGATCTGCGTACGGATCTGGAAGACCATCAGCCAGATCAGCAGGCCCGGCAGGAACAGCAGTCCGCACAGCACCATGACGGCGGAGAGCCAATTGTCGCGTTCCCGGCGGATGTTGGTCGCCGCGAGACAGTGCTCCACGATGACCTGCGGCTCGGTGCCGAAGGACTGGATGAGGGGAGCGCGGCCGGCGCCCAGCATGCGGGCCGTGACCGCCCCCGCGAAGGCCTCGCCGAGATTCGGCGCGAACAGCTTGATCCGTCCGGCCTTGACCGTGGACTGGTGCCATTCGTTGTCGGCCTTGAGGATCTCCTCGACCGGACTGTCGCGGTACGCCGCCGAGGCGAGGGCGAAGGTCGCCGCCGTCTGCCCCGCGGACCCCGTGAGCGGCACCTGCGCCCCGGGAGTGAAATCGAAACCGTCGAACGCCACTTCCGCCCCCATCGCCGCCGCACCCGCTCCTGCGGCTTTCCCGACTTCGGTGTCCCGCACACCTGTTGATCAGGTCTTCGTCTTGATCAGTACTCAGAGTATCGGCCGCGGCCGACATTCGTCGGCGGACGGCCGAAGCCGCCCACCGACGGATGAACCCCCCGTCCCGAACCGCCGTCCCGAACCGCCGTCCCGAACCTCCCGTCCCGAAGCGCCGTGCCGAACCGCCGGGAGCCGCCCGGCCCTCAGGTACCCGTGTCCTGTTCACGGAGCCGCTCGGCGATGTGCTGCGGCATGGGTTCGTGCCGCGCGTAGGACCGGTCGAAGCGCGCGGTGCCGTGCGAGACGGACCGCAGGTCGACCGCGTACCGGCCGATCTCGATCTCCGGTACCTCGGCGCGTACGAGCGTGCGCCCGCCGGGTGCCTGCTCGGTGCCGACCACCCGGCCGCGCCGTCCCGACAGATCGCTCATCACCGGGCCCACGTAGTCGTCGCCGACCAGGACCGTCACCTCCGCCACCGGCTCCAGGAGATGGATGACGGCGTCGCGGGCCGCCTCGCGCAGCGCGAGCGCGCCCGCCGTCTGGAACGCGGCGTCGGACGAGTCGACCGAGTGCGCCTTGCCGTCGGTCAGCGTGACCCGTACGTCGATGAGCGGATAGCCGGCGACGACCCCCTTGGCCGCCTGGGCCCGCACGCCCTTCTCGACCGAGGGGATGAACTGCCGGGGCACGGCGCCGCCGACGACCTTGTCCACGAACTCGATGCCCGAACCGTTCGGCAGCGGTTCGACCTCGATCTCGCAGATCGCGAACTGGCCGTGTCCGCCCGACTGTTTGACATGGCGGCCGCGTCCGGCGGACGGACCGGCGAACGTCTCGCGCAGGGAGACCTTGTGCGGGACCACGTCGACCTGCACCCCGTACCGGCTGCGCAGCCGTTCCAGGGCGACGTCCGCGTGCGCCTCGCCCAGGCACCACAGGACGACCTGATGGGTGTTCGGATTCTGCTCCAGACGCATCGTGGGGTCCTCGGCCACCAGCCGGCCCAGCCCCTGGGAGAGCTTGTCCTCGTCCGCCTTGCTGTGCGCCTCGATGGCGAGCGGGAGCAGCGGGTCGGGCATCTGCCACGGCTCCATGAGCAGCGGGTCGTCCTTGGCCGAAAGGGTGTCGCCCGTCTCGGCGCGGTTCAGCTTCGCCACGCTGGCCAGGTCGCCCGCGATGCAGTGGGTGAGGGTGCGCTGCTGCTTGCCGAACGGCCCGGACAGGGCGCCGATCCGCTCGTCGACGTCGTGGTCCTCGTGCCCACGGTCGGTCAGCCCGTGCCCGGAGACGTGCACCGTCGCGTCGGGGCGCAGGGTCCCGGAGAAGACCCGCACCAGGGAGACCCGGCCCACGTACGGGTCGGAGGCGGTCTTGACGACCTCCGCGACCAGCGGACCGTCCGGGTCGCAGGCCTTCACCTCGCGCGGCGCGCCGTCCGGGGTGGTCACGGCGGGCGCCGGGCGCTCCAGCGGGGTCGGGAAGCCGCCCGTGATCAGTTCGAGGAGCTCGACGGTGCCGAGCCCCTGCCGGGCGCCCTCGGCGGCGGGCGCGGCGGCCAGCACCGGGAAGAAGCTGCCGCGGGCCACGGCCCGTTCGAGGTCCTGCACGAGGGTCTTGAGGTCGATCTCCTCGCCGCCGAGATAGCGGTCCATGAGCGTCTCGTCCTCGCTCTCGGCGATGATCCCCTCGATCAGCCGGTTGCGGGCGGCCTCGATGAGCCGCTGCTGCTCGGGCCCCGGCTCCGCCTCCTTGCGCTCCCCCGAGGAGTAGTCGAACAGCTGCCGGGTGAGCAGTCCGGTCAGGCCGGTCACGGGCGCGTGCCCGTCGGGCGCCGCGGCGCCGTGCAGCGGCAGGTACAGCGGCAGTACGGCGTCGGGGTCGTCCCCGCCGAACGCCTGCGCGCAGACCGCGGTCATCCCCTCGAAGTCCGACCGGGCCGATTCCAGGTGGGTGACCACGATCGCCCGGGGCATGCCGACGGCCGCGCACTCCTCCCACAGCATCCGGGTCGAGCCGTCCACCCCGTCCGAGGCCGAGACGACGAAGAGGGCCGCGTCCGCCGCTCGCAGACCGGCCCTCAGTTCCCCGACGAAGTCGGCGTACCCGGGGGTGTCCAGAAGATTGATCTTGATCCCGTCCCAGTCGACGGGCACCAGGGAGAGCTGCACCGACCGCTGCTGCCGGTGCTCGATCTCGTCGTAGTCCGATACGGTGCCGCCGTCCTCCACGCGGCCCGCCCTGTTCACCGCTCCCGCGGTCAGCGCGAGAGCCTCCACCAACGTCGTCTTGCCCGATCCGCTGTGGCCGACCAGCACCACATTCCGTACGGACGCGGGGTGGTCGGCCGCCGTAGCCCTGCCGGCGGCTCCGGGGTGTGCGTTCGCCTTGTCGCCCATGGCCTTGCCTCCCGTGCACGGTGAGGTCTCTGTGGGCGCGGGACATGCCGAGGCCGCGTTCGGTGGCGGCACCGGTGACGCCCGCGGTTCTTCGAGCTTTGCACTCGCGTCACGGTGCGTCCATACAGGGGACGCGATCGCGCCGTGACGCGGACGGCACCCGGTCGTGACACGGGGTGCGGGTGCCCGGCCATCGCACAAGCGCACGCGTGGCTACGATGGGCCAGCCGACGGCCAGCAGGGGCCGCCCGGCGACACCGACCCTCGGGAAGGCCATGCTGAACAAGTACGCGCGTGCATTCTTCACGCGTGTCCTCACACCGTTCGCCGCGTTTCTCGTCCGCCGGGGGGTGAGCCCCGACACGGTCACCCTCCTGGGCACGGCCGGAGTCATGGCGGGGGCGCTGGTCTTCTTCCCCCGGGGAGAGTTCTTCTGGGGAACGATCGTCATCACGCTGTTCGTGTTCTCCGACCTGGTCGACGGGAACATGGCGCGCCAGCTCGGCCGCTCCAGCCGCTGGGGCGCCTTCCTGGACTCGACGCTCGACCGGGTCGCCGACGGGGCGATCTTCGGCGGCTTCGCGCTCTGGTACGCGGGCAACGGCGACGACAACGTCCTGTGCGCCGTCTCGATCTTCTGTCTGGCCAGCGGCCAGGTGGTGTCGTACACCAAGGCCCGGGGCGAGTCGATCGGTCTGCCGGTGGCGGTCAACGGTCTCGTCGAGCGCGCCGAGCGCCTGGTGATCTCGCTGGTCGCGGCCGGTCTCGCGGGCCTGCACACCTTCGGGGTGCCCGGCATCCAGGTGCTGCTGCCCATCGCGCTGTGGATCGTCGCCGTCGGCAGTCTCGTCACGCTGATCCAGCGCGTCGTCACCGTCCGCCGGGAGGCAGCCGAGGCGGACGCCGCGGTCGCCGCCCAGGGCAGCGAGGCCACCTCGTGACCAGCCTGCGCGACAGGCTGGTCGACGGCGCCTACGCGACGGGCTGGAGCGTCGTCAAGAAGCTGCCCGAGCCGGTCGCCGTGCGCCTCGGACGCACCATCGCCGACATCGCCTGGAAGCGGCGCGGCAAGGGGGTCCTGCGGCTGGAGAGCAACTACGCGCGCGTGGTGCCGGACGCGACGCCGGAACGGCTCGCCGAGCTCTCCCGCGCCGGGATGCGCTCGTACCTGCGCTACTGGATGGAGTCGTTCCGGCTTCCCGCGTGGAGCGAGGAGCGGGTGGCGGGCGGCTTCGAGGTCGAGGACGTGCACCGTCTCACCGACGGCATCGCCTCCGACCGGGGCGTCATCCTCGCGCTTCCGCACATGGCGAACTGGGACCTCGCGGGCGCCTGGGTCACCACCGGCCTGAGGACACCGTTCACGACGGTCGCGGAACGCCTCAAACCGGAGTCCCTCTACGACCGGTTCGTCGCCTACCGCGAGGGCCTCGGCATGGAGGTGCTGCCGCACAGCGGCGGTGCCGCGTTCGGCACGCTGGCCCGGCGCCTGCGCGACGGCGGGCTGATCTGCCTGGTCGCGGAACGGGACCTGTCCGCCTCGGGCGTCGAGGTGGAGTTCTTCGGCGAGACGACCCGGATGCCGGCGGGCCCGGCCCTGCTCGCCCAGCAGACCGGCGCCCTCCTCCTGCCCGTGACGCTCTGGTACGACGACTCGCCCGTGATGCGCGGTCGGGTGCATCCGCCCGTCGAGGTCCCGGAGTCAGGCAGCCGTGCCGAGAAGACGTCTGTCATGACACAGGCGCTGGCCGACGCCTTCGCCCACGGCATCGCCGAGCACCCGGAGGACTGGCACATGTTGCAGCGTTTGTGGCTCAAGGACCTCGACGCCGGGAAGGCTCCCCACGAGGGGTCCGGCACACAGGACCCCGAGAAGCCCGAGAAGAGGGCCTCGTGAGGATCGGCATCGTCTGCCCGTACTCCTGGGACGTTCCCGGCGGCGTCCAGTTCCACATCCGCGACCTGGCCGAGCACCTCATCGGTCTGGGGCACGAGGTCTCCGTCCTCGCCCCCGCGGACGACGACACGCCCCTGCCGCCGTACGTCGTCTCGGCGGGCCGCGCGGTCCCCGTCCCGTACAACGGCTCGGTGGCCCGGCTCAACTTCGGCTTCCTGTCGGCGGCCCGGGTACGGCGCTGGCTGCACGACGGCACCTTCGACGTGGTCCACATCCACGAGCCGTCCTCGCCGTCGCTCGGCCTGCTGACGTGCTGGGCGGCACAGGGGCCCATCGTCGCGACCTTCCACACCTCGAACCCGCGCTCCCGGGCGATGGTCGCCGCGTACTCCATCCTCCAGGCCGCGCTGGAGAAGATCAGCGCGCGGATCGCCGTGAGCGAGTACGCCCGGCGCACCCTGGTCGAGCACCTCGGCGGTGACGCGGTCGTCATCCCGAACGGCGTCGACGTCGACTTCTTCGCCCGCGCCAAGCCCAAGCCCGAGTGGCAGGGCGACACCATCGGCTTCATCGGCCGCATCGACGAGCCCCGCAAGGGCCTGCCGGTCCTCATGAAGGCGCTGCCCGCGATCCTGGCCGAGCGTCCCCAGACCCGGCTGCTCGTCGCCGGGCGCGGCGACGAGGAGGAGGCCGTGGAGTCGCTGCCCGCCGAGATGCGCTCGCGCGTGGAGTTCCTCGGCATGGTCAGCGACGAGGACAAGGCCAGGCTGCTGCGCAGCGTCGACCTGTACGTCGCGCCCAACACCGGCGGCGAGAGCTTCGGGATCATCCTGGTCGAGGCGATGTCCGCGGGGGCGCCGGTGCTCGCCGCCGACCTCGACGCGTTCGCCCAGGTCCTGGACCAGGGCTCCGCGGGCGAGCTGTTCGTCAACGAGGACGCGGCCGACCTCGCCGCCGCCGCGCTGCGCCTGCTCGCCGACCCTGAGCGCCGGGCCGCGCTGCGGGTGCGGGGGAGCGAGCATGTGCGGCGCTTCGACTGGTCGACGGTCGGCGCGGACATCCTCGCGGTCTACGAGACGGTGACGGACGGCGCCGCCGCGGTCGCCACGGACGAACGCACAGGCCTCCGCGCCCGCTTCGGGTTGGCCCGGGACTGACCCTCCGGGACCCCACCGGCGACCGCCCCTCCCGGGGTTCACGGGCGCGGGTCCTCCACGAGGTGCACGGGTACCCGGCCGTGACGGGCGCCACGGGGTCCGGCGGTGTGGGCGACTCGGGGGACCCGGTGGCGAGCGACGCCTCCGGAGCCCTCCGTCGACGGCGTCCCCGGGGGCCGGAACACGCGCGCTCCGCCCCAGCTCGGAGCCCGCAGGGCGGACAACCCCGGCCTGGCAGGGCCGGGGTCGGGGGGGGCGCGGGGGACAGCGCTGGTCGATCCTGTACCGGGAGTTCCGCGGGCCCCACCGCCGGGGCGCCCGGCGCGCCCTCGTGCGGAGCGGGACCGTCGCCTCGCTGGGACGCCCCGGAACCTCGTTGCCGGGCGCCCGGCGGTCCGGCGGACCGAGAACGGCCGGAACACGACGGTCCGGTGGCGGCGCCGTGTGCGGTCGGGGTCCCGACGGGCGGCGCACGGGCGCGTGGGCCACCGCGGGCCGGTGGAGCGTGCGCGGGCCACGTCGGGCAGGCGAACGGCACCGGTAGCCTTGCCGCCCGTGACCGCAACCCTCATCTGGATCCTCGTCGGCCTCGTCGCGATCGGCCTCTACCTGAGCTGGACCGCCGGACGGCTCGACCGGCTGCACTCCCGTATCGACGCCGCCCGCGCCGCCCTCGACGCGCAGC
Organism: Streptomyces sp. NPDC127038; assembly: GCF_042725875.1. Lineage (NCBI taxonomy): Bacteria > Bacillati > Actinomycetota > Actinomycetes > Kitasatosporales > Streptomycetaceae > Streptomyces > Streptomyces sp. NPDC127038. The sequence continues at coordinate 3,006 of NZ_JBHXDQ010000106.1, read as the reverse complement.
TGCTGCGCCGGGCCTCCGTCGCGCAGGAACTGGCCACCTCCGGAGTGCTCGACCCGGCCGCCTCGATCGTCCTCTACGAAGCGGCGCACGCGGCCCGGCAGGCCGAGGAGGAGCAGCGCGAGGTGGCCGAGAGCGAACTGAGCCAGGCCCTGCGGGCGGTGTTCGGGGAGACCCAGCAGGTCGAGGCGGTCCGGGAGGTGCCCGGCGGCGAGGCGGCGGCCGGCGAACTGGCCCAGGCCGTACGCCGGGTGCCGATGGCGCGCCGCTTCCACAACGACGCCGTACGCGCCGCCCGCGCCCTGCGCCGCCACCGCAAGGTCCGCTGGTTCCGCCTCGCGGGCCACGCGCCGTTCCCCATGGCCTTCGAGATGGACGACGAGCCCCCCGTGGCCCTGGCCGACCGCCCCACGAGCTGACGCGCCGGCGGTCCCGCACGGGCGGACCGGAACGAAAACGAGCCACCGGCTCCCCATTGGCCCTTGCAGTGGACTGGTCACCTCGCGTTTCCTCGGAGCTGCACAAATCCTCTTCCCCGAGCGAGGTCAACCCGTGTCCAGCACCCTCTCCAACTCCGCCGAGAACACCGCCATCGGTACCGCCCGCGTCAAGCGCGGCATGGCCGAGCAGCTCAAGGGCGGCGTGATCATGGACGTGGTCAACGCCGAGCAGGCGAAGATCGCCGAGGACGCCGGCGCCGTTGCCGTCATGGCCCTGGAGCGGGTTCCCGCCGACATCCGCAAGGACGGCGGCGTGGCCCGGATGTCGGACCCGAACATGATCGAGGAGATCATCGAGGCCGTCTCCATCCCGGTCATGGCCAAGTCCCGCATCGGCCACTTCGTCGAGGCCCAGGTCCTCCAGTCCCTCGGCGTCGACTACATCGACGAGTCCGAGGTCCTGACCCCGGCCGACGAGGTCAACCACTCCGACAAGTTCGCGTTCACCACGCCCTTCGTCTGTGGTGCCACCAACCTGGGCGAGGCCCTGCGCCGCATCGCCGAGGGCGCGGCCATGATCCGCTCCAAGGGCGAGGCCGGCACCGGCAACGTCGTCGAGGCCGTCCGCCACCTGCGCCAGATCAAGAACGAGATCGCCCGCCTGCGCGGCTTCGACAACAACGAGCTGTACGCCGCCGCGAAGGACCTGCGTGCCCCGTACGAGCTCGTCAAGGAGGTCGCCGAGCTCGGCAAGCTGCCGGTCGTGCTGTTCTCCGCCGGTGGTGTCGCCACCCCCGCCGACGCCGCGCTCATGCGCCAGCTCGGCGCCGAGGGCGTCTTCGTCGGTTCCGGCATCTTCAAGTCCGGCGACCCGGCCAAGCGCGCCGCCGCCATCGTGAAGGCCACCACCTTCTACGACGACCCGAAGATCATCGCGGACGCGTCCCGCAACCTCGGCGAGGCCATGGTCGGCATCAACTGCGACACCCTCCCCGAGACCGAGCGCTACGCCAACCGCGGCTGGTAGTCACATGAGCACTCCTGTCATCGGTGTCCTGGCCCTCCAGGGCGACGTACGGGAACACCTCATCGCCCTGGCCGCGGCGGACGCCGTGGCCAGGCCGGTGCGGCGGCCCGAGGAGCTCGCCGAGATCGACGGCCTGGTCATACCGGGCGGCGAGTCCACCACCATCTCGAAGCTGGCGGTCCTCTTCGGAGTGATGGAGCCGCTGCGCGCGCGGGTCCGCTCGGGCATGCCCGTCTACGGCACCTGCGCCGGCATGATCATGCTCGCCGACAAGATCCTCGACCCGCGCTCGGGCCAGGAGACCATCGGCGGCATCGACATGATCGTGCGCCGCAACGCCTTCGGACGCCAGAACGAGTCCTTCGAGGCGGCGGTCGACGTCCGGGGCGTCGAGGGCGATCCTGTAGAGGGCGTCTTCATCCGCGCCCCCTGGGTCGAGTCCGTGGGCGCCGAGGCCGAGGTGCTCGCCGAGCACGGCGGTCACATCGTCGCGGTCCGCCAGGGAAACGCGCTCGCCACGTCGTTCCACCCGGAGCTGACGGGCGACCACCGTGTGCACGGTCTGTTCGTCGACATGGTGCGCGCGAACCGGACACCGGCGTCCTTGTAGGATCTGTGGGGTCTCCCAAGGCTCTCGACGCCTGGGGGAGTCCGTACAGGTTGGGTTACGCGAAGGAGACAGGCAGATGTCCGGCCACTCTAAATGGGCTACGACGAAGCACAAGAAGGCCGTGATCGACGCCAAGCGCGGCAAGCTCTTCGCGAAGATGATCAAGAACATCGAGGTCGCGGCCCGCACCGGTGGCGCCGACGTGTCCGGCAACCCGACGCTGTTCGACGCCATCCAGAAGGCGAAGAAGAGCTCGGTCCCGAACAAGAACATCGACTCCGCGGTCAAGCGCGGAGCCGGCCTCGAAGCCGGTGGCGCCGACTACGAGACGATCATGTACGAGGGCTACGGCCCGAACGGTGTCGCGGTGCTCATCGAGTGCCTCACGGACAACCGCAACCGCGCGGCCTCCGACGTGCGCGTCGCCATGACCCGCAACGGCGGCAGCATGGCCGACCCCGGCTCCGTGTCGTACCTGTTCAACCGCAAGGGTGTCATCGTCGTCCCCAAGGGTGAGCTCACCGAGGACGACGTCCTCGGCGCCGTCCTCGACGCGGGCGCCGAGGAGGTCAACGACCTCGGCGAGAGCTTCGAGGTCCTCTCCGAGGCCACCGACCTGGTCGCGGTGCGCACCGCGCTCCAGAGCGCCGGCATCGACTACGACTCCGCCGACGCCAACTTCGTCCCGACCATGCAGGTCGAGCTCGACGAGGAAGGCGCCCGGAAGATCTTCAAGCTGATCGACGCGCTGGAGGACAGCGACGACGTGCAGAACGTCTTCGCCAACTTCGACGTCAGCGACGAGGTCATGGAGAAGGTCGACGCCTGATCCACGGGCCTGCCCGGAGCGACGGGGGGGCGGGGGCCCCCCCCCCCCGCCCGCCCGGGGGGAAGTGGGACCCCCATGCCACCCCAACCCCGGGGCCCCCCCC
>NZ_JBHXDQ010000105.1:0-22354 GCF_042725875.1 Streptomyces sp. NPDC127038 | reverse complement strand
GGCGACCCCTGGGGGGGGGGGCGGGGGGTGCCCCCCGCCCCCGCTCCCTGGTGTTCCGCGCGGTGAGCGCCCCTCAGCGGCCCACCGCCCGCTTCAGCGAGCGCGCCCTGCGGGCGACCCGGCGCACGGTCGCGTTGCGCGGGATGAAGGCGAGCTGGGCCGGGACCGCCCCGGGCAGGGCCAGCGAGGTCAGACGCTTGCGCTTGAAGTAGCGCCAGGTCTGCTGGGTCAGCTGGTTCGTCAGATAGCTCTCGGCCGCGGGGCGCAGCTCCGGGCAGATCTTCGGCTGCATCGCGTAGCCGACGGCTCTCAGGAGTCGCGTCAGGTCAGCCACGTCCATGCCGGGGCGCTGCGCGGTGACCGCCTGAGCGTCCGCCAGGTCGGGCACCAGCGCGTCTACGATGGTCACCGGGACCCGGTTGCTGTTCTCGTACGGGGTGAGCCGGTCGAGCAGCGGGCCGGTGCCGACCCGGGCGACCGGCAGGCCGTAGAGCGCGGACGCCGTGAACAGGGCCGTGGAGAAGCAGCCGACGACCAGCGCGGGACGCATCCGCTGGTAGAGCACCTCGGCCAGGACCGGGGTGTCGAGCACGGTGAGGTCCGCGCCGAGCTTCTCGGCCTCCCTCTCCAGCATCCGCGACCAGCGGGCCGGGGCCGAGGGGTGCGGCTTGAACACCACCCGGGTGTGCCCGAGCGCGAGGGCGCCCTTCAGCATCCGTACGTGCAGCTGCTCCTCCTCCTCGGCGGTGAGGATCTCCAGCGCCGAGAGGTACTGGCCGAGCAGCAGCGCGGGCTCCTCCACCGAGGGCAGTTCGCCGCCGGTGTCGACGAGCTCCGCGAGCACCTTCACGAACGCGTCCGTGGACACGATCTCCGGCTCCACGTCGAACTCGGTGAGCAGCAGCGGCTTCAGACCGGGGACCAGGTCCAGATGGAGCAGCCGGGTCACCCGCGTGCCGACCAGCGGGTCGATCTTGTTGCGGGTGGGGCCGTAGCTCATCAGGCCGTCGGCGTACACGGTGACGGGCGCGCCCATGAAGATCTGGGAGACGCCGAGCGCCGGGTTGACCTGGATCGACTCCACGGCCAGTTCGACGTCGTCGTCGCCGAGGTTCCAGGCGAGCCGCAGATGCCGCTCCCACAGCGGGACGTCGTCCGGGCGCGGGGCCCAGCCGCCCGGGTGGAAGGGGGAGATGGTCTCGTTCCACGAGATGACGTCGTCGAAGCGGCCGCGCAGCCGCTCGAAGCCGGGCATCCCGTCCACGCCGGGCGTCGTCTCGGGCGTCGCCGCGTTGTTGGAGACGAGCAGGATGCGCCGGTCGGCGGGCCCGAAGCTGTCGGTGTCGAGGGCCGCGGCGAGCGTGGCCGTCCCGTACAGCGTGGACGCCATGAAGATCTGGGTGGTCACGCGGCCACCCCCGCGGCGGGCGCGGGACGTCGGCGCAGCCGGCGCAGCCGGGTGGCGCGCTGGATGTCCATCGAGTCGAGGGCCTCGTCGAGCACGCCCTGGGGCATGCGGCGCAGTGCGACGGCACTCATGGACTTCAGTTTCCGTGCCACTGCCGGCTCGAACCTTTCGATGGATCCCAGGTGATGGGAAATAATCGCGCAATATGTACGCACGGCTTTGGGAAGGAGTTTTTCCGCGTCCCGGTCCTCGGCGGTTTCCGCCACGACCTGGTCGAACGCGCGGATGAAATCGAGCTGGCGCACGTCCCCGATCTGGGTGAGCGAGGAGGCGACACCGCGCCGGTAGTACACGCCGAGCAGACCCACCGTGGCGAAGGATTCCGCCTCCCGGTGCAGTTTCCAGATCCACGGCCGGTCCTCGGCCGTGCGCAGCCCGTCGGTGAAGTGGAGCAGCCCCCGGTCGACCAGTCGGCGGTGGTAGATGCCCGCCCAGGCGTACGCGTAGTCGACGGAGGTGGAACGGTCGGAGGGAAGGATGGCGTCGCGGGGACTGAGGACGACTCCGCGCCTCCCGTGCGGGACGCGGTGGATGGTCCGGGCGCGCGCGGTGCACTGGACATGGTCCGTGCGGACGAAGTCGCAGCCCAGGTCCTCGATGGAGGAGACGAGTTGTTCGTAGTATCCGGGGGCGAGCCAGTCGTCCCCGTCGAGGAACGTGAGGTACTCGCCACGCGCTGCGTCGATCCCGGTGTTGCGGGCGGTGGCCAGTCCTCCGTTCTTCTCGTGTCTGACATACACCGCACCCGGGAGCTCGCGCTCCGCGCGCGCGAGGATGTCCGGTGTCTCGTCGCGCGAGCAGTCGTCGACGAGAATGAATTCGAAATCCTGCCGTGCGTTCGCACGCAGGCTCTTCAGGGTGTCGGGCGCATATTGCTGCACGTTGTAGAACGGCACGATGACGGAGAGCTTGACCACGCCTGTGACGTTAGGGGGCAGCCCGGCATTCGTCTTTACCGTTGGTGGGATGCAAGGTGAACGACGCGTGGCGGTACCGTGAACCACGCCGTTTTCTCAGCCGATCCTGGGCTGATTCCCCATTCGTCGACACGCTGTTAACCGTTTGTTGTATTCGGGTTGGGCCGCTCCTCGAAATGGCTTCCTAGCGTCTAGGACGTGCCAGCAAGTACCAAGAAGTCGCTGCGGGTCGCCGTTCTCGCGGATTCCGACACCAGGTGGAAATGGGGTTCGCTCACCGCGAATCGCATTTCCCCGGTCGAATCGGACATCCGCCTCGACGGATTCCTCCTGCGCGGCCGAGCCACCCCGACCCCCCGTCAGCTCGAAGAGGTCGGCGTCCGCGCGGACTCCCTCCGCGAGGTCACCGCCGTCGAGTTCCTGCGCGAGATGGGCCGGGAGGACAGCGCCTACGACGTGGTCGTCCTCGCCCTCGTCGGGGGTGCCGTCCAGGCGGTCCTGCACGGTCTGGCCCGTGCCTGGGACGGACGGGCGAAGCGGCCCCTGGTCGTCACCGGCTATGTCGGCGTCGTCTACGAGAAGCTCGCCGACGGACTGCTCCTGCGGCACGGCGCGGACCTCGTCCTCGCCAACTCCCGCCAGGACGCGGACCGTTTCCGGGCCGTGTACGAAGGGGTCGGCGCGGACGCCGGATCGGTGACCGAGGTCGCGCTGCCCTTCCTCGGCGGGGCCGCCTACACCGGGCACGACCCGGCCGCGGAGCGGGGGAGCCGGCCCCACACGGTCGTCTTCGCCGCCCAGCCCTCCGTACCGGAGAACCGCAGGGACCGTACGTACCTGCTGGACCGGCTCATCGGCCACGCGCGGCTGCACCCGGACCGCGAGGTCCTGCTCAAGCTGCGCTCCAAGCCGGGCGAGCACACCACCCACATCGAGGAGCTGCCGTACCAGAAGCTGGTGCAGAAGGCGGACCCGCCGGCCAACTTCCACCTGGTGTACGGGCACATGGGCGAGGTCCTGGACCGCACCGACCTGCTCGTCACCATCAGCTCAACGGCCGCCCTGGAGTCCCTGCACCGCCGTATCCCCACCGTCGTCCTCAGCGACCTCGGGGTGCGCGAAGCGCTCGGCAACCACCACTTCGTGGGATCCGGCTGCCTCGCCTCCTGGGACCAGCTCGACGCCGGACACCGGCCGGAGCCCGACCCCGCGTGGGTGGCCCGGCAGGGCGTCGCGGCCGAGGGAGGCGCGTACGAGACCGCCTTCGACGCCGCCAGGCAGCGCATCACCGCACTGCTCGCCTCCGGTGAACTGCCGCCCCTCGCCCCCTACTACACCCCCGTCACCGCGCCCGGATACCTGCCCGGCATCCTCGCCCGCCACCACCTCGGACCCGACGGCAGCCCGCTGCCCGGGGCCCCGGCGGCGGACCGGGAACCCAGCCCCGTACGGCAGTTCGTGCGCAAGGCCGCCCGCGGCGCCTACCGCCACGGCGTCCAGCGCGTGGCACCGGTGATCCGGCGGATGGGCGAACTGTGAGCGCCCCGGCGACGAGCGGCCCCGCCGCCCCCCGCCCCCAAGCCTTCCTCGCCTCCCTCGTCAAGGAGAACAGCGCATGACCAACTCGGAAGCGGGCCGAACCGCGCCGGTGCGCCGCGTACTCGCGGTGATCCCCGCGCGCGGCGGCTCCAAGGGCGTGCCCGCCAAGAACCTCCTGCCGGTCGGCGGAGTGCCGCTGGTGGCCCGCGCGGTGCGCGAGTGCCGCGCCGCCCGTCTCGTGACCGACGTCGTCGTCTCCACCGACGACCAGGCCATCGCGGCGGCCGCCCGCCAGGCCGGCGCCGAGGTCGTGCTGCGCCCCGCCGCCATCGCCGGCGACACCGCCACCTCCGAGGCCGCCGTCCTGCACGCCATGGACACCCACGAGGCGCTGCACGGCTCCCCGGTCGACGTGGTGCTGCTCGTGCAGTGCACCAGCCCGTTCATCATCCGCGAGGACGTGGACGGCGTCGTCGAGGCGATCGTCGCGAACGGCGCGGACACGGCGCTGACCGTGGCCCCCTTCCACGGCTTCGTGTGGCGCGACGGCGACGACGAGCCCGCCGCCGCGGTGGCCGCCGAGACCGGCCGCGCGGCCCTCGACGGCGGAGCCGACGTCCTGGTCGCCGACACCGCCACCAGCGGCGGCTACGGCGTCAACCACGACAAGTCCTTCCGCCCGCGCCGCCAGGACCGCCCCCAGGACCTGCTGGAGACCGGAGCCGTCTACGCCATGGAGGCCGCCGGCTTCCGCGAGGCCAGGCACCGCTTCTTCGGCCGCACCGAACTCGTGCGCACCGACCCGGCCCGCGTGCTGGAGATCGACGACCCGCACGACCTCGCCCGCGCCCGGGCCCTCGCGACGCTCTTCGACGCGAACCGGCCCGGCGCCCTTCCGACCGCCGACGACATCGACGCGGTCGTCCTCGACTTCGACGGCACCCAGACCGACGACAGGGTGCTGATCGACTCCGAGGGAAGGGAGTTCGTCTCCGTGCACCGCGGGGACGGCCTCGGTATCGCCGCCCTCCGCAAGAGCGGACTGACGATGCTGATCCTCTCCTCGGAACAGAACCCGGTCGTCGCCGCCCGGGCCCGGAAGCTCAAGCTCCCGGTCCTGCACGGCATCGACCGGAAAGACCTCGCACTGAAGCAGTGGTGCGAGGAGCAGGGCATCGCGCCTGAGCGCGTGCTCTACGTCGGCAACGACGTCAACGACCTCCCGTGCTTCGCCCTCGTGGGCTGGCCGGTGGCGGTCGCGAGCGCCCACGACGTCGTGCGCGGCGCCGCACGCGCGGTCACCACCGTCCCCGGTGGCGACGGCGCGATCCGAGAGATCGCCAGCTGGATCCTCGGCCCTTCTCTCGACTCCCTCGACAAGTAAGGAACTTCTCCACCATGAGCACCAACTCCCGTCTGCGCCAGTTCGGTTCGAAGACCGCCGGCCCCGGCCACCCCGTCTACGTCGTCGGCGAGATCGGCATCAACCACAACGGCGAGCTCGAGAACGCCTTCAAGCTGATCGACGCCGCCGCCGAGGCCGGCTGCGACGCCGTCAAGTTCCAGAAGCGCACCCCGGAGATCTGCACCCCCCGCGACCAGTGGGACATCGAGCGCGACACCCCCTGGGGCCGCATGACCTACATCGACTACCGCCACCGCGTGGAGTTCGGCGAGGACGAGTACCGCCAGATCGACGAGTACGCCAAGAGCAGGAACATCGACTGGTTCGCCTCCCCGTGGGACACCGAGGCCGTCGCCTTCCTGGAGAAGTTCGACGTACCGGCCCACAAGGTGGCCTCCGCCTCGCTGACCGACGACGAGCTGCTGCGCGCCCTGCGCTCCACCGGCCGCACGGTCATCCTCTCCACCGGCATGTCGACGCCGAAGCAGATCCGCCACGCGGTCGAGGTCCTCGGCAGCGACAACATCCTGATGTGCCACGCCACCTCGACCTACCCGGCGCAGGCCGAGGAGCTCAACCTCCGGGTCATCAACACCCTCCAGGCGGAGTACCCGAACGTTCCGATCGGCTACTCCGGCCACGAGACGGGCCTGCAGACCACCCTCGCCGCGGTCGCCCTCGGCGCCACCTTCGTCGAGCGCCACATCACCCTCGACCGCGCGATGTGGGGCTCCGACCAGGCCGCCTCCGTCGAGCCGCAGGGCCTGACCCGCCTCGTCCGCGACATCCGCACCATCGAGGCCTCCCTCGGCGACGGTGTCAAGAAGGTCTACGACTCCGAGCTCGGCCCGATGAAGAAGCTGCGCCGCGTCACGGGCGTCGTCGCCGAGGCGGAGATCGCCGCGGCCGCCGGCGAGCCCGTCTCGGTCTGAACACCCTGAATTCCTTACGACGGGACGGTCGTACGTCGATGAGACCCCGCGCCGGTTCGGCCGGCTCCACCACTCTCGCCTTCGTCGAGAGCCCGGTACAGCTCCTGAACGTGCTGGAGTGGGCGCACATACACGCCCACGACGGCGCGGCGCCCGGCGCGGGGCTCACCCTCGTCGTCCTGTCCCCGAACGACCCGATGACCCGCGGCCAGCTCCGCCGGATGGCGGAACTGGCCCGCGACGAGGGTCACTCGGTGCGCTGGGAGGAGGCGCGCGGCGGCACCACGGCCCCCTTCCACACCATCGGGGGACTGGCCCCGCTGCTGCGCAGGGCCCGGCGGATCGTCATGGGCGACCCGTTCTCCCGCTATGTGCAGCTGCTGCTGACCATCACCAAGGCGCGCGACCTGGTCGTGGTCGACGACGGCACGGCGACGATGGAGTTCGTCGCCCAGCTCGCCCGCGGTGAACGCCTGGTGCGCTGGCACCGGCGCGGTGGCCGCCCCGGCGCCCGGGACGTGCTCTTCGCCCCCGTGTCCGCCTCGGCCCGCCGCCGGCTGACGCCCAGTGACCGCCGCAGCGTCGAGGTCTTCTCCTCGATGCCGATCGAATCGGCGCCGGACGGCGTCACGATCACCGCCAACGACTTCTCCTGGACCCGGGACCGGTTCGGCCCGCCGCGCATCACCCGGAGCGCGGACATGGTCGGCACCTCGCTCGTCGAGACCGGCGTGGTCGACCCCGACCGCTATCTGGACGCGGTCCGCGCGCTCGCCAGGGCGCACGGCGCGACCCGCTACTTCGCGCACCGCCGCGAGAGCGTCGAGAAGCTGCACCGGCTGGCCGCCGAGACGGGCCTGGAGATCGTCCGTCCCGACCTGCCGCTCGAACTGATCGCCCGGCGCGGCCCGATCGGCCGCACCATCCTGAGCTTCCCCTCGACCGTCGTGCACACGCTGCCGCTGGCCCTGGCCGGCACCGAGGTGCGTGTCGCGGTCTGCGACATCGATCCCGCCTGGCTGACGGAGAACGCCTCGCCGAGGGCCCAGGGCTTCCTGTCCGGCGTCACGGGCACCGCCCGGGACGTCCACCGGCTGTCGGCGGTGTCCGCCATCTAGTTCAGGCCACAGGCAACTTCAGACGTTCGGAGCCCGGCGTACCGCGCCGGGCTCTTCCGTCGGTCCATACCGCGATCCACGCGGATCATCGGGACCGCGCTCCGCCCACCCTCCACGACGAAAGCACCGAACGGTCGCGTGGTGTTCACCGGTCCTCCACAACACGCGCGTTGGGGCGACACGATCCGGCCATTGAATCGCAGCGCGCGGTACCGGCCGTCGGTCGCGCGAGGTTCCGTTTCCGGATGTGGGGGGCAGCGCGTGGCGTCCGTGTCAGAGGGGTCCGGCAGACCGGAGTCGGAGAGACCGGGGACGGAGAGACCGGGCTCGGGGACATCGGGTGCGCGGGCGGGGGGTCCGGAGACACCGGAGGCCGGGAGACCCGAGGCCGGAGACCGGGAGGCCGGGAGACCCGAGGCCGGAGACCGGGAGACCGGGAGACCCGAGGCCGGGAGACCGGCTTCCGTCGGCCCCGGTACCGGGACCCCCGAGCTCAGGACCCCCGAGTCCAAGACCCTCGGGACCGGGACCCCCGGGATCGGGACCCCCGAGCCCAGGACCTCCGCGATCGGGATCCCCGGGACCAAGACCCCCGGGACCGACACCCTCGGGACCGGGACCGTCGTTCCCGGTCCGCGAGAGGCCCGTGATCTCGCCCCCCGGCGGCTCGACGCCGCCCGCGGTCTCGGCGACCGGGTCTTCCGCTTCCAGCTCACCGCCACCGGCGTCGCCGTCCTCGCCGTCATGGCGGGGGTCGGACTCTTCCTCCTCCTGCGGGCCGGCCAGGCGCTGCGCGCCCGGGGCTTCTCCTTCCTCACCACCGCCGCGTGGCAGCCGGACGTCCACAACTTCGGCATCGCGGCCGTCCTCACCGGCACCGTCCTGATCGCCTGCGTCGCGGTGTCGATCTCCGTACCGCTGGCCGTCGGGACCGCCCTGTTCATCTCGGACGTCGCCCCGCGCCGGCTGCGCCGCACCCTGGTGACCATGGTCGACCTGATGGCGGCCGTCCCCTCGGTGGTCTACGGACTGTGGGGGCTCTTCTTCCTCCAGCAGCACGTGATCGGCCTGTCGCGCTGGCTCTCCGAATGGTTCGGATGGATCCCCCTGTTCACCGTGGACGGCACCCAGCCGGGCGAACCCCTCGCCTCCGAGAGCGTGTTCACCGCGTCCACCTTCGTCGCCGGAATCGTCGTCGCGCTGATGGTCGCCCCGATCCAGTGCTCGGTGATGCGCGAGGTCTTCTCCCAGGCCCCCGCCGGCGAACGCGAGGGCGCCTACGCGCTCGGCGCCACCCGCTGGGGCATGATCCGCTCGGTCGTCCTGCCGTACGGCAAGGGCGGGATCATCGGCGGCACCATGCTCGGGCTCGGCCGCGCGCTCGGCGAGACCATCGCCGTCTACCTGATCATCTCGCCGGTCTTCGTGATCCAGCCGCACATCCTCCAGACCGGCTCCAACTCGGTGTCCTCGCTGATCGCCCTGCACTACGGCGACGCCTCCGAATTCGGTATGTCGGCGCTGATGGCCGCGGGCCTGGCGTTGTTCCTGCTCACCCTGGCGGTCAACTTCACCGCCTCCTCCGTGGTGGCCCGCAGCCGTTCCGGCGCGCAGAGCGAGGCATGAGATGACCGTCGTCCAAGAGACGTCCCCGTCCGCCGTACGGGACGCGGCGCCCGCTCCCGCCGACACGGCCGTGGAGCACGCCCCGCCGCCACCGCGGCCGCGCCGCATCGGCGGGGTCACCCGCAACGGGGTGCTGTCCCTGTGCGGCGCCGCCGCGTCCGCGCTCTGCGTCACCGTCCTGCTGTTCGGCCAACTCGCCCCGTTCTCGGGCGCGCTGGGCTTCGCCGTCACCGCGTACCTCGTGTTCCTCGCGGTCTACGCGGTGCTGACCGGGCTCGACGAGGACGGCCAGGCCGTACGGGACCGGGTCATGACCGTCGTGCTGTGGACGGCGGCCACGCTGCTGTTCTCCGGCCTCGTCATGGTCGTCGGCTTCACCGGCTGGCGCGGCCGCGAGGCACTGCCGCACGCCAACTTCTTCACCCAGGACATGCAGGCGGCGGGTCCGCTCGACCCGCTCACCCACGGCGGCATCGCCCACGCGATGCTCGGCACCCTCACGATGATCACCATCGCGCTCGCGATCACCGTGCCGCTGGGCCTCGCCTGCGCCGTCTACCTGAACCAGATCCCGGGCCGGTTCTCCCGGTTCGTCCGCACGATCGTCGAGGCGATGACCGCGCTGCCCTCGATCGTCGCCGGACTGATGGTGTACGCCACCTGGATCCTCGGCCTCGGCATGCAGAAGTCGGGCCTCGCGGCCGGCTTCGCCATCAGCGTCATGATGCTGCCGATCGTGATCCGCGCCTCCGACGTGGTGCTGCGCCTGGTGCCCGGCAACCTCACCGAGGCCGCGGAGGCGCTCGGCGCGCCGCGCTGGCGCACGGTGTGGCACGTCGTGCTGCCCACCGCCCGCTCCGGCCTCGCCACCGCCGTCATCCTGGGCACCGCCCGCGGGATCGGCGAGACCTCGCCCGTCCTGCTCACCGCGGGCTTCACGGCCGCGCTCAACACGGACGCGACCAGCGGGCCGATGGTCTCGCTGCCGCTCGCGGTCTTCAACTTCGTCAAGTCGCCCGAGCCCACGATGATCGCCCGCGGCTTCGGCGCCGCCGCCGTCCTGATGGCCCTCGTCCTGGTGCTGTTCGTGATCGCCCGGGTCATCGGCGGACGCGGCCCCGGCCACCAGACCAAGCGCCAGGCCCGCCGTACCGCCCGCGCCTCGCGGGCCGACGTACAGCGCTTCGAGGACCTGCGCGCGCCCGGCCTGTCCCTGTTCGAGAACCCCGGGGAACCGCACCCCGCGGCAACCGCCCCGTCCGCCCCCGCCACCGGAGAGACCGACTGATGCGCAGCCACCTCCACACCGCCCTCGGGCGCCTGCGGGCGCTCGGGACGCTCGGCGCGCTGCTCGGCGTGATCGCCGGGCTGCTGGCCGGTCCGCTGGCGGCCCCCGCCGCGGCCGAGAGCTACACGCCGATATCCGGCGCCGGTTCCACCTGGGCCGAGAACGCCGTCGACGAATGGCGGCGCGCCGTCAACCAGTACGGCATGCGGATCAGCTACGCCGGCACCGGATCCTCCGACGGCCGCCGTCAGTTCCTCAGCGGCACCGTCGACTTCGCCGTCTCGGACATCCCGTTCCAGACGCACCCGACGGACGGCTCGGCCGCCGAGCGGCCCGCGTCCGGCAGCTACGCCTACATGCCGATCGTGGCCGGCGGCACCGTCTTCATGTACCACCTGACCGTCAACGGCAAGCGGCTCACCAACCTGCGGCTGTCCGGCGACGTGGTCACCAAGATCTTCACCGGGGCCGTCAAGACCTGGGACGACCCGGTCATCAAGGCCGACAACCCGGGCATCCAGCTCCCGCACCGCACCATCGTCCCCGTCGTACGCTCCGACGGCTCGGGCTCCACGGCCCAGTTCACGATGTGGATGGCCAACCAGCACAAGTCGCTGTGGCAGGCCTACTGCAACCGGGTCGGCCGCTCCGGGGCCTGCGGGCAGACCTCGTACTACCCGACCGTCTCCGGCATGATCGCCCAGTCCGGCGACCTCGGCGTCGCGGGCTACGTCGCCCAGAACTACGGCGAGGGCGCGATCGGGTACGTCAACTACTCGTACGCCCTGAACGCGCACTATCCGGTCGCCAAGGTCCTCAACCACGCCGGCTACTACACCGAGCCGACCCCGCAGAACGTCGCCGTCTCGCTGCTCAAGGCGCAGATCAACAACGACAAGAACTCCGCGGACTACCTCACGCAGAAGCTCGACGGCGTCTACAACGACTCCGACAGGCGCAACTACCCGCTGTCCAGCTACTCGTACATGATCCTGCCGCTGAAGGTGCAGGGCACCTTCACCAAGGCCAAGGGCAAGACGCTCGGCGCGTTCTCGTACTACTTCATGTGCCAGGGCCAGCAACAGGCGCCCTCGCTCGGGTACTCGCCGCTGCCCATCAACCTGGTGAAGGCGGGCTTCGACCAGATCCGCCGCATCCCGGGCGTCCAGGCCCAGAGCATCAACATCAGCGGCTGCAACAACCCGACCTTCTCCAGCGACGGGCACAACAAGCTCGCCGAGACCGCCCCCTACCCGGCCGCCTGCGACAAGAAGGGCGCCCCGCCCTGCACCACCGGCAGCGGTGGCGCCAAGGCCGGGGGCAGCTCGGGCGGTTCGGGCTCCACGGGCGGCACCGGCGGCGGCTCCGCCTCGGGCGGTACCGCCAGCGGCGGCTCCGACGGCGGTACCGGCGGCGGGAGTTCGGGCGGCGGCGGCAGCGCCTCGGGCGGCTCCACCGGCGGCGGCTCCGCACCCGTGGTCGACCCGGACACCGGCCAGACGCTCTCGCCCGGCTCGGGCGGCGGCGGAACCGGCACCTCCGGCGGCAGCGGCGGCTCCACCGGCGGCAGCGGAGCGGCGGCCGACACCATCGCGCTCGCCCAGCCGGTCGCCGTGTCCGGCAGCCAGGGCTGGACCACCACCCAGACGCTGATGCTGATCGCGGCCTTCCTGGTCCTCGGCCTGGTCCTGCTGCCCTCCCTGGTCTCCCGGGTCATCACCGGGCGCGGCGCGGGCAAGGACGCCGGAGAGGGGCAGCGGCGATGAACCCCCGCAGCACGAGACAGCTCGGCACGAGACAGCTCGGCACGAGACCGCACGGCACGGGACCCCGCACCGGGGGACCGCGCGTCGCGGGCGTACGGAGGCTGCTGCTGCGCCTGGTCGCCGGCACCGCCGTAGGCGCCCTCGCCGGACTCGGCGTCGCCCAGGCGGCCGCCCCGGCCGCCGCGACCGGCACCGCCACCGCAGGCTCCTCGGCCGTCACCGTCTCCGGACGCGGCGAGTTCAAGGACATGCGGTTCACCGTCGACCGGACCGCCCACCTGACCAGCCAGGCCGTCACGGTCTCCTGGTCGGGCGGCACCCCGACGACCTTCGCCGGCACGGCGTTCAACACGGACTTCGTGCAGATCATGCAGTGCTGGGGCGACGACGACGGCACCGTCCCCTCCAACCCGGGCCCCTCGCGCACCCAGTGCCAGTACGGGGCCTCCCCGACCACCGACCGCGGCAGCTGGCCCGGCAACGACTACGACGACACCCGCAGGGTCTTCTACAACGCCGACCCCACCAACTACGGCCAGGACAACCGCTACGGGGCCGCCAACCCCAACGCCCCGGGCGAGGTGCCCTTCAAGTCCGTCGACGGCACGGTCATCACCTCGGGCACCCAGAACAACGCCTTCTTCAACCGCAACACCACCAACGAGGTCGACTTCGCCCGCACCGGCGCCGACGGCACCGGCAAGGAGTACTTCGAGGTCCAGACCGCCAACGAGGCCCCGCACCTGGGCTGCGGTGTGCCGGTCACCGTCGACGGGGGGACCAGGCCCCGCTCGTGCTGGCTGGTGATCGTCCCGCAGGGCCACCTCGACCTGGACGGGAACCCGTACGCCGACCACAGCCAGGTCAACGCCGGATCCCCCGTCTCCTCCACCAACTGGAAGAACCGGGTGGCGATCCCGCTCGGCTTCAACTCCGTCGGCACCAACTGCGCGCTCGGCGCGAAGGAGCGCGCCACCACCGGCAGCGAGCTCGCAGCCGACGCCATGACCAGCTGGCAGGCGGCCCTGTGCCCGACCGGCACGGTCTACGGCTACACCGAACTCGGCGAGCCCGACACCCGCGCCCGCCTCATCGACGACGGTTCCTCCGGGCTCGCGTTCACCACCCGCGCCCTCGGCGCCGACGCCGGCACCACGGCACCCTCCGACCCGACCGTGTACGCGCCCGTCGCGCTCTCCGGCACCGTCATCGGCTTCACCGTCGAACGCAGACCCAAGGCGGGCGCGCCCGACTCCGTCCGCAGACTCGCCGGCACCAAGGTCGAGTCCATCGACCTCTCCGCGCGCCTGGTCGCCAAGCTGCTCACCGAGTCGTACCGCAACTCGCCCTGGGGAGCCGTCCTCGGCGACGCGGCGGCCACCGGCTACGACTGGGCGAAGAACAACCCGGCGGGCCTGGCGAGCGATCCCGAGTTCATCTCCCTCAACCCCGAGTTCGCCGATCTGTCGGTCGCCGAGACGCCGTCCACGGACACCGACCTCATCACCTCGCTCGGACACAGCGACTCCGCCCGCGCCCTGTGGCAGTGGATCCTCGCCGACAAGGACGCCCGGGCCTTCCTCGCCGGTGACACCGACCCCTGGGGCGCGCAGGTCAACCCGTACTACAGCACCACCGCGTCCCGTAACCGGACCGGTGTCGCCTTCGACCCCGCGCACTCCGACGACTACCCCAAGAGCGACCCCTGGTGCACGATCCCGCCGGGCACCGACGCCACCGTCAAGCAGTGCATGACCGACTTCCACCCCTACGTCGAGGACATGCACTCCGGCGCCCTGCACACCCGGCGCGCCGACACCCTCTGGAAGTCCAGCTGGGACGCGCTCGCCAACCCGCCGGCGTTCAAGAGCCCCGGCCCCCAGACGGTCGGCTCCCGGTTCGTCATCACTGTCACCGACGCGGCCTCCGCCGCGCGCTACGGACTCCAGACCGCCCGGCTGCGCAACACCGCGGGCAAGTTCGTCGGCCCCGCCGCGAGCTCCCTGACCGCGGCGGCCGCCGGCGCCACCGGCACCGGGGCCCCCGAGATCACCCCGGCCACCGCGGCCGCCGAGGGCGCCTACCCGCTCGCCCAGCTCGTCTACGCGGCCGTCCGCCCGGGCCAGATCGACAAGGCCGCCCGCAAGGACTACGCCGCCCTGCTGCGGTACGCCGCGGGCGAGGGACAGACCAGCGGCGCCGACCCGGGTCTGCTCCCGGCCGGCTACGCCCCGCTCACCACCGCCCTGCGCACCGAGGCGACCAAGGCCGCCGACGCCCTCGTCCACTACACGGGACCCGGCCCGACGCCCACCGGCGGCTCGGGTTCCACCGGCGGATCGTCGGGCGGCGGCTCCACGGGCGGCGGCTCCGACAGCTCCGGCGGCGGCTCGGGCGGCGGCGACGGCTCCACGGGCGACGGCGGAACCGGCGGCTCCACGGGCGCGGGCAGCGGCGGCGGCAGTGCCGCTCCCGGTGCCACCGCGAGCGCGAAGCCGAGTGCCGCACCGTCCTACGACGGCGGCAAGGCCGTCCAGACCACCGCGCTGGGCACCACGCCCGACGATCCGGGCAACTCGCTGCGCTACGCGGTCCCGGTCGGCGCCGCGCTCGGTGCCTTCGCCGGTATCGGGGCGCCGTTCGCCGGCGGCGGCAGGCTCCGGTTCCCGCTGCGCGTCCCGCTGCCCGGCGGCCGCGCGGTGACCGTCCCCGCGTTCACCCTGCCCGAGTGGCTGCGCAGGCGGCTGCCCTCCGGCAGGAACTGATCCACCCGGAGCGCGGGCCCGCCGGGCCCCGCTCCCCACAGACGGCCGCCCGCCCCGAAAGGCAGTCGGGGCGGACGGCCCGTACCACCCTGCCAGATCCACCCGACGTCATCTCGCACACCCTCTGGAGACTCTCAATGCGCACGACGCGCCTTTCGGCGGCCATGGTCGCCGCCGCCGTGGTGTCCGGCACGCTGGCTCTGGCGAGCCCGGCGTCCGCCGACCCCACCCCCGCCGGCACGTTCCGCAAGCTGGTCGGCGTGGGTTCGGACACCACCCAGGACGTGCTCAACGCCCTGGCCGGCGACACGGTCAACGGCAACGCGTACACGGCCACCGCCGTGCAGTCGGCGAGCGGCGCCGGCATCGCCTCCTACGACGCGATCGAGCCCGTCACCGGCTCCACCACCTCGAACATCCAGACCCGCACGGGCGGCCCGTCCTACCTGCGCCCCAACGGCTCCGGCAAGGGCCGCCTCGCCCTGAGCATGGCGCTGACCGGCGACAAGTTCCCCGACAGCTCGGGCGTCTCCATCAAGGGCCAGGTCGACTTCGCCCGCTCCTCCAGCGGCCCGAGCTCCTCCGGAACCGCCTTCACCTACATCCCGTTCGCGCGGGACGCGGTCGGCGTCGCGGTCCGCGGCTCGGCCCTGAACACGCTCACCGTCGACCAGCTGCACGACATCTACACCGGCACGCTGACCGAGGTGAACGGCCAGACCGTGCACCCGAAGATCCCGCAGAGCGGCTCCGGCACCCGCAAGTTCTTCCTCGGCGCCATCGGCCTCACCGACGCCACGCTCTCCCCGAACGTCACCACCGTCCAGGAGAACCAGGCCGACGGCGCCCTCGACGCGGACGGCGCGCTCGTCCCGTTCTCGGTGGGCAGCTGGATCGCCCAGAACAACGGCATCTCCCCGGACTTCAGCACCACCGCGGCCGCCGCCGGCGCCCACCTGGCCGCCGTGCAGCTGCCCGGCGACACCGGCGCCACCACCCCGGTCGCCACCGTGAACGGCAAGCTCGCCCCGGTCGGCGCCTACTACGAGAACGCCACCTTCGGCCGCGACGTGTACAACGTCGTCCCGAGCCGGGCGATCGACCCGACCAGCATCTTCTTCGACAAGGACCTCTACGACGTCTTCGTCACCAGCGGCACCCACGAGGCGGCCCTCGCCTCCGACGCCGCCGAGGGCGTCATCGCCAAGTTCGGCTTCGTGAACGAGTCCTACAACGGCTCGGTCAACCTGGCCAAGCACGCCAAGCTCGGCGGCCTGGAGGAGTCCGGCGTCGACGCCTCGACCCCGGCCGCGCCGGCCGTCAGCGGCACCCGCGGCGACGCGAGCGTCAAGCTGAACTGGACGGCTCCGGCCGCCACCGGCCTGCCCGTCACCGACTACCGCGTGACGCTGACCGGGTCGGACGGCGCCGTCGTCGCCGTCAAGGACCTCCCGGCCACCACCACCTCGTACACCTTCGGCGGTCTGGCCCTCGGCCACTACACGGCCACGGTCTCCGCCGCCAACCTCAACGGTGCCGGTGCCGTCGCCTCCTGGACCGGCGACATCAAGTACACGACCACCACGAAGGCCACCACGGTCACCACCGCGTACGGCAAGGCGCCGAAGATCGCCGTCACCGTCGCCGACACGCACGGTGTGGTCCCCAGCGGCACGGTCACCGTGAAGGAGGGCACCACGACCCTCGGCACGGGCACCCTGGACGGCGCGGGCAAGGCCTCCGTCACCCTGTCCAGCCACCTGAAGGTCGCCACGCACGCCCTCACGGTGTCGTACGCCGGCAACGGCAAGCTCCTGACGTCCGGCGGCACCACCTCGCTGACCGTCTCCAAGGCGTCCGCGACCGTCGCCACCACGGCGCCCGCCTCGATCAGCCACCTCTCGCAGGCCAAGGTCACCGCCAAGGTCACCGCGACCGGTACCACGCCGACCGGCACGGTCCGCATCTACGAGGGCTCGCGCGTCATCGCCACCGGCACCCTGAGCGGCGGCAAGGTCACGGTCAAGCTGCCGAAGCTGTCCCGCGGCACGCACACCCTGCACGCCTGGTACGTCGGCTCCACCACGGTGAGCTCGAAGAACGGCGCCAACTTCAAGATCAAGTCCACCTGATCCACGGTCGTCCCGACCACCTCGCCGGGGGCGTCCACGAACGCCCCCGGCGGGTCCCCGAACCGCCCCACCCGCTCGATGAGTTGAGTGAAGGAGACCTGCCGCCGTGACGGTCGCCGTACAGACCACGCTCGCAACACCCCTGCCGCGGCCGGGCGTTCGCAGCGTCACCGCCGTCCGGCATCTCGCCCGCGGCGGTCTGCTCACCCTCGCGGCCCTGCTGCTCGGGCTCACCGCGCAGCTGCTCCTCCTCAGCGGCTTCCAGGAACGAGCGGCCCAGCACGCCGCGTACGACTCCCTGCGCGCCCAACTGGCCCTGGGCACAGCCCCGGTGGCCCAGACCGACCAGCAGGGCGCCCTGCTCGCCACCGGGACCCCGGTCGCGATCGTCGACATCCCCGCGCTCCACGTCCACCAGGTGGTCCTGGAGGGCACCGACTCCGGGGTGATGACCGACGGCCCCGGCCACCGCCGGGACACCCCGATGCCGGGGCAGGCCGGCACCAGCGTGCTCATGGGCCGCGCCGCCGCCTACGGCGGTCCGTTCGGGCACCTCGGCGACCTCGCCACCGGCGACACGTTCACCGTGACCACCGGCCAGGGCAAGGCGAAGTACCGGGTCTTCGGCCTCCGGCGCGCCGGTGACCCCGCGCCCGCCCCCCTCGACCCGGGCAAGGGCCGCATGGTCCTGCTCACGGCCACCGGAGCGGACTTCATGCCCGGCGGGGTGCTGCGGGTCGACGCCGAGCTGGTCTCCGCGCCGGCGCAGACCCCGGCCGCGGTCATCCGCCCGGGCACGCTCCCGGGCTCCGAGCAGCCGCTGGCCCGGCCCGGCGGCATGCCGTGGCCGCTGGTGATGTGGCTCCAGGCGCTGGTGGCCGTGGCGGTCGGCGCGGTGTGGGCCTGGCACCGCTGGGGCCGCCACCAGACCTGGATCGTGTTCGCCCCCCTCGTCACGGTCCTCGGCCTCCAGGTCGCGACCCGGGCGACAGAACTCCTCCCGAACCTGACGTGACCTCCCGTCCGACCCGATCCGCCCCGACCCCCTCATGAGGTGCCCGACGTGACCGATGCGACCGCCGCGCGTGACAGTGCCGCGACCGAGACCGCCCCGACCGACAGCGCTCCGGCCGGGACCGGCCACGCGCCCGCCGCCACCGCCCTCATC
This sequence comes from Streptomyces sp. NPDC127038, assembly GCF_042725875.1. Taxonomy (NCBI): domain Bacteria; kingdom Bacillati; phylum Actinomycetota; class Actinomycetes; order Kitasatosporales; family Streptomycetaceae; genus Streptomyces; species Streptomyces sp. NPDC127038. Next base: position 4,230 of record NZ_JBHXDQ010000105.1, on the reverse strand, counting down.
GACCCGGGGACCGCGGCCGACACCCTCGCCCTGCCGTCCGTCCCGTCGGACGGGACCCTCCCGCACCGCCCGGGCCCGGACCCCGCCGAGCTCGACGCGCGCGAGGTGTCGGCCTGGTTCGGCAGCCACCTGGTGCTGGAGCGCGTCTCCCTCACCATGCCCGCCGGACAGGTCACCGCCCTGATCGGACCCTCCGGCTGCGGCAAGTCGACCTTCCTGCGCACCCTCAACCGGATGCACGAGCTGATCCCCTCCGCCCGGATGGCCGGCGAGGTGCTCTTCGACGGCGAGGACATCTACGCCCCCGAGCGGCGCCTGACCGAGGCCCGGCGCCGGATCGGCATGGTCTTCCAGAAGCCCAACCCGTTCCCCGCCATGTCGATCTACGACAACGTGGTCGCGGGCCTGCGGCTGACCGGCACGCGCACGGGCCGCCGGGAGAAGGACGAGCTGGTCGAGGAGAGCCTGACCCGGGCCGGACTGTGGAAGGAGGTCCGGGACCGGCTGCGCCAGCCCGGCGGCGCGCTCTCCGGCGGCCAGCAGCAGCGGCTCTGCATCGCCCGCGCCCTCGCCGTACGGCCCCGGGTGCTCCTGATGGACGAACCGTGCTCGGCGCTCGACCCGACCTCGACCCGCCGTGTCGAGGAGACGATCCACGAGCTCGCCGGCCAGGTGACCGTCGTCATCGTCACCCACAACATGCAGCAGGCGGCCCGCGTCTCCCAGCGGTGCGCCTTCTTCCTCGCCGAACAGGGCACCCCGGGCGGGATCGTCGAGCACGGCGCCACCACCGACATCTTCGGCACCCCCAGGGACCGGCGCACGGCGGACTACGTGGCGGGCCGCTTCGGCTGAGCCGCCCCGCCCGCCGCACCGGCGCCCTCCGCATCACGGAACGTGACCAGGGTGGCCGGGTCCGGTGACCGTTCCGGGAAGCGACCGCTCCGATGTGAGACCGTGGAGACCACGAAGGGGAATGAGCCCGGGCCCGCCGGGCGTTCCCCGGTGCAACGCGGCGGACGCCACCCGCCCAGTCGGATCACGGCCGGTCACCCGCGCCCGTTCAAGATCCAAACGCCCGGAGAGCCGGGCGAGTTTACCCATCCCCGTACCCGGCCATGCGCCACGCGGCCAGATTTTCTTCCCCTAACGGGCTGAACTTTTGTTGATCGTGGGTTAGTTGGCCGCCCGATCGTCCTACCCTTCAAAGGGTGAACCAACTGATGTCCCGAGAGTCCGAGGCCGATCTCCCCGGGGAGCCGCTGCTCCCGGGCGCGCTGCCCGAGGCACTGCGCGCCGAACTCGTGGCGTTCCGTCGCGACTTGCACATGCACCCGGAGCTCGGCAACCAGGAGTTCCGCACCACCGCGGCCATCAAGGCGCGCCTGGAGCAGGCGGGCCTGAAGCCCCGGGTCCTCGCCATCGGGACCGGCCTCATCTGTGACATCGGGGACGCGGACGACGTACGCCCCGTGCTGGCGCTGCGTGCCGACATCGACGCGCTGCCCATCCCGGACACGAAGAGCGACTGCGCGTACCGCTCGACCGTGCCCGACCGCGCCCACGCCTGCGGTCACGACATCCACACGACCGTCGTGCTCGGCGCCGGACTCGTGCTCGCCGACCTGCACGCCCAGGGCCTGCTGCCCCGGCGGGTCCGGCTGATCTTCCAGCCCGCCGAGGAGGTCCTGCCCGGCGGCGCCCCGGACGCGATCGAGTCCGGCGTGCTCGAAGGAGTGGGCCGGATCGTCGGCGTCCACTGCGACCCGAGGGTCGACGCGGGGCGCATCGGACTGCGGCACGGCGCCATCACCTCGGCGTGCGACCGGCTGGAAGTGGCGCTGGACGGCGCCGGCGGCCACACCGCGCGCCCGCACCTCACCACCGACCTCGTCACCGCCGCCGCGCGGGTCGTCACCGACGTCCCGGCGCTCGTCGCCCGGCGGGTCGACGCCCGCAGCGGCCTCGCGGTGACCTGGGGGCGCATCGAGTCGGGGCACGCCTGCAACGTGATCCCGCAGCACGCCGAGCTGTCGGGGACGATCCGCTGCCTGGACCTGGAGGCCTGGCGGGCCGCGCCCGACCTCGTGCACGCGGCCATCGACGAGATCGCGAACCTCTACCGCGCCAAGTCCGAGATCAACTACATCCGGGGCGTCCCGCCCGTCGTCAACGACCCGGCCGTCACCGAGCTGCTCCGCGAGGCGATGGTCGCCCGGCGCGGCGCGCACTCCGTGGAGGACACCGAGCAGAGCCTCGGCGGCGAGGACTTCTCCTGGTACCTGGAGCACGTGCCCGGCGCCATGGCCCGGCTCGGTGTGCGGCGCCCCGGCGACCGCACCACCCGCGACCTGCACCGGGGCGACTTCGACGCCGACGAGCACGCGATCACGGTCGGCGTGGAGATGTTCACCGCCGCCGCCCTCCTGGACGGCACGACCGCCTAGGCCGTCTCCGCACAGTCTCGTCCGCCGGCCGGACGACGAGACGGGTGCGGAGACGACCTCGTGTCCGCCGATCTCCGTCCGCCGCGAATCGGCGGACAGGCTCCAGGGCGTGTCCGCGAAGTCCCGTCCGCCCGGCGGCGCCCGGCCCGCGCCGGGGCTCGTCCCGCGCGCGGGCGGGGCTTCGCGGACACGGCCCGGACGCCCGCCCAGGGGGCCGCCGGAACCCCTGGACACGGCCGGGTGCACTCCGGTCGCGCCCCCCGACCCCCCGCAGTAGCGTGGTCGGCAGTTCTTCGACAACTGTCACTCCGTGGAGCAGGGTCCATCCGCTCCGTCACGGCGGGCCCGTTCCCCGGAATCGCCGCCCGACGGCCGTGATGGGCACTGCATCCCCGATCACGCCTTTCGGCCGCATGGTTCACAAGGACGTAACCGGCCATCGGCACGAATGGATAACGGCCAGGCGGAATCCCGTTCCCTGGACGGTCTACGCGCGTTAATGTGCGCCGAACTCAGCACCCACTGCGGGGCTTTGGAGAATGGGGAACTTCAGATGCGTCGGATAGCCAGCCTGACCCGCGTCGCGGTGGGGGTCGCGTCGCTCGCACTCGCCGCCACCGCCTGCGGCGGCACCAGCAGCGACAGCAACAGCAACAGCAACAGCAGTTCGAGCGGTGGCGCCAAGGGCCTCGCGATCGCGTACGACGTCGGCGGCAAGGGCGACCAGTCCTTCAACGACGCCGCGTTCGAGGGCCTCCAGAAGGCGAAGAAGGAGTTCGGCTACCAGACGGCCGACGTCGAGCCCACCGACAACGAGACCGACGCGGACAAGCAGCAGCGTCTGGAGTCGCTGGCCAGGCAGGGCTACAACCCGGTCATCGGCATCGGCTTCGCCTACGGCCCCGCGCTGGAGAAGGCCGCCGCGAAGTTCCCGAAGACCAGCTTCGGCATCGTCGACTCGGTCGTCCCGGGCAAGAACGTGGCGTCCCTGGTCTTCGCCGAGCAGGAGTCCTCCTACCTCGCCGGTGTCGCGGCCGCCAAGGCCACCAAGAGCAACGTCGTCGGCTTCATCGGCGGTGTGGACGTTCCGCTGATCCACAAGTTCGAGGCCGGCTACACGCAGGGTGTCCACGACACCAAGCCCAGCGTGAAGGTCCTCTCGCAGTACCTGACGCAGACCGCGGCCGAGGGTGGCTTCTCCAGCCCCGACAAGGGCAAGGCCGCCGCCGAGGGCCAGATCGAGAAGAAGGCCGACGTCCTCTACGCCGCGGCCGGTCTCTCGGGCCAGGGTGTCATCGAGGCCGCCTCCAAGGCGGGCGTCTGGGCGATCGGCGTCGACTCCGACCAGTACAAGCAGGCCGCGCTCGCGGCGTACAAGGACAAGATCCTGACCTCCGCGCTCAAGGACGTCGGCGGAGCGGTCTACAGCATGGCCAGCTCGGTCCACGACGGCAAGCCGCTGACGGGCACGCAGACCTTCGACCTCAAGGTCAACGGTGTCGGCCTCGCCGACAGCAACCCGCAGATGGCGCAGATCGCCGGTCTGACCGACGCCGTGGCGAAGGCCAAGGCGGCCATCATCGCCGGTGACATCAAGGTCAAGACCTCCTAGTCGCGCGAGCGGCGGGCCTCGCCCGCCTCCGTACCCGCCGAACGGGCGGACACGGCCGAAGTACCGCGGAACGGGCGGGCACCCCCCCGCGGCCCCCCCGACCCCCGGGCCCCCCGGGCGGCCCCGCACCCGCCCCACCCAGATGGAGGGGCAGGACCGGCCCCCCCGGCC
>NZ_JBHXDQ010000104.1:0-22957 GCF_042725875.1 Streptomyces sp. NPDC127038 | reverse complement strand
TATATACATTTTTATGGTCGTGGCCTGCTTCTTTTGTTTATATCAGACAGACAGGTTGTGTTCTAACTGCCCTCCGGCTTAAGGGTGTGGGCCCCCGCCGGGGTGGGTGTGGGGCCCGACTCGTGTACGGACAGGATCAGTTGGCGCCGCTGAGCACCGCGGGCCGACGCGAGGCGATGACCTTGCGGGCCAGTGCCTTCGGGCTGGTCAGGAAGCCCCAGCCCCACGACATGTGCATCGTCGCGAGGGCCACCGGGATCTGGAGCCGGGCCTTCACCGGCAGGCCCTTGCCCGCGGGGAGCGAGCCGAGCCCGATCGCCGCGAGATAGCCGGCCGGGACGACCAGACCCCAGGGCGTCAGCGCCGCGCCGACGACCACGCCCGCCGCGATCGCGCAGACGGCGGCCGGCGGGGCGAGGTAGCGCAGGTTGATGGAACCCTCGTGATAGCGGGCGACGACGTGCCGCCAGCGGCCGTAGTCCTTGTACTGCTTGGCGAGCGCCCTGACGGACGGCCGCGGCCGGTAGGACACCCTCAGCTCGGGCGAGAACCAGATGAGCCCGCCGGCCTCACGGATGCGGAAGTTCAGCTCCCAGTCCTGGGCGCGGATGAACTCCTCGTTGTACCCGCCCTGCTGCTCCAGCGCCTCGCGCCGGAACACCCCGAGGTACACGGTGTCGGCCGGTCCGGCCTCGCCGCCCGTGTGGAAGGCCGCGTTGCCCACGCCGATCTTCGACGTCATGGCGGCGGCGACGGCGTGCTCCCAGTCGTTCTCGCCCTCGGCGTGCATGATGCCGCCGACGTTCTGCGCGCCGGTCTCCCCCAGGAGCCGTACGGCGGTGGCGATGTAGTTCGGGGAGAGCATGCCGTGCCCGTCGACGCGCACGACGACGGGGTGCCGGGACGCCTTGATCGCGGCGTTCAGCGCCGCGGGCGTACGGCCGGTCGGGTTCGGCACCGTGTGGACCCTCGGGTCCTCACGGACGAGTTCGGCCGCGATCTCCTCCGTCCGGTCCGTGGAGGGACCGATGGCGATCACGACCTCCATCTCGCCGTCGTACTCCTGCGCCAGGATCGCCTGGACGGCGCCACGCAGATGCCGCTCCTCGTTGAGGACGGGCATGATCACGGATACGGCGGGGGACCGCACGTCAGACTTCTCGCTCATCGGCGCTCACGTTACCGCGAACGGGGGACACGGTCGCGCGCCGCCCGGCGTAAGGACCGGGCCGCAGATCGTATCGGCCTACCGTGCTCACGGATCCCCACGCCCCGCGGGACGCGGCTCCGTCCGGCCCGCGGAACGCTTCCCTCCCCCGTCCCGCCCAGTGGAGGTGTTCCCTTGCCCACGCCGCCCCGCTCCCCCGTCCGCCCTCAGCGCCCCCAGCGGCCGTCCCCCGCGCGGCGGCCCGCCGGGCGCTCCGGCGGACGCCCCGTACGCCCCGTACGGCGCAGGCGGCCGCGCTGGGCCGTACGGGCGCTGACCACCGTCTCCGTGGTGGTCCTGGCCTCGGCGGGCATCGGGCACGCGGTGCTCAGCAGCCTGGACGCGGGCATCGCCCGGGTCGACCCGTTCAAGGACATGAAGAACCGGCCCGAGGCCGGGCACGGCATGAACCTGCTGCTGGTCGGCACGGACGGACGGGAGAAGATCACCGAGGCGGAGCGGCGGAAGTACCGGCTCGGCGGCGCGCCCTGCCACTGCACCGACACGGTCATGATCGTGCACATCTCGGCGGACCGGGACCGGGCCAGCATCGTCAGCCTGCCGCGCGACTCCTACGCCGAGGCGCCCGCGCACACCGACGAGGTCACCGGACAGCGACACGGCCCCCACCCCCTCAAGCTGAACGCCGCGTACGCGGAGGGCGGCCCCACACTGACCGTGCGGACCGTGGAGAACATGACCCATGTGAAGATCGACCACTATTTGGAGGTCGACTTCACCAGCTTCATGAAGACGGTCGACGTCCTCGGCGGTGTCAGGATCTGCACCGCGCAGCCGCTGAAGGACCGGTACACCGGCCTCGACCTGGCGGCCGGATCGCATCTGCTGGGCGGCGGGCAGGCGCTCCAGTACGTACGGTCCCGGCACACCGACGGCTCCTCCGACCTCGGCCGGATGAAGCGCCAGCAGCGGTTCCTCGCGGCGCTCGTCTCCCGGGCCACGTCCTCCGGGGTGCTGCTGAACCCGATGAAGTTCCGGGACGTGACGCGGGCGGTACTGGGCTCGGTGCGCGCCGACCGGGGGTTCGGCACGGACGAGCTGCTGGACCTGGGGCGGGCCATGCGCAACTTCTCCCCGTCCTCGTCCGAGTTCACCACCGTGCCGATCGGACAGATGGCCTACGTCGTCAAGGGGATCGGCTCGACCCTGAAGTGGGACGAGCCCAAGGCGCGGAAGCTGTTCGCGGCGCTGCGCGACGACAAGCCGCTCGCGGCTCCCCACGCCCCGCGGGCCCCGCGGGCCCACACCGTCCAGGTCGCGGTGGCCCCCCAGCAGATCCGGGTCCAGATCGAGAACGGGACCGCCACGGCCGGGCTCGGCCAGAAGGTCGACGGCGCGCTCGCCGCCACCGGGTTCCGCACCACGGGCCGGCCCACGACGGCCCCCGACACCGGAGTCCGGCGCACCGTCGTCAGCTACGACCCCCGCTGGGACCGCTCCGCGCAGTCCCTCGCGGCCGCGCTCCCCGGTGCCGAGCTGCGCGCGGTCCCCGGACAGGGCCCGCTCCTGAAGGTGATCGCCGGCGCCGACTACAAGCAGGTCACCCGGGTGCGTGCCGAGGATCCCGCCCCGGCCGATCCTGGCGTGGTGACGGGAGACCAGGTGGTGTGCTCCTGACCACGCCCCCGGCTCCGGGCGGCCGCGGGCGGTTCCGGGTGGCCGCAGGCGGCTCAGGGGCCCCGGGCCTCAGTCGTCCAGGCCCTCCGCCGCTCGCTTCTCGCGCAGTTCCATGATCGCCCGGCGGCGGGCCAGCCGGTGGGTGCGGCGGATCTGCGCCTCCTGGAAGCGGCGCTCGTCCCGCTCGGTCTCGGTGACGACCGGCGGCACCCGGCGGGGCTTGCCGTCGGCGTCCACGGCGGCGAAGACGAGATAGGCCGAACCGACCTGCTGCGGCGGGGTGGACTCGTTCCAGCGCTCGGCCAGAACCCGTACGCCGACCTCCATCGAGGTCCGCCCGGTCCAGTTGACCTGCGCCTTCACATGGACCAGGTCGCCCACGCGGACGGGTTCGAGGAACGCCATCTCGTCCATCGAGGCGGTGACGGCGGGCCCGCCCGAGTGCCGCCCGGCCACCGCGCCCGCCGCGTCGTCGACGAGCTTCATGATCACGCCACCGTGCACCGAGCCCAGAAGGTTCGTGTCGTTGTGGGTCATGATGTGACTGAGGGTGGTGCGGGACGCCGATGTCGGCTTGCCCGGGATGTCGTTTTCCGGGTTGGAGGCCTGGTCTGTCATGTCCTCCACCTTATGCCGCGCGGGCGACGGTCTCTTTGCATCAGCTCTGCAACAGGCGTGACCCAGATCTCCCGGCTCTCTTGTAAGTCGCCTGGTGGAGGGCGGCACACTGGTCCGCATGAATGAATGGCCCGACGGGCGGTCCGACGACAACCGCAGCAACCGCTACGGACGCGGCAGCGCAGGCGCACAGCCTGAGAACGCCCGTGTCATGCGACAGGTCCGCCGCGGCCCGTCCGCGCCCGGTCCGGGCCAGGGCGCGCCGCCGTACGGCGCCGGAGTGCCCCGCCAGCCGTCGTACGTCGACGGCCAGGGCTACGACGAGGGCCAGGGCTACGACAACGGCTATGACTCCGGTTACAACACCGGCCAGGTGTACGGGAGCCCCGGCGGCCCCGGCGGCCCGCAGGGCCCCGGCGACGGCGCCTACCCGCGGCGCCCCGCGCCGAACTGGCGGAAGCGGATCAAGTGGACCGCGATCACGCTGGTCACCGTGCTGGTCGTGGTCTCCGTCGGCACGTACTTCTGGGCGGATTCCAAGCTCCACCGTGACGTCGATCTCTCCAAGGTCATAGACCGGCCGGAGACCGGCTCGGGCACGAACTATCTGATCGTCGGTTCCGACAGCCGCGCCGGTCTGACCGCCGCGGACAAGAAGAAGCTGCACACCGGCTCCGCCGAGGGCAAGCGCACGGACTCGATGATGATCCTGCACACCGGCAGCAACGGCTCCACGCTGCTGTCGCTGCCGCGCGACTCGAACGTCACGATCCCGAAGTTCCAGGGTTCCGAGTCCGGCAAGATCAAGGGCCCGCTGGGCCAGAACAAGCTGAACGCCGCGTACGCGTACGACGGCCCCACGCTGCTGGTCAGGACCATCGAGTACAACACCGGTCTGCACATCGACCACTACGTGGAGATCGGCTTCGCCGGGTTCGCCGGCATCGTCGACGCGGTCGGCGGTGTCGACATGACCCTCGACCAGGGCTTCAAGGACAAGTACTCGGGCGCCGACTTCAAGGCGGGCAAGCAGACGCTGAACGGCGAGCAGGCCCTCGCCTTCGTCCGGACCCGGCACGCCTTCGCCGCCTCGGACCTGCAGCGCACCAAGAACCAGCAGAAGTTCCTGTCCGCCCTGGCCCACCAGGTCGCGACCCCCGGAACGGTCCTGAACCCGTTCAAGCTCTACCCGACGATGGGCGCCGGCCTCGACTCGCTGATCGTCGACAAGGACATGAGCCTGTGGGACCTGGCCGACATGTTCTGGGCCATGAAGGGCGTCACCGGCGGCGACGGCAAGTCCATGAACATGCCGATCTCCGGTTCCGTCGGCGGCAACCTCGTCTGGGACAAGGCCAAGATGAAGACGCTGGTGAACGAGCTCAAGAACGACGAGCCGGTCACGGTGTCGGGCAACTGACCCGAGGCGGCGAGTCCGCCTCCGCACGCCGTCGCCGGCGGCCCGCCCGGGCTTCGCCCCGGGCCGCCGGCCCACTGACCCACCGTTGCCGCCCCACGCGGCGGCGGTGGGTCAGTTGCGTGTGGTGCGCAGGGTGATGCGGCCCCGGGTGCGGGGACCGTCCAGAGTCGAGCGGTCGACCACGGGCCTGGGCGCGGGTTCCGCGGCCATGAGGCGGATGGTGTCCCGGCCCGCCAGTGCGGTGCACCACTGGCCCAGGTGCGGACGGGTGCCGCGGGGGCCCGAGGCCTCCTCCCACAGGGCCCGCACGGCGTCGGCCCGCCGGTCGTCGAGCACGCCGGACAGCGGCCGCAGGGGCGTGCCGGGCGTCACGTAGGCGTCCTGGCTCACGACCCGGCCCACCACCAGGGCCGCCTTGTAGCGGTCGCTGTCCACGGTGGCGCTGCCGGCGGCGGCCAGCGGGTCGTGCCAGTCGGGGGTGTCCGCCTGCTCCAGGACCGGGGGCCGCCCGGCCATGCGCACCCCGTCGCAGTCCAGGAGGTACGGGGCGGGCGCGGGCCTGACGCTCCACAGCACGTTCGCGTGGGACACGTCGCCGACCACGAGACCGAGCGTGTGCAGCCGCTGGAGGAGCCCGAGGACGGCGACGACCAGCGCGAACCGCTCGGCGGGCGACGGCTGGGCGACGCCCTGCCAGGCCGCCCTCGGCGGCCGGAGCAGATAGGACAGGTCGGTCAGCCGGGCCTCGCCGCGCGAGGTCCGCCAGGTCATAGAGTCCGGCGCCCTGCGCATCAGGAACCCGGTCGCCCTGCCTCCGTCCACGACCCGGCACAGCGGCCACGCCGTCTCCCGGTCCAGCCACTCCCGGTCGGCCGGCGCGAGCCCCTGGCGCAGGGCCACGAGCGCCGCCAGTTCCCCGCCGTCGGCCTTCCCCGGCTCGCGGTAGCTCTTGTACAGCAGCCGGCCGGGACCGGCGACGTCGTACACCTCGCCCTGGCCGCCGTCGCCGACCCGGGTGCCGAGGGCGAGCGAGCCGAGCGTCACATCGGCGCCGTCGTCGGCGCTCACGGCACGGCCTCCCACAGGACGACGGCGGTGCGGTCGTCGTCGTAGGACTTCACCCGGTACTGCAGCTGCCACAGGAAGTCGGCCGGCGCGGGCGCGGCTCCCCGCCCCCATCCGGACGCCAGGAAGTCCCGCATCCCGGCCTCCCCGGCGAGCGGCGTGGACAGGCCGTCCGTGCACAGCACGAGGACGTCGCCCGGCAGGGCCGGGCCGAGGAGCAGGGCACGGGCCCGGTGGCCGTGCGGCAGGGCGGCGGTACGGGTGTCGATCATTCCGTCGCCGTCGTGCTCGGGGTCCGTGAGCGACAGGTTCCACTCCCCGGCGCGCAGCAGCGCCGTGCCGCCGTCGCCGACGGCCAGGAAGCCGCGGGTGCGGACGCGGGGATCGAGCGGTACGAGCAGGGCGCGCAGGGTGGTGGCGTACGCGGCGGGGTCGTCGCCGTGTTCGCGGGCGCGGTGCGCGAGCAGGGTCGCCACCCGGCCCACGGCGGTGTCCACCAGTGCGGCGAAGCCCGTACGGTCGCCCGAGCGCAGGGTCCCGGAGAGTTCCGCGGCCACGCCGTCCAGCTCCATGGCGGCGAGCCGGCAGGCCTCCTGGGAGCCGATGTGCGAGCGGGCGGCCGATCCCACGCCGTCCGCCACGGCGAGGAGCAGCAGCCCGTCCGGACCCGCCGGACCGAGGCGCACCACGGCCAGGGAGTCCTGGCGCGGCTCGCCCTGGTAGCGGTGCGAGTCGCCGCGCACCGAGGCCGCCCGGACCGTCAGGGCGCCGTACCCGGCTCCGTCCACCACCATGTCGGGCGTCAGCGCCGCGGTCGGGTCGTCCCTGACCGAGGGGAGCTCCCGGGGTTCAGGGGCGTACAGCGGGGGCTTGGGCCCCGAGTGGTACGGGTCCCCGAGCACCGGGAGCGCCCCGATCCGCGCGGCGGGCCGGGGGAACGGCGGAGGCGACGGGGCCGCCGGCTCGTACGGGGCGGGGGACGGCGGATCGGTGGCGGTGACCGGCGCGAGGGGTTCGGGCTGGTCGTTGAAGAACTGGTCGACGCTCTGCCAGGTCGCGTCCAGCGGGTCGGGCTCGCGGGCGTCCGGCCAGCGGGGCTCGGCTCTCCGCAGGTCGTGCCGGAAGGCTTCGGGGTGCCGCGCGTCGAGGCGTCGCGCTTCGGGGTGTCTCATGTCGCGGTGTGGGGTGTCAGGGTGTCTCGCGTCCCGGTGCGGTGTGTCGGGGTGCCGTGCGTCCCGGTGCGGTGCGTCGGGGTGCCGTGCGTCCGGGGTCATCGGCTCGGGGTGTCTCGCGTCCGGCTGTCCGGCCTCCGGCCGCCGCGCGTCCGGCTCGCGCAGTTCGGGTCCGTACGGATCCGGGCCGTGCGGTTCGGGCCCGTACGGCTCCTGGCGGTGCGGGCTCGTGCGGGACGGTCCGGCGGCGCTCATGTCGTTCTCCATCGGCGCGACCTCACAGCTTGTCGAGAGAGACGATGGAGAACCCGGGCACGGTGTCGTCCACGGCGAGCGTGAACCCGTTGCCGCCGTCCGCGCCGATGCTCCCGGCCGACCGCACGATCGACCGGGTCAGGCTGGAGGCGAACTCGCGCAGCGCCTGCGCAGGCGACACCGAGGAGTCCTTCTGCATGAACGCCCGGAAGTTCGCGACCCGGGCGATCGTCGACTCCTGCGCCTCGCCGATGCCGAAGGCGATGATCTTCGGGCAGAACCGCGACTGGGTGACCTCCTTGTACGCCTGGTCCCAGTCCGGGTCCGTCGGGATGCCGTCGGACAGGAAGAAGACCACGGGCCGGTACACCTCGTGGCCCTCCGCCTTCAGCCCGGCCACGTCGGCCTCGACGCAGCGCAGCAGGGTGCGGAACGCGTCGCCGTACGAGGTGAGCCCGCCGGCCGCGAGCGCGGGGACGGAGTCGATGTCGCTGAGGTCGACGAGCGGCTGGAGCACGGTGGCCGTGTCGGAGAAGCCGATCAGACAGAAACGGGTCTTGTCGGCGACGGTCGGGTTGGTGCTGATCTCGTGGTGCAGGTCGGGCAGCGCGCCGTTGATGGCGTCGATCGGCTCGCCGATCATCGACCCGGACTCGTCGCAGAGCAGGTAGAAGGGCAGGATCTGCAAGGTCTCGTACCTCCGGGTCAGTACGTGTAGAAGTAGATCTCGATGTCGGCGTGGCCCGAGGAGGCTCCGCCTTTCCAGAAGTCGCGGGTGGTGGCGGCCCGGAACATGTCCGGACGGGCCTTCTCCAGCAGGGAGTTGACCTCGTGGGCGTACGCGCCCCCGGCGCCCGGGTCCGTGTGGCGTCCGAAGGTCAGCACGAAGGCGGCCTGCCGGCCCCGGTAGCGCGCGGTCGCGCCGCGCAGGGCGCGCACGATGCCGGCGTCGTCGCCGGAGGGCGCGTCGACGGCCACCTTCACCGGGGTCCGGACCACCGCCCTGGGGCCGGTGTGCCGGGACCTCTTCGCGGCGGCCGAGGCGGAGGACGAGGCGCCGGGGCGCTGGTCGGCGGCCTGCGGGTCGCCCTGGTCCCCCATCGCCACCAGGGCGAGGACGAGCAGCATGTCCGCGAACAGCCAGCCGGCCATGTGCAGCGGCTGGAACCTCCGGCCGGGCTTCATCGGGCCTCGGTCAGCGACGCGGGAGGCAGCGGCGGGGGCTCACGCCGCGGACCGGAACCGTCCCGGGGAGGAACGGGCCGGTCGGCAGGGGCGCCGAAGTGGTCCGTGGGGCCGTCCGTCCGCTCCACGCCCGTGCCGAACCCGTCGGCGGGAGCGCCGGGGCGGTCCGCGGGGGCGTGGCCCGCGTCGGTCGAGGGCGCGTGGCCCGCGTCGGCGGACCGGCTGTGGCCGCGGGTACGGCCGCCCGCCGTCCCTGTCAGGTCCGTCCGGCCCGCCTGACCCGCCTGACCCGTCGGGCCGGTGTCCGCCCGGACGGGCGTGCGCAACTCGGCTACGAGCCGGGCGAATTCCTCGGCGACGGACCTCAACGCGGCGCTCTGGGCGTTCAGTTCGCGTACGGCGTGCTGGGACTCCTCGACCGCGCGGGCCGTGTCCTCCGCCACCTCGCCGAACCGGCCCAGGAGTTGGGCCGAGACGTCCGAGGACACCTCGATACCGGTGGCGTAGGCCCGCTGGGACGCGGCCAGCACCGTGACGGAGTCCTCGACGCGGTCACCGGCACCCCGTACGGCGAGCCGCACCTCGCCGCTCGCGTCGCGGACCTCGTCGAGGGCCTTGCGGACCCGGTCCCCGCCGTCGCTGACGGCGGCCTCGACCCGGCCCACCGCGGCCTCCAGCGGCTTCACCGAGGCGTCGACCCCGGTGAGCGCGCGTTCGGCGCCCTGCACCGCCTCCCCCACGGCCGAGGCCGCCGACGTCAGATCCTTCTGGACCCGGACGGCCTTGTCGCCCAGCCGCCTGAGCGTCGCCGCGGCCTCGGTGAGCTCGGCCGCGAAGCGCTGCGGGGAACTCGACCGCTGCCCGTTCAGGACGAGCTGGGCGCGGGTCAGCGCCGGGACGAGCGCCGCCATCAGCTCCTCGGAGCCACGCTCGGCGGCCTCCTCCCGGCGGGCGACGGCGGACCGCCGCAGGCCGTGCGTCAGCACCAGCGCGAAGAGCAGCGCGATGGCGACGGTGGCGCTCATCGCCACGTGGCCGAAGGTGAACGCGCCGGTCAGATGCCCCTCGAACCCCGACTGCCACAGCTGGAGGAAGGGCCGGGAGGCGGCCCCCGGGTCCGCGCCGGTCAGCGCCCCGTACGCGCTCGACGCCCGCGTCAGCCCGTACCAGGTGAGCATCAGCGGCACGAAGACCAGCGCGCCCAGCACCCCTTCGGCGTAGGACCACACCGGGTGCTCGCCGTCCCGGGCGCCGTTCGCGCGCAGGCTCTCGGGTCGGGCGTACGCGGTGAGGAGATCGAGCTCGGACCAGGGGTCGAGACCGGCGGGATCCTGGTTCCGCAGGGCGGCCGCGAGCGCGGCCAGCTCTTCCTTCCGGCTTCCGAGCTCCTGCCGCCCGGCGAGCTCCTCGATGCTCTGCGCGATCACACGACGGTCCATCAGGGCGCCTGACGGCATGCCCACCCCCACAACACGACGGACGCGGAGGCGTGTCGGGGCGACCCTGGATCCCCACCCGTCGAACTGCCGCCCTGCCCCCGCCGGTTCACACGCACCAGACGCGCGACCGAGGGCACAGAGAGTACTCCAGCGACCACGCTGCGCGCATAAACTCGCGACACCCGCCACTTCCCGACGGCGGTGCGAGGGGGAACCGTTGAGCAACGACGACCGTCCACGGGCGACCATCCGGCTGCGTCCCGCGCCCGACACCCGGCCCGGGACGGGCGCGCGGCGCGCCGCCCCGTCCGCCCCGCCGGTTCCTCCGGCCCGCGAGGAGCCGCGCCTTCCCTCCGCGCGCGCCGAGACGCTGCTGACCAGGTCGGCGCCGCGGGCCCGTGTCACGGGGCGCGGAGTCCTCCGGGTGAATCTCAACCGCCCGCCGGGGACCGGCGCCGACCTCGACCTCGGCTGCATGGCCGCGTTCCACGACGGCAGCCGCGCGGCCGTACAGCCACTGGGGAACAGCTTCGGCTCGCTGACGGAGTGGCCGTACATGGAACTCGACCAGGACGACCGCACGGGGGCGTCCTCGGACGGGGAGACGGTCCGGGTGGACCTGGAGCGGCGCGAGCTCTTCCGGCGGCTGCTCTTCCACGTCTACGTGTACAGCGGCGCCGTGGATTTCCGGACCCTGGGCGCCACGGCCACCGTGACGGCCCCTTCCGGCGGCTTCCGGATCGCCCTCGACGACTCCCCCGCGGGAGCGACGGGCTGCGCCGTCGCGCTGGCCGCGCCCGGGGAGGGCGGCCTCACGGTCACCCGCGAGGTCCGCTGGTTCACCGGCACTCCGCGCCACTCGGTCCAGGAACAGATGGACACCGCCTACGGCTTCTGCCTCACCTGGGTCCGGGCCCGGAAGGACTGACCCGGAAACGCGAGAGGCGAGAGGCGCACCGGGCGCCTCTCGCCTCCGCTGCCGGCAGACGGCGTACTACGGCAGGTTCCTCGCCATGACGATGCGCTGGACCTGGTTCGTTCCTTCGTAAATCTGGGTGATCTTCGCGTCGCGCATCATGCGCTCGACCGGGTAGTCGCGGGTGTAGCCGTAGCCGCCGAGGAGCTGGACGGCGTCCGTGGTGACCTCCATGGCGACGTCCGAGGCGAAGCACTTGGCGGCGGCGCCCTGGAACGTGAGGTCCTTGTCGCCGCGCTCCGACTTGGCGGCGGCCGCGTACGTGAGCTGGCGGGCGGCCTCGATCTTCATGGCCATGTCGGCGAGCATGAACTGGATGCCCTGGAAGTCCGCGATCGCCTTGCCGAACTGCTTGCGCTCCTGGACGTAGCCCTTGGCGTAGTCGAGGGCGCCCTGGGCGACACCGAGGGCCTGGGCCGCGATGGTGATGCGGGTGTGGTCCAGGGTCTTCATGGCGGTCGCGAAGCCGGTGCCCTCCTCGCCGATCATGCGGTCGGCGGGGATGCGGACGTTGTCGAGGTAGACCTCGCGGGTCGGGCTGCCCTTGATGCCGAGCTTCTTCTCCGGGGCGCCGAAGGACACGCCCTCGTCGGACTTCTCGACGACGAACGCGCTGATGCCCTTGGAACGCTTCGTCGGGTCGGTCACCGCCATGACCGTGTAGTACTCGGAGACGCCCGCGTTGGTGATCCAGCGCTTCACGCCGTTCAGCACCCAGAAGTCGCCGTCGCGGACGGCGCGCGTCTTCATGCCGGCCGCGTCCGAACCGGCGTCCGGCTCGGAGAGGCAGTACGAGAACATGCCGTCGCCCTTGGCGAGCGGGCCCAGGTACTTCTTCTTCAGGTCCTCGGACCCGGAGAGGATCACCGGGAGCGAGCCCAGCTTGTTCACGGCGGGGATCAGCGAGGAGGACACGCAGACGCGGGCCACCTCCTCGATCACGATGACCGTCGCGAGGGCGTCGGCACCGGCGCCGCCGTACTCCTCGGGGACGTGCACGGCGTGCAGGTCGTTCGCGACCAGGGCGTCCAGCGCCTCCTGCGGGAAGCGGGCTTCCTCGTCCACCGCTGCGGCGTACGGCGCGATTTTCGCCTCGGCCAGCGAGCGGATCGCGTCCCGGAGCATGTCGTGCTCCTCGGACGGGCGGTACAGGTCGAAATCAGCCGATCCGGCCAAGGTCTCTCACGCTCCAAAAGGTGCTGTGCTGGCGGCGCTAACTACCGTTAAGTAACACAATTTTAGAGTCCCGCCCGCGCGAACGGATACGTGAGCTTGGCGACAGGGGGAAAACTGCCCGTGAAAGCGCTCCCCGAAGCCCCGACTATGCTCAGGCGCGCACCTACGCGCCGCACACCTCAGGAGCACCCATGGCCCTCAAGATCACCGTGATCGGCACCGGCTACCTCGGCGCCACCCACGCCGCGGCCATGGCCGAGCTCGGCTTCGAGGTCCTCGGGCTCGACGTGGTGCCGGAGAAGATCGAGATGCTCCAGCGGGGCGAGGTCCCGATGTTCGAGCCCGGTCTCGAGGAGCTGCTGCGCAAGCACGTGGCCGGGATCGAGGGCTCGACCGGCCGGCTCCGTTTCACCATGGACTGGGCCGAGGTCGGCGCCTTCGGAGACGTCCACTTCGTCTGTGTGAACACACCGCAGAAGCACGGCGAGTACGCCTGCGACATGTCCTACGTCGACGCGGCCTTCGAGGCGCTGGCGCCCCATCTGCACGGCCCCGCCCTGGTCGTCGGCAAGTCCACCGTGCCGGTCGGCTCGGCGGAGCGGCTGGCCGCCCGGCTCGCCGAGCTGTCGCCCGCGGGCGCGGACGCCGAGCTGGCCTGGAACCCGGAGTTCCTGCGCGAGGGCTTCGCGGTGAACGACACCCTGCACCCCGACCGGATCGTGGTCGGCGTGCGCAGCGAGCGCTCCGAGAAGCTGCTGCGCGAGGTCTATCTGACGCCGGTCGCCGAGGGCACGCCGTTCGTCGTGACCGACTTCCCGACCGCCGAGCTGGTGAAGACGTCCGCGAACTCCTTCCTCGCCACCAAGATCTCCTTCATCAACGCGATGGCGGAGGTCTGCGAGGCCGCGGGCGGCGATGTCGCCATGCTGGCCGAGGCCATAGGACACGACGAGCGGATCGGGAAGAAGTTCCTGCGGGCCGGGATCGGCTTCGGCGGCGGCTGTCTGCCCAAGGACATCCGTGCCTTCATGGCGCGCGCGGGTGAGCTGGGCGCCGACCAGGCGCTGACGTTCCTGCGCGAGATCGACTCCATCAACATGCGGCGCCGCGGGCAGATGGTGGAGATGGCCCGCGACGCGCTCGGCGGCGGCGGTTCGTTCCTCGGCAAGCGGGTCGCGGTGCTCGGCGCGACCTTCAAGCCGGACTCGGACGACGTGCGCGACTCCCCGGCCCTGAACGTGGCCGGGCAGATCCACCTCCAGGGCGGTCAGGTCACCGTCTACGACCCGAAGGGCATGGCGAACGCCAAGCGGCTGTTCCCGACGCTCGGGTACGCCGACTCGGCGGTGGAGGCCGTGCGGGGCGCCGATGTCGTCCTGCACCTGACGGAGTGGCGCGAGTTCCGCGAGCTGGACCCGGCGGTGCTGGGAGAGGTCGCGTCGTCCCGGGTGCTCCTCGACGGACGCAACGCTCTGGACCCGGAGGCGTGGCGCCGGGCGGGCTGGACGTACCGGGCGATGGGCCGACCCACCGCCTGATCCGCGGTATCGGCCGGCACGAGCCTCTTGCCGGGGGCAGGCGCCCCCTTGCTTGCCGACCGGCGTGAGCCCCTTTCGGCGGCGGCTCTGGCGCGGGCACCGACAGGCGCTCGCCGGGGCCGGGACGGGTGACGCCGCTCCGGCCGAGGCTCAGTCGGCCGGAGCGGCGCCGGTTGCATTCTGCACCACTTCGCTGTGCCGCGGCCGGAGACCGCCGGACCGTGTCCGGCGTCCGGCGCCGTCGCCCGCAGACCTTCCGCCCGGCGGGGACTACCTGGCCCGGTAGCGGCGCATCTTGGCGCGGGCCCCGCACACCGCCATCGAGCACCAGCGGCCGCGGCCCGCGGGCGAGCGGTCGTAGTACGCCCAGTGGCAGGTCGGCGCCTCGCAGGCCTTCAGCCGCGCCCAGGTGCCCTCGACCAGCGACTCGGCGATGGCGGCGGCGACCCGGAAGGCCAGCGGGGCCGGAGGGGCCTGGGGAGCCGGAGCGGTCGCGGGAGCCGGCGGAGCCTGCACGGTTGGTCCGACGGCGGGGACCAGGCGGGCCGTGCCTCCGTCCTCGTCCAGCGTCACCCGCAGGGGCGCGCGGGCGAGGAGCTCCCCGAGCGGGGTCACCCCCGTGTGCGCCGGATGGCCCGCGTGCGCCAGGCACACCGCCCGCAGCGACTCGCGCAGCTCACGGGCCCCGTCCGCCTCGTCCGCCGTCAGGCCGAACCGGGCCAGGCCCTCGGGCGTGTCCAGGGAGTCGGCGCCCGACTCGATGTCCAGGGTGTTCACCAGCGCCTGGACCAGGGCGAGACCGCCGGGTGCGGGCGCTCGGTCATTCATGGTTGCGACGTTACCTCCAATGCGGGAGCATGCAGTAACCGTTACCCGCAGGAGCGGTCTATGGGTAACGCGTAGGCATGCCGGAGATCCCACGGAGGAAGTCATGGCTCTCGCCACACTCGACGTCGTCGTCCTGGACTGTCCCGACCCGCGCGCGCTCGCCGAGTTCTACGCGGGGGTGCTGGGCGGCACCGTCACGGAGGAGACCGACTGGATCGACCTGGACCTGCCGGGAGGGCGCAAGCTGGCGTTCCAGGCCGCGCCCGGGTACGTACCGCCGCGCTGGCCCTCGCCCGACGGCTCGCAGCAGCTGCATCTGGACCTGACGGTCGAGGACCTGGACGTGGCGGAGAAGGGCGTGCTGGAACTCGGCGCGACCCCGCTGGACACGGAGGACCGGTCGCGTTCGTTCCGGGTGTACGCGGACCCGGCCGGGCACCCGTTCTGCCTCTGCGCCTGCTGAGCGCGCCCCGGGTGCCCCGCCGTCCCGCCCGGCTCCTCAGCCGTCCAGCTGCTCCAGGGTCGCGTTGGACGGGGCCCGGCGGGCACGGAGGTCGCGGGAGACGTCCTCGGCGGCGCCCAGCACGCGCACGGCGTTCTGCCAGGTCAGCTTGGCGATGTCGGAAGACGACCAGCCGCGGTCGAGGAGTTCGGCGACCAGGTTCGGGTAGCCCGAGACGTCGTCCAGTCCGGCCGGGGTGAACGCCGTGCCGTCGTAGTCGCCGCCGATGCCGAGGTGGTCGACACCCGCGACCTCGCGCATGTGGTCGAGGTGGTCGGCGACCGTCGAGACGGTGGCGATCGGGCGCGGGTTGTCCTCCTCGAAGGCCCGGTGGACCTTCATGGCCTCGGCGGTGGTGTCGAGGTGGTGGAAGCCGTTGGCGCGCATGTTCTCGTCGGCCGCGGTGGTCCACTCGACGGCCGCCTGGAGGACGAACTTCGGCACGAACGTCACCATCGCCACGCCGCCGTTGGCGGGCAGCCGCTCCAGGACGTCGTCCGGGATGTTGCGCGGGTGGTCGCACACGGCGCGGGCCGAGGAGTGCGAGAAGATCACCGGCGCCGCGGAGGTGTCGAGCGCGTCGCGCATCGTCGTGGCGGCCACGTGCGAGAGGTCCACGAGCATGCCCTCGCGGTTCATCTCGCGGACGACCTCGCGGCCGAAGGCGGACAGACCGCCCACCGAGGGGACGTCCGTCGCCGAGTCGGCCCAGGCGATGTTGTCGTTGTGGGTGAGGGTCATGTACCGGACGCCGAGCGCGTACAGCGCGCGCAGGGCGGCGAGGGAGTTGTCGATCGAGTGACCGCCCTCGGCTCCCATGAGGGAGGCGATACGGCCCTCGGCGCGGGCCGCCTCCATGTCGGCGGCGGTCAGCGCGCCCCGCAGGTCCGCCGGGTAACGGTCGATCAACTGCCGTACGCAGTCGATCTGTTCCAGCGTCGCGGTGAGGGCGCCGGGCAGATCGGAGCGTACGTACACCGACCAGAACTGGGCGCCGACCCCGCCGGCGCGCAGCCGGGCCAGGTCCGTGTGCAGGTGGGCGCTCTGGTCGGTGGCGATGTCGCGGGCGCCGAGGTCGTAGCGGACCTGCTCGCGCAGGGCCCAGGGCAGGTCGTTGTGTCCGTCGACGACCGGGAACTCGTCGAGCAGGGCCCGGGCGCGGTCGATCGAGGGCAGGGAGGACGAGGTCATCCGCGTCACTTCCCGAAGCCGAAGCCGCCGGTGGCGCCCTCGACCTTGGCGCGCAGCCGCTTGCCCTTCTCGGTGGCCTGGTCGTTGAGCTCCTGCTGGAACTCCCGCATCCGGCCGAGGAGTTCCTCGTCGTGGGCGGCGAGCATCCGGGCGGCCAGCAGACCGGCGTTGCGGGCGCCGCCGACGGAGACGGTGGCCACGGGCACGCCGGCGGGCATCTGCACGATGGAGAGCAGCGAGTCCATGCCGTCGAGGTACTTGAGCGGGACGGGCACGCCGATGACGGGCAGCGGGGTGACGGACGCCAGCATCCCCGGCAGGTGGGCGGCGCCGCCGGCGCCCGCGATGATCGCCTTGAGCCCGCGCTCCGCGGCCTGCTCGCCGTACGCGATCATCTCGTGCGGCATGCGGTGGGCGGAGACGACGTCCACCTCGTAGGGGATCTCGAACTCGTCCAGCGCCTGGGCGGCGGCCTCCATGACCGGCCAGTCGGAGTCCGAACCCATGACGATGCCTACAACGGGGCTCATTCGGTGATCGTGCCTCTCAGGTAGCCGGCTGCGTGCCGGGCGCGCTCAAGGACGTCGTCCAGGTCGTCGCCGTAGGTGTTGACATGGCCGACCTTACGGCCGGGCTTCACGTCCTTGCCGTACATGTGGATCTTCAGCTGCGGGTCGCGGGCCATGCAGTGCAGGTACGCGGAGTACATGTCGGGGAAGTCGCCGCCGAGGACGTTCGCCATGACGGTCCAGCGGGCGCGCGGGCGCGGGTCGCCGAGCGGGAGGTCGAGGACCGCGCGGACGTGGTTGGCGAACTGGGAGGTGACCGCGCCGTCCTGGGTCCAGTGGCCCGAGTTGTGCGGGCGCATGGCGAGTTCGTTGACGAGGATGCGTCCGTCGCGGGTCTCGAAGAGCTCGACGGCGAGGTGGCCGACGACTCCGAGTTCCTTGGCGATGCGCAGCGCCAGTTCCTGCGCCTCCAGGGCCAGCTCCTCGGCGATGCCGGGGGCCGGGGCGATCACGGTGTCGCAGACGCCGCCGACCTGCTGGGACTCGACGACGGGGTACGCGACGGCCTGGCCGTGCGGGGAGCGGACGACGTTCGCGGCGAGCTCGCGGGCGAAGTCGACCTTCTCCTCGGCGAGGACGGGGACGCCGGCGCGGAACGGGTCGGCGGCCTCCTGCGCGGAGCGGACGAACCAGACGCCCTTGCCGTCGTAGCCGCCGCGGACGGTCTTGAGGATGACCGGGAAGCCGTCGCCCTCCTCTCCCGGGGCGAGGCCCTCCGCGGCGAACGCGACCACGTCCTGGACGTCGGTCACGATGCGGTGCCGGGGGCACGGCACGCCGATCGCGTCGAGCTTGGCCCGCATCACGCCCTTGTCCTGGGCGTGCACGAGCGCGTCGGGGCCCGGCCGGACGGGGATGCCGTCCGCCTCCAGGGCCCGCAGGTGCTCGGTCGGGACGTGCTCGTGATCGAAGGTGATCACGTCGCAGCCGCGCGCGAAGTCGCGCAGCGTGTCGAGGTCGCGGTAGTCGCCGACGACGACTTCGCCGACGACCTGCGCCGCGGAATCCTGTGGAGTGTCACTGAGGAGCTTGAACCTGATGCCGAGCGGGATGCCAGCCTCGTGCGTCATACGAGCGAGCTGACCGCCGCCGACCATGCCGACTACCGGGAACGTCACGCTCCAAGAGTATCGGCCACGCCACGGTGGCCGGATTCCGCGGTGATACGCCCCGATTTTCCCTGCCGGTGACCGCCTCTTTTCTTACCTGTGAGCACATGCACAGGCACCGTGCGGGGCCGCTGGTTAGCATGGGCTGGTTGGCGCAATCAACCGCGCGTTCACCGGCACGGCAGACGACAAGACCCACCGACGGGGGCTGGCGACACCATGGGCAGTGCTTCATCGGGGCCTCACGAGGGGCCCCGCAGCGCGGTTCGGCAGCGTTTCGACCTGCTCGTCCGCGAGGTCGCCAAGTTCGGCGCGGTGGGCGGCGCCGGGCTGCTCGTCAACCTGGTGGTGTTCAACCTCGTACGTCATCTCACGGGCCTGCAGGTCGTGCGGGCCAGTGTCGTGGCGACGGTCGTGTCGATCGTCTTCAACTACGTCGGGTTCCGCTACTTCACCTACCGGGACCGTGACAAGGGCGGGCGCACCAAGGAGCTGACGCTCTTCCTGCTGTTCAGCGTGGTGGGCCTGGTCATCGAGAACGGCGTGCTGTACGTGGCGACGTACGGCTTCGGCTGGGACAGCCCGCTCCAGAGCAACGTCTTCAAGTTCCTCGGCATCGGGGTCGCGACGCTGTTCCGCTTCTGGTCGTACCGCACCTGGGTGTTCCAGGCGCTGCCGGCCCGGGAGGCGGTGGCCAGCGCCGAGTCGTTCCTGGACGAGGTGCCCGAGCCGCAGACGAGCCGTGCGCGGGCCCGCGTGAACTGAGCCGGTCGGTGCGGGCCGGTCCGGCCGTGCGCCGTGACAGGCCGTGCGCCGTGACAGGCCGTGCGCCGTGGGGCCCTGCGTTCTGCCCGGCCCTGCGCTCCACCTGACCCCGCGCTCTACCTGACCGTGCGCTCCTCGTCGTCCTCGGGAAGCCGGGGCGGGCGCTTGAGCGGGGTGCGGGAGAGGAACATGCCGAAGACGGGCGGCTGCGCCTGGAGCATCTCCAGACGCCCCCCGTCGGCCTCCGCGAGGTCGCGGGCGACGGCGAGCCCGATGCCGGTGGAGTTGCGGCCGCTGATGGTGCGCTCGAAGATGCGGGCGCCGAGGTCGGTGGGGACGCCGGGGCCCTCGTCGGTGACCTCGATGACGGCCTGGTTGCCGGTCACGCGGGTGCGCAGCGCGACGGTGCCGCCGCCGTGCATGAGGGAGTTCTCGATCAGCGCGGCGAGGACCTGGGCGACCGCGCCCGGGGTGCCCACCGCCTGGAGATGGCGCTTGCCCGAACTGACGATCGCGCGGCCGGCGCTGCGGTAGGCGGGGCGCCATTCCTCCAGCTGCTGCTTGATGACCTCGTCGAGGTCGAAGGAGACGGCGGAGCCGGTGCGCGGGTCCCGGGCGTTGGTGAGCAGGCGCTCGACCACGTCGGTGAGGCGCTCCACCTGGGTCAGCGCGATCGTCGCCTCCTCCTTGACCGTGTCGGGGTCGTCGGTGAGGGTGATCTCCTCCAGGCGCATGGAGAGCGCCGTCAGCGGGGTCCGCAGCTGGTGGGAGGCGTCGGCGGCGAGGCGGCGCTCGGCGGTGAGCATGCGGCCGATGCGTTCGGCGCTGCTGTCCAGCACGTCGGCGACCCGGTCGAGCTCGGGGACGCCGTAGCGCTTGTGGCGGGGGCGGGGGTCGCCGGAGCCGAGCCGTTCCGCCGTCTCGGCGAGGTCGGTGAGCGGGGAGGCGAGGCGGTTGGCCTGGCGCACGGCGAGCAGGACCGCGGCGATGATCGCGAGCAGGGCGACGGCGCCGATGACCAGGAGGGTGCGGCCGACCTCCTTGGTCACCGAGGAGCGGGGCTCCTGCACGGTGACGGTCTCGCCCGACTCGCCCTTGGCGGTGTACTGGATGACGTCGCCGGTGGGCTGGGTGCCGGCCTCGATGGGGTCGCGGCCCGGGATCCTGATCACGGCGTAGCGCCGGTCGGTGACCTGGTTCCTGAACGTCTCGGCGGTGATGTTCTCGTCGCCGAGGATGCGGCTGTCCACGATGCTGGCCAGCCGCAGCGCCTCGGAGTCCACGCGTTCCTGGGCGCTGTTGCTGATCGTGCGGGTCTCGACGATGACGAGGGAGACCCCGAAGACGGCGATCACCACGAGGACGACGGCGAGGGTGGACTGGATCAGACGGCGACGCACGGGGCCCTCCGGGCAGATGGCTGTACCGGGACCAGTGTGCACGTTCGCCGGCGCCGCCCGGGCCGGGCGACGGTCCGGGGGCGCGGGTTTCCCCCCGCCCTGCGGACCGGTCGCGCCCAGGGTGTGGCGTGCGGCCCCTGCTCCCGGCGGAGCGGGGGCCGGCGGCTCAGCTCTTCTCGAAGCGGAAGCCGACGCCTCGTACCGTCGCGATGTAGCGGGGGTTCGCCGCGTCGTCGCCGAGCTTCTTGCGGAGCCAGGAGATGTGCATGTCGAGGGTCTTGGTGGAGGACCACCATGTGGTGTCCCAGACCTCGCGCATGAGCTGGTCGCGGGTGACGACACGGCCCGCGTCCCGGACCAGGACCCGCAGGAGGTCGAACTCCTTGGCCGTGAGCTGGAGTTCCTCGTCGCCCATCCAGGCGCGGTGCGACTCGACGTCGATGCGCACGCCGTGGGTGGCGGGGGGCTGCTGGGGCTCGGCGGCGCCGCGCCGGAGCAGCGCCCGTACCCGGGCGAGGAGTTCGGCGAGCCGGAACGGCTTGGTGACGTAGTCGTCGGCGCCCGCGTCGAGACCGACGACGGTGTCCACCTCGTCGGCGCGCGCGGTGAGGATGAGGATGGGCACGGTGTGGCCCTCGGCGCGGAGCCTGCGGGCGACTTCCAGGCCGTCCATGCCGGGCAGTCCGAGGTCCAGGACGACCAGGTCGACGCCGCCCTGCATTCCGGCGTCGAGCGCGGTGGGTCCGTCCTCGCGGACTTCGACCTCGTAACCCTCCCGGCGCAGGGCACGGGCCAGCGGCTCCGAGATGGACGCGTCGTCCTCGGCGAGCAGTACACGGGTCATGGGGTGATGGTAGTCCGCCGTGGAGCGCGCCCGGGCAGCGATCCGCCTCCGTGGTTCACACCCTCCGTCCGGGTGTTTCTTACCTGTGGGTTCGGGATGAGATCCTGATGAACACCTTCGAATGATCGTCCGCGGTTCCACGATCGCCTGTGATCCATGTCTCAAGTCCTTCCATATAGGGCATTGTGATGTCGTATGGTGACCGAACGCCTGATGCACTGCTTCGGGACCTTTGGCTGGAACTAGATGCTGAAGGTCTCTTCTGCGTGCGGGCTGGTGTCAGCCAGCCTTGAAGGAATGACCTGTGGCCGGGCCCGAACGCGCTGAAGCGTGACGGGCGTGGATCCCGGTGGTCGCCGTCCACCGCTCCCGTACTCCGGGGCGGATTCCCCGTGGGCGTGGGGAGGGACGCCGAACCTCGCCGGTGCCGGCCGCCCCCCATGGGCGCGTATTCCCCCGAGCTCTCGGTTTCCACCTGGGCGAGGGGACCCCCCAACAGCGCGTCCCGACCAGCAAGGATCGACCATGGCGTCCAGCCTGACGAAGGACTCGGCGACTCCGGGAATCTCCGGATCCTCCGAGAAGACCTTCTTCGGCCACCCCCGCGGACTGGCCACCCTCTTCATGACCGAGATGTGGGAGCGTTTCTCCTACTACGGCATGAAGGCACTGCTCCCGCTGTACCTGGTGGCACCGGGCGGTCTGCACCTCAGCGCGGCCACCGCGACCGCGATCTACTCGGTGTACCTCTCCCTGGTGTACCTGCTCGCCCTGCCGGGCGGCTGGTTCGCCGACCGTGTCCTCGGCCCCCGCAAGACGGTCGCCGTCGCGGGTGTGATCATCATGCTGGGCCACCTCACGCTGGCTCTGCCCTCCTCCGAGACCTTCTACGCGGGCCTCGGGCTCGTGGCGATCGGTTCCGGTCTGCTGAAGGCCAACATCTCCACGATGGTGGGCCACCTCTACGACGGCCCGGACGACGCGCGCCGTGACGGTGGCTTCACGCTGTTCTACGTCGGCATCAACCTCGGTGCCTTCGCCGCGCCGCTGATCATCGGCACCGTCGGCGAGAACGTCAACTGGCACCTGGGCTTCGCCCTCGCCGCGCTCGGCATGGCGCTGGGTCTCATCCAGTACCTGCTCGGCGGCCGTCACCTCAGCGCCCGCTCGCACGAGGTCCCCACGCCTCTGACGGCCGAGGAGAAGTCCTCGACCCTGCGCAAGTCCGCGCTGTGGGCCGCTGTCGCCGTCGTCTTCTACGCGATCGTCGGCTTCTCGGGCCACTACACGCTGAACTGGCTGCTGGTCCCGATCACGATCGCCGGTCTGCTCATCCCCGTCATGGTCATCGGGCGCATCAAGCGGGACAAGTCCCTGGACCGCGCCGACCAGTCGAAGATGTCCGCGTACATCTGGTTCTTCGTCGCCGCGGCCGTGTTCTGGATGATCTACGACCAGGGCGGCTCGACGATGTCGATCTTCGCTGACGAGTCGGCGAAGAACACGATCTTCGGCTGGGAGTTCCCGGTCTCCTGGTACCAGTCGGTCAACCCGGTCATGATCATGGCGCTGGCCCCGGTCTTCGCCTGGGCGTGGCTGTGGCTGAACAAGCGCGGCAAGGAGCCGAGCACGGCGACGAAGTTCGCCTCGGGTCTGATCCTGATCGGCGCCTCGTTCTTCCTCTTCCTGGCCCCGCTGACGATCGCCGAGGGCGGTCACAAGGCGGCCGCGATGTGGCTGGTGGCGATCTACTTCGTGCAGACCGTCGGTGAGCTGACGCTCTCCCCGGTCGGCCTCTCCGTCACCACGAAGATGGCTCCGGCGAAGTACGCCTCCCAGATGATGGGTGTCTGGTTCCTGGCCGTCACCGCCGGTGACGCCACGACCGGTCTGCTCTCCATCGCCAACGTCGACCTGAACAAGACGGGCATCGTCGCTCTGGAGGCCACGCTCGCCGTGATCGCCGGTGCCGCGGTGTGGATGTACCGCAAGAAGGTCAAGGCGCTCATGGGCGACGTCCACTGACGTCCCCTCCGGCACCCCGCGAAGGGCCGTCGCAC
>NZ_JBHXDQ010000103.1:0-23938 GCF_042725875.1 Streptomyces sp. NPDC127038 | reverse complement strand
CCTCCGGCGTTTGAGGAGCGGGGTCCGGGGCGGAGCCCCGGGGGTGGCCCTTCCCCGGCCCGGCCTTTGGGTTCCGGGGAACATTCAGCCCCTCCGGCGTTTGAGGAGCGGGGGTCCGGGGGCGGAGCCCCTGGGTGCGGGTCGGGTAGGGGCGGAGGGGGCGAGAGAAGGCTGTTGCGGGGCCGGCGGTACGGCTGCGGGGGTCAGGGGCGGGCCGTCAGTGTCGGCCAGTGGGACCGGAGCGTGCGGACCGTCTCCGCGATGGCCGGACGGCGGGCCGCACCCGCGCGCCACAGCGCGTACAGCCGACGGACGGGCAGCGGATCGAGGGCCACCTCCACCACCCCCGCGGGAAGCGGACCGCGGCCGAGACGCGGGATGAGCGCCACGCCGAGACCGGCCGCCACGAGGGCGATGAGGGTCGGGTTCTCCTCGGCCTGGTGGACGATGTCCGGCTCGCTGCCCGCCACCCGCAGCGTCCGCACCAGCCAGTCATGACAGACCCGCCCGGGCGGCTGGCAGATCCACCGCTGACCCCCCAGGTCCTCGCGCCGCACCGAAGCCCGCCCGGCGAAGGGATGTCCGGCCGGGACGAGCAGATCGCACAGGTCGTCCCCGATCACCGCCTGCTCCACCCCCGGCGGGGCCGGCAGCGGGGAGATGTCCCAGTCGTGCGCGACGGCCATGTCGACCGCGCCCCGGGCCACCAGGTCGACGGACAGATGCGGGTCGATCTCCGTCAGCCGGGTGTCGAGGGCCGGGTGACGGACGGCCAGGTCGGCCAGTACGGCGGGCATCAGACCGCGGGCGGCCGAGGCGAACGCGGCCACCGTCAGCCGCCCCGCCGGCATCCCCCTGCGCTCCTCCAGATCGGTTTCAGCCCGCTCCACGATCGCCAGCAACTCCTGCGCTGTGGCGGCGAGTTGTTCGGCCTGCTCGGTGAGCCGGACACCGCGCCCGCGCCGTTCGAGCAGAACGGTCCTGGTCTCCCGCTCCAGCTTCGCGATCTGCTGGGACACGGCGGACGGGGTGTAGCCGAGCGCGGCCGCGGCGGCGCCGACCGTGCCGTGCACCGAGACGGCGTGCAGAGCGCGCAGGCGCTGGAGATCGAGCATGGAGGCCTCCCGGTCCGCGATGTCCCCGCCAGCTTACGTAAGCGTTGCTTCATCCATCCATGCAGACATTCGCGCTGGTGCTACACAGTGGTGGCGTCGGATGCTCGACGCATGCGACCCGCACACATCAGTCTCGCCGTCTTCGTCGCCGCCGTCTGGGGCGTCAACTTCACCGTCATCGAGGTCGGACTCGGCCACTTCCCGCCCCTGCTCTTCTCCGCGCTGCGCTTCCTGGTGGCGGCCGTGCCCGCCGTGTTCCTCGTCGGCCGCCCCAAGGTGGCGTGGAAGTGGATCGTGTCGGTGGGACTCGTGCTCGGGGTCGCGAAGTTCGGGCTGCTGTTCATCGGCATGGACGCGGGGATGCCCGCCGGACTGTCCTCCCTCGTGCTCCAGGTCCAGGCCGTCTTCACGGCGGTCGCTGCCTTCGCCTTCCTCGGCGAACGCCCCGGCCGCGTCCGGCTGGCGGGCATGGGGGTCGCCCTGTGCGGAGTGGGCCTGGCCGCCGTCGACGAGGGCACGTCAGGACCGCTCGGCGCCTTCGCCCTGGTCGTCGCGGCCGCGGCCTGCTGGGGGGTGTCCAACGTCCTCACCCGCAAGGCGTCCCCGCCCGACCCGCTGAACTTCATGGTCTGGGTGAGCACCGTCCCCGTCCTGCCGCTGCTCGCCCTGTCCCTGCTCACCGAGGGCCCCTCCCGCGACCTGGACGCGCTCGGGGACCTGGACTGGCAGGGCGCCGGAGTCGTCGTCTACGTCGCCTGGATCACCACCGTCCTCGGCTTCGGAGCCTGGGGCCGGCTGCTGCACCACTACCCCGCCTCCACCGTCGCGCCGTTCTCGCTGCTCGTCCCGGTCTTCGGGATGTCCTCGGCCGCGCTGTTCCTGCACGAGTCGGCCGGCCCGCTGCGCTGGGCGGCGGCCGCCCTGCTCGTGGGCGGGGTCGCGCTCACCTCGCGGACGCCACGAAAGGTCCAGCCGGCGGACGTTCCGGCGCCGGAACGCGCCGGGGCGTCAGCATGACCCCATGGCCGTCGTCGACATCCCCGGTTCCAAGTCCATCACCGCCCGCGCGCTCTTCCTGGCCGCCGCGGCGGACGGGGTCACCCGTCTCGTCCGCCCGCTCCGCTCGGACGACACCGAGGGCTTCGCGGAGGGGCTGACCCGGCTCGGCTACCGCGTCGGCCGGACCCCGGACAGCTGGCACGTCGACGGCCGCCCGCAGGGCCCCGCGGCCGAGCGGGCCGACGTCTACTGCCGGGACGGCGCGACCACGGCCCGCTTCCTGCCCACCCTGGCCGCCGCCGGCCACGGCACCTACCGCTTCGACGCCTCCGCCCAGATGCGCAGGCGCCCCCTCGGACCCCTGTCGCGGGCGCTGCGCGACCTGGGCGTGGACCTGCGGCACGAGGAGGCGGAGGGCCACCACCCGCTGAGCATCTCCGCCTCCGGGGTGGAGGGCGGCACGGTCACCCTCGACGCCGGCCAGTCCTCCCAGTACCTCACCGCCCTGCTGCTGCTCGGCCCGCTCACCCGCAAGGGCCTGCGCATCGAGGTCACCGACCTGGTCTCCGCCCCGTACATCGGCATCACCCTCGCGATGATGCGCGCGTTCGGGGCGGACGTGACCGTGGACGGCGACGTCTTCGAGGTGGCGCCCGGCGGCTACCGGGCCACCACCTACCCCGTCGAACCCGACGCCTCCACCGCGAGCTACTTCTTCGCCGCGGCCGCCCTGACCGGCCGCGAGGTCACGGTCGACGGGCTCGGCGCGGACGCCCTCCAGGGCGACCTCGCCTTCGTCGACGTGTTGCGCAGGATGGGCGCGCACGTGGAGACCGGGCCCGACCGCACGACCGTGCGCGGCACCGGCGTACTGCGCGGCCTGACCGTCAACATGCGGGACATCTCCGACACCATGCCGACGCTCGCCGCCATCGCGCCGTTCGCCTCCGGCCCGGTCCGGATCGAGGACGTCGCCAACACCCGGGTCAAGGAGTGCGACCGTCTGGAGGCCTGCGCCGAGAACCTCCGCGCGCTCGGTGTCCGGGCGGAGACCGGCCCCGACTGGATCGAGATCCACCCGGGCGCGCCCGCCGCCGGCACGGTCAGGACGTACGGCGACCACCGCATCGCCATGGCCTTCGCCGTGACCTCGCTGCGCGCCCCGGGCCTGGACTTCGACGACCCCGGCTGCGTCCGCAAGACCTTCCCGGACTTCCACGAGGTCTTCGGCGCCTGGGCGGCGGCCGGAGAGCACGCCTGAGCCGGTCCGGAGAGCACGCCTGTGCCGGTCCGGGGAGGGGCCGTCGAGCGGTTGCGGGGAAGACCGCCGAGCGCGGCTGCGAGGGGCCGCCGAGTCCGGGCGGAGAAGATCCCCGAGTCGGCCCGGGAGTGCCGTGAGCGTCTTGTCGCGGAGATCCCGCCGGGATAGCTTCCCGACGTGCGGCGCCAACCGCGCCTGCGACCCGACTGGGAAAGCGGTCCGAGATGCACTCCGTCGCCTCCGTTGTCACACTCGCCGTCCTCGGTGCCGGGGACCGGGGCACCGGCCACGCGCGCTGGGCCCTGGAACACCCGGAGCGGGCCCGGGTGGTGGCCGTCGCGGAACCCCGGCGGACCCGGCGCGAGCGGTTCGCGGCCGCCCACGGTCTGGAACCGGACGCCGCGGTGGACGACTGGCGGGTGCTGGCCGCCCGCGGCCGCATCGCCGACGCCGTCCTGGTCTGCACCCTCGACCGCGAACACCTCGAACCCGTGCTGGAGTTCGCGGCCCTCGGCTGTCACATCCTGCTGGAGAAGCCGATGGCCCTGACCGAGGACGAGTGCCGGCGGATCGTCGAGGCGGTGGAGAAGGCCGGGGTGATCCTCGCGGTCGGACACGTCCTGCGCTACACCCCGTACACCCGGGCGGTGAAGGAGGTGGTGGACTCCGGCCGGATAGGTGACGTGGTCAACGTCCAGCACCTGGAGCCCGTCGGCTTCTGGCACCAGGCACACTCCTTCGTGCGCGGCAACTGGGGCCGCACGGACCGGGCCACGACGATGCTGATGGCCAAGTCCTGCCACGACATCGACTGGTTGCAGTACGTCCTCGGCCAACCCCCCGTCCGTGTCTCCAGTTTCGGACGCCTCTCGCACTTCCGGCCCGAGAACCGGCCCGAGGGCGCCGCCGACCGCTGCCTCGACTGCTCGGTGGAGAGCACCTGCCCCTACTCCGCCCGGCGCGAGTACGGCGACCGGCTCGCCCGCGGCGAACACCACTGGCCGCTCAGCGTGGTGGTCGACGACTTCACCCCCGAGGCCCTGGAGAGCGCCCTGCGCGAGGGCCCGTACGGGCGGTGCGTGTACGCCTGCGACAACGACGTGGTCGACCACCAGGTCGTGTCGATGGAGTTCGCCTCGGGAGCCACCGCCACCTTCACCATGACCGCCTTCACCGAACAGGCCGACCGCAGGACCCGGATCTTCGGGACCCGGGGTGAACTGCGCGGCGACGGCCGGACCCTGAGCGTCTACGACTTCCTGACCCGCACCGAGGAGCCCGTCGACCTCACCGCCCGAGGAGCCATGGACGCGGCGGGCGGCCACGGCGGGGGCGACGCCGCCCTGATGGACGCGTTCGTCGCCGCCGTCGCCACCGGCGACCCGGCCCTGGTGAAGTCCGGCCCCCAGGAGTCCCTCACCAGCCACCTCACCGTCCTCGCCGCCGAACGAGCCCGCCACGCGGGCACCGTGGAGACCGTGTGACCGAAGGTCGTACCGGGCCCCGAACGGGCCGCCGGTCCGCAGCGGGGCACGGGCGATCGGCCGGCATGGACCGCCGCGACCCCTTTACCGGGGAGCCGGGAATCGGAAACGATCACGCCATGAGCACGCACGACACCGACAGCCCCGTGGACGGCGGGCCCGCGAGCCACCGCCCCGACGACGGCGGACCCGCCCCCGACGCCCGGTCCTTCCTGATCCTGCACGGCTGGCAGAACCACCGCCCGCCCGGCCACTGGCAGCACTGGCTCGCCGGGCGGCTCGCGGAGCGGGGGCAGCACGTCGTCTATCCGCAGCTCCCCGACCCCGACGATCCGGACCTGGAGGTGTGGCTGGCGGAGCTGGCCCGCCATCTGGACGCCCTGCGCGGATCCGAGCGCGTGGTCGTCGCCCACAGCCTCTCGGTCCTCCTGTGGCTGCACGCCGTGGCCCGCGGGCTGCCGGGCACGGCGAGCGCCGACCGGGTGCTGCTGGTCGCCCCGCCGTCCGCCTCCGTCCTCGCGGGACTGCCGGAGATCGCCGGATTCACCCTGAAGGAAAGGGACTTCACCGTTCCGGGGTCCACCCGGCTGGTCGCCGGGGACGACGACCCGTACTGCCCCGAGGGCGCCGGTACCGTCTACGGCGACCCCCTGGGCGTACCGACGCGGGTGCTGTCCGGGGCTGGGCACCTCGGCATGGACGCCGGTTACGGGCCCTGGCCCGCCGTGCTGGAGTGGTGTCTGGACGGGACGGCGCCGATCACCGGCCGCGCGGGCTAGTACGCCGGTCGGCCCGCTGGTCGCGCGGCTCGAAGAGCGAGGCGGTCCGCGGGGGATGCGCGGGGCGCTCGGGCACGACGGCCGTGCTCCGGCGCCGCCGCGGGGTGGCCCGGCTCCAGTCGCCGTCGCCGAGGACGAGCTGGGGGTCGAACATCACCACCACCCCGGCCAGGATCAGGAAGACGACGGGTCCGATGAGCAGGGGGAGCAGGATCGAGGCCGACGAACTGCTCCCGTACATCCCGGTCATGTACGAGGCGTCCGTCGCGCCGCGCAGATGCACCGCGAGGGCGGCCATGCCGGTGTAGTGCGTGCCGGTCAGGGCGACGCCCATGAGGAGGCCGGAGCCGAGGGCGGCCGGGAAGCCCCGGTAGGAGGCGGCGGTCCACACGGCGGCGGTCGCGGCGGTGACCGCGATCAGGACGGAGGCGGCGACCGTGAGCGGGTCGTATCCCAGGGTGCCGTTCAGCTCCAGCGCGGCCATGCCGGTGTAGTGCGCGGCCACCACGGCGAGCCCGGTGAGGATCCCGGCCGCGGTCAGGGTGACGGGGGTCGCGCCCCGGTACCCGACGGCGAAGACGCCGAAGCCGACGAGCACGATCGCCACGGCGAGGCTGAGCGAGGTCAGGCGGGAGTCGTAGTCGATCGGGATCCCCTGGATCTTGAATCCGACCATCGCGACGAAGTGCGTGGTCCAGATGCCGCAGCCGATGGTCGCGGCCCCGAGTGCGAGCCAACCGGGCTTCCACGACTGCCGGTTGATCAGGGAACGGACGACGCAGCGCAGGCCCAGCGCGCTGGCCACACAGGCGACGAGGCAGGAGGCCGCCGGGGTCACCGCCCCGAACGCGAAGCCGTCCACTGTGCCTTGCATATATGCCAACTCCCCCTGAGAATGGGTTACTTGGGGGAGCACCGTCTCGCATCCAGGTTGCGCCGGCGGTTCCGTACGGTAGGTGTTTGAGTTAACTCTGCGCAGCCGCTTCGTTCAGCGCGCGGACACGCTGTCCGGACTCCGGACGGCCGCCCTCGGATCCGGGGCCCGGGAAACCCCCGTCGAGCCGCCGACGACCGTGTCACTCCGGTCCCGCGCGCAGGTCCAGACGCCAGTCCTGGCCGGTCAGATCGACGCCGAAGGACCGGTGCGGCTTCTCGGCGACCAGGGTGAAGCCGTGGCGCAGATAGATCCGCCGGGCGGCGGCCAGGACGTCGTTGGTCCATAGGACGAGATCGTGGTAGCCGACGCCGCGGGCGAAGCCGGTGACCGCCGCGACGAGACGGTCGCCGACGCCCAGACCCCGCGCCTCGGGCTCGACCAGCAGCAGCCGCAGCCGTGCGGTGCCGGGAGCGTCGTCCCGTACGCACATCACGCACCCGACGGGCCGTCCGCCGAGCTCGGCGATCCACACCCGCTCCAGGTGCGGGTCGTGGTCCTCGGCGAAGTCGGCGACGATCCTCGCGACCAGGCCCTCGTAGTCGGTGTTCCAGCCGTGCTCGGCCGCGTACAGCGCAGCGTTGCGCTGCACGATCCAGCCGAGGTCGCCGGGGCCCGGCTCGCGCAGCAGGACGTCCTCGGGGCGCGGTGCGGTCCGCTCGCCGCCGAGGAGCGCGCGCAGCGCCTCGGCCAGCCGCGGCCGGTCGGCGGGAGGCACGGCCGCCAGCAGCGCGGCCACGGCCAGGCGCGCCCGCTCGTCCCCGTCCTGGACGGTCATGATCGGTCCCGGAGTTCGGCTGTGCGCGGTCGCGGCGACCCGCACGGCGCGACGTCTGACCCGGTCGGAGAAGTCACCGCCCCGAGCATAGGACCGGGAGCGTCCCCCGCCTACCCCTCCTCCACCCCGCCTCCCCGGGCCCGGCCGGGTCGGCGCCGCCCGCCCCTCCCTCCCGGGCCGGGGGAGGCCCGGGAAGTGTCAGGCCCCGGAGGGTGTCAGGCCCCGGGAATCCCGGTGGACCCGCGCACCATCAGCTCGCCCCGCACCGTCGCGATCCCGCCCGGCGGCGGCTCCTCGCGGCTCATGGCGATCCGGCCGGCCCGGGCGCCCGCCTCGGAGAGCGGCAGCCGTACGGTCGTGAGGGCGGGCGCCGCGTCGATGCTGAACGGCAGATCGTCGAAGCCCGCGACGGACACGTCCTGGGGGATGCGCAGCCCGGAGTCCCGCAGCGCGGCGCAGGCGCCCAGCGCCACGGTGTCGTTCGCGGCCACGACCGCCGTCAACGACGGTTCGCGGCGCAGGAGTTCGAGCGTGGCCTCGTAGCCGGACCGGCGGTCGTAGCGGCCGTGCACGGTGCGCCGCGGGTCGTCCTCGACCCCGTGGGCGTCGAGCGCGGCCCGGTGCCCCTCCAGCCGGTGGCGGGTGGTCGTGCGCTCCTCGGGGCCCGCGATGTAGCCGAGCCGCCGGTGGCCGAGAGCGATCAGGTGCTCGGTCAGCTGCCTGCCGCCGCCGCGGTTGTCGAAGGTGAGCGCGATCGCCTCGGGCGCCTCCGGCGCGGGCGGCCTCCCGCACAGCACGACCCGGGTACCCGCCTCGGTCAGCCTGCGCAGCTTGGCGGCGACGGCGCCCGCGTGCGCGGCGTCCTCTATCGCGCCGCCGGTGAGCACGACCGCGGCGGCGCGCTGGCGCTGGAGGAGCGTGAGATAGGTGAGTTCGCGCTCCGGGGAGCCGCCGGTGTTGCAGACGACCCCGAGCCGTTCCCCGCCCGCGCGCCCCCCGGGCCCGCCGATCTCCGCCTGGATGGCCGCCGCCATGATCCCGAAGAAGGGGTCGGCGATGTCGTTGACCAGGATGCCGACGAGGTCGGAGGTCGCGGCGGCCAGCGAACTCGCCGGCCCGTTCAGCACGTAGTCCAGTTCGTCCACCGCGCGCAGCACCCGCTCGCGCGTCGAAGTGGCCACGGGGTAGTTCCCGTTCAGCACGCGCGACACCGTCGCGGGAGAGACCTGCGCGCGGGCCGCC
This sequence comes from Streptomyces sp. NPDC127038, assembly GCF_042725875.1. Lineage (NCBI taxonomy): Bacteria > Bacillati > Actinomycetota > Actinomycetes > Kitasatosporales > Streptomycetaceae > Streptomyces > Streptomyces sp. NPDC127038. The sequence goes on along the minus strand of NZ_JBHXDQ010000103.1, from coordinate 15,346 downwards.
ACGTCCGCCAGGGTCACCGTCATCTCGTCGTCCTCCGGTCGCGCCTTGTCGTGCCACGCCGTACGGGGGCGTACGTCCCCTACGCCGTCGTGTCCGGTCCCGCCTCGTCGAACGGCGTCGAACACGGAGGCCGGGGCCGGGTGTGCCGCTTTCCGTAGGCAGGGTTCGTGCAGACCATACGGCCATCGGCCCGAGTTGTTCGCCCCCTCGAACAACTCGTCTTCGCGGCGGTCTTGTCCGCACCGCCGCGCGCGGGCTAGCTTCGTCCTGCTCAGAAAGCGCTTGCTGTCGCGCTCACCTGGAAGCGTGCGCGACGCCCGAGGCGTACGGAGGCAACGACGTGACACGCAAGACGGTGCGGATCGCCATGAACGGCGTCACAGGCCGCATGGGCCACCGCCAGCATCTCGTCCGCTCGATACTCGCCCTGCGCGACCAGGGCGGACTCGACCTCGGCGACGGCACCGTGCTGTGGCCCGAGCCCGTCCTGGTCGGCCGCAGGGCGGACGCCCTGAAGGCGCTCGCCGAGCGGTACGGCCTCGACCACTGGTCGACGGACCTGGACGCGGTGCTCGCCGATCCGTCCGTGGACCTCTACTTCGACGCCCAGGTGACCTCCGCCCGTGAGGAGGCCCTCGCCAGGGCGGTCGCCGCGGGCAAGCACGTCTACACCGAGAAGCCGACCGCCACCGGGTTCGGCGCCGCGCTCGGGCTGGCCCGCCTCGCGCACACGGCGGGCGTCGGACACGGCGTCGTCCAGGACAAGCTGTTCCTGCCCGGCCTGCTCAAGCTGAAGCGGCTCGTCGACGGCGGCTTCTTCGGCCGGATCCTGTCCGTGCGGGGCGAGTTCGGCTACTGGGTCTTCGAGGGCGACTGGCAGTCCGCCCAGCGGCCCTCCTGGAACTACCGGGCCGAGGACGGCGGCGGCATCGTCGTCGACATGTTCCCGCACTGGGAGTACGTCCTGCACGAGCTGTTCGGCCGGGTCACCTCCGTGCAGGCGCTCACCGCCACCCACGTCCCCCGGCGCTGGGACGAGCGCGGCAGGCCCTACGACGCCACGGCCGACGACGCCGCCTACGGCATCTTCGAGCTGGAGGGCGGAGCCGTCGCCCAGATCAACTCCTCCTGGACCGTGCGCGTCGACCGCGACGAGCTCGTGGAGTTCCAGGTCGACGGCACCGACGGATCCGCCGTCGCCGGACTGCGCAACTGCCGTGTCCAGCACCGGGCTTCGACCCCCAGACCGGTCTGGAACCCGGACCTCCCGGCGGACTGCTCCTTCCGCGGCCAGTGGCAGGAGGTCCCCGACAACGCCGAGTTCGGCAACGGCTTCAAGGCCCAGTGGGAGCTGTTCCTTCGGCACGTCTACGCCGGCGCTCCCTACCGCTACGACCTCCTCGCCGGCGCCCGCGGTGTCCAACTCGCCGAACTGGGCCTGAGATCCTCCGCCGAGGGCCGTCGTCTCGCCGTACCGGAGGTCTCCCTGTGACCCTGCGACTCCCGGACGCCGAAGGCCGGTTGCGGACCTACGAACCCCGCACCGATCCCCTCCCCGCCCTCCCCGCCGCCGCACCCCCCGCCTCCCGCGCGGTCCTCGCCGCCGCCCATCTCGTCGCCGACCCGTACGCCGACACCTCTCCCGGCTCGCCCGCCGCCGTCGACTGGGACGCCACGCTCGCCTTCCGGCGCCATCTGTGGTCGCACGGACTCGGTGTCGCCGAGGCGATGGACACCGCGCAGCGGGGCATGGGCCTGGACTGGGCCGGGGCCGCCGAACTGATCCGCAGATCCTCGGCCGAGGCCAGGGCCGTGGGCGGACGGATCGCCTGCGGAGCGGGCACGGACCAGCTCACCGGCCCGGCCTCGCTCGCGGACGTCCGGGCCGCGTACGAGGAGCAGCTCGCCGTCGTCGAGGAGGCGGGCGCGCAGCCGGTCCTGATGGCCTCCCGCGCGCTCGCCGCGGCCGCCACCGGGCCCGAGGACTACCTGGACGTCTACGGCCGTCTCCTGCGCCAGACGGCGGGACCGGTGATCCTGCACTGGCTCGGCCCGATGTTCGACCCCGCCCTCGAGGGCTACTGGGGATCGCCGGACCCGGACGCGGCGGCGGAGGTGCTCCTGGAGGTGATCGCCGCCCGCCCGGACAAGGTGGACGGCGTCAAGGTCTCCCTGCTGGACGCGCGCCGGGAGGTGGCCCTGCGCCGCCGCCTCCCCGCCGGTGTCCGCTGCTACACGGGCGACGACCTCGCCTACCCCGAACTGATCGCCGGCGACGGGCTCGGCTTCAGTCACGCGCTGCTCGGTGTCCTCGATCCGCTCGCCCCCCTCGCCGCCCGCGCCGTGCGCGCCCTGGACACCGGAGACGTCCGGGGCTTCCGCGAACTCCTCGACCCCACCGTCGCCTTGGCCCGCCATCTCTTCGAGCGCCCGACCCGCTTCTACAAGACGGGTGTCGTCCTGCTGGCCTGGCTCGCGGGCCACCAGGAGCACTTCGCGATGGTGGGCGGCCTCCAGTCGGCGCGCTCCCTGCCGCATCTCGCCCGCGCCTACGAACTGGCCGACCTGCTGGGCCTGTTCCCCGACCCGGAGCGTGCCGAGACCCGGATGAGGACCCTGCTCGCCCTGTACGGGGTCCCCGCGTGAGCGCCCTCGCGCGCCTGTCCGTCAACCAGATGACGGTCAGACAGCTGTCGATTCCCGAACTGGTCGCGGGCTGCGTGGAGTTGGGCATTCCGGGTGTCGGCCTGTGGCGGGAACCCGTGCGTGCGTACGGCCTCGACGCCACCGCGAGACTCGTCCGCGGCGCGGGCCTGGCCGTCACCACCCTGTGCCGGGGCGGCTTCCTCACGGCGATCGGCCCGGGGGAGCGCCGGCGGGCCCTGGACGACAACAGGGCCGCCGTCGAGGAGGCCGCGGCCCTCGGCACCGACACGCTCGTCCTGGTCTCCGGCGGTCTGCCGCCCGGCTCCAAGGACCTGCGCGGCGCCCGGGAGCGCGTCGCGGACGCGCTCGGCGAACTGGGCCCGTACGCCGCCGCACACGGGGTGCGCCTGGCCGTCGAACCGCTCCACCCCATGTACGCGGCCGACCGCTGCGTCGTCTCCACCCTCGCCCAGGCCCTGGACCTCGTGGAACGCTTCCCCGCCGGGCAGGTGGGCGTCACCGTCGACACGTACCACCTGTGGTGGGACGACACCGCCCCCGCGCTGATCGCGCGCGCCGGTGCGGGCGGCCGCATCCACGCGTTCCAGCTCGCCGACTGGACCACCCCGCTCCCCGAGGGCGTCCTCGACGGCCGGGGCCAGCTCGGCGACGGCTCGGTCGACCTCCGCGCGTGGCGGGGCCTGGTCGACGCGGCCGGCTACACCGGACCCGTCGAGGTCGAGCTGTTCAACGCGCGGCTGTGGGCCAGGGACGGGCACGAGGTGCTGGCGGAGACGGCGGCCCGGTTCGTGGAGCACGCCGGCTGACCGGCTCCCCGAAAAAATCTTGAGAAGTGCGTACAACCCTTCCGGGGCCTCGTCTGTCGTACGTGGCATCAGGACCTTTGGAGGGGGATCCGGGGGGATCGCGGGGGTTCTGATCGGGAGGGGAAACCGAGGGGCCCGGTCGACGGACCGGGCCCCTCGAAACGTCTCCGGGCCCGCGGGGCCTCCGTACACCTCGAAGCGCCCCCTGCGCCCGGCCGGGTGAGTCCTCCACAGCGCCGGAGCGCTGTCGGCGGCGGGCGGTACGGTCGGCTCATGACCGATCAGGCGGGGGCCGCCCAGACGGGCGAGCGGCGACTGGCCACGCTCGAAGGCGTGCTCGAACGCATCACGTACGCCAACGAGGAGAACGGCTACACGGTCGCCCGGGTCGACACCGGCCGGGGCGCCGGCGATCTGCTCACCGTCGTCGGTTCCCTGCTCGGCGCCCAGGTCGGCGAGTCCCTGCGCATGGAGGGCCGCTGGGGCTCCCACCCGCAGTACGGCAAGCAGTTCACCGTCGAGAACTACACGACGGTCCTCCCCGCCACCGTCCAGGGCATCCGCCGCTATCTCGGATCCGGCCTGGTCAAGGGCATCGGGCCGGTCTTCGCCGACCGCATCACCGGACACTTCGGCCTGGACACCCTGCGGATCATCGAGGAGGAGCCGAAGCGGCTCATCGAGGTCCCGGGCCTCGGCCCCAAGCGCACCGGCAGGATCGCCGACGCCTGGGAGGAACAGAAGGCGATCAAGGAGGTCATGCTCTTCCTCCAGACCGTCGAGGTGTCCACCTCCATCGCGGTCCGCATCTACAAGAAGTACGGCGACGCCTCGATCTCGGTCGTCCGGAACCAGCCCTACCGCCTGGCGTCCGACGTCTGGGGCATCGGCTTCCTCACCGCCGACAAGATCGCCCAGTCGGTGGGCATCCCGCACGACAGCCCCGAACGCGTCAAGGCCGGCCTCCAGTACGCCCTGTCCCAGTCCACCGACCAGGGACACTGCTACCTCCCCGAGGAGCGGCTGATCGCGGACGCGGTGAAGCTGCTCCAGGTCGACACCGGCCTGGTCATCGAGTGCCTGGCCGAACTCGCGGCCCCCGCGGAGGAGGGCGAGGACCCCGGGGTCGTACGGGAGAAGGTGCCGGGCCCCGACGGCGGCGACCCGGTGACGGCCGTCTACCTCGTCCCCTTCCACCGCGCCGAACTCTCCCTCTCCGCGCAGGTCCTGCGCCTGCTGCGCACCGAGAAGGACCGGATGCCCGGCTTCCGTGACGTGGTCTGGGACAGGGCGCTTGCCTGGCTGAAGGGGCGTACGGGCGCGGAGCTCGCCCCCGAGCAGGAAGCCGCGGTCCGGTTGGCGCTCACCGAGAAGGTCGCGGTGCTGACCGGAGGTCCGGGCTGCGGCAAGTCGTTCACGGTCCGCTCGGTCGTGGAGCTGGCCCGCGCCAAGGGGGCCAAGGTGGTCCTGGCCGCGCCCACCGGCCGTGCCGCCAAGCGGCTGGCGGAGCTGACCGGTTCCGAGGCCTCCACCGTGCACCGGCTGCTGGAGCTCAAGCCCGGCGGGGACGCGGCCTACGACCGGGACCGCCCGCTGGACGCCGACCTGGTCGTCGTGGACGAGGCCTCCATGCTCGACCTCCTGCTCGCCAACAAGCTGGTCAAGGCCGTGCCGCCGGGTGCCCATCTCCTCTTCGTCGGGGACGTCGACCAGCTGCCGAGCGTCGGCGCCGGGGAGGTGCTGCGCGATCTGCTCGCCGAGCGGGGGCCGGTCCCCGCGGTGCGCCTGACCAAGGTCTTCCGGCAGGCCCAACAGTCCGGGGTGGTGACCAACGCACACCGGATCAACTCCGGGCAGCACCCGGTCACCGACGGCATGAAGGACTTCTTCCTCTTCGTCGAGGACGACACCGAGGAGGCCGGGCGGCTCACCGTGGACGTGGCGGCCCGGCGGATTCCGGCCAAGTTCGGACTCGACCCCCGCCGGGACATCCAGGTCCTCGCGCCCATGCACCGGGGCCCGGCGGGCGCCGGCCATCTGAACGGACTGCTCCAGCAGGCGATCACCCCCGGCCGCCCGGACCTCGCCGAGAAGCGGTTCGGCGGCCGGGTCTTCCGGGTCGGCGACAAGGTCACCCAGATCCGCAACAACTACGACAAGGGCGAGAACGGCGTCTTCAACGGCACGGTCGGTGTCGTCACCTCCCTCGACCCGGTCGAGCAGCGGCTGACGGTGCGCACCGACGAGGACGAGGAGGTGCCGTACGAGTTCGACGAGCTGGACGAGCTGGCCCACGCCTACGCGGTGACGATCCACCGCTCCCAGGGGAGCGAGTACCCGGCGGTGGTGATCCCGGTGACCACGGGCGCCTGGATGATGCTCCAGCGCAATCTCCTCTACACGGCGGTCACCCGGGCCAAGAAGCTGGTCGTTCTCGTCGGTTCGCGCAAGGCGATAGGCCAGGCGGTGCGTACGGTGTCCGCGGGACGCCGGTGCACGGCCCTGGATTTCCGGCTCTCCGGCCCGTGAGCCACCGCCCCTTCGCGCGGCGGGCCGAGGCCCGTTCGAGCGCCGAACGGGGCCTTTCGGACGCGGAACGAGGTCCATCGCAAAAAATGATCGATCAAACGAGTCACGAAGGTCACAGAGCACTTCCGGTTGCGCCACGGACGCGGCAGGATGAGCAGGTTGGCGGCACTGAGTGCCGCCGATAGGCCCAATGGTCGACCCCGAGTGCACTCTCCAGGGCCAAATGGGGGATGGTAGAGACAGTCAGGGCACCTCGAAGAAGAGGCACAACGTCGGTGAGGGATGACGTGAGCGACAACTCTGTAGTACTGCGGTTCGGCGATGGCGAGTACACCTACCCGGTGATCGACAGCACCGTCGGCGACAAGGGCTTCGACATCGGCAAGCTCCGCGCCCAGACCGGTCTGGTGACGCTGGACAGCGGGTACGGCAACACCGCCGCGTATAAATCCGCGATCACCTATCTCGACGGTGAGCAGGGCATCCTCCGCTACCGCGGCTACCCGATCGAGCAGCTGGCCGAGCGCTCCACCTTCCTGGAGGTCGCCTACCTGCTGATCAACGGTGAGCTCCCGAACGTCGACGAGCTCTCCACCTTCAAGAACGAGATCACGCAGCACACCCTGCTGCACGAGGACGTCAAGAACTTCTACCGCGGCTTCCCGCGCGACGCCCACCCGATGGCGATGCTCTCCTCGGTCGTCTCGGCGCTGTCGACCTTCTACCAGGACAGCCACAACCCGTTCGACGAGAAGCAGCGCAACCTCTCGACGATCCGGCTGCTCGCCAAGCTTCCGACGATCGCGGCCTACGCGTACAAGAAGTCGGTCGGCCACCCCTTCGTGTACCCGCGCAACAACCTCGGGTACGTCGAGAACTTCCTGCGCATGACCTTCTCGGTCCCCGCGCAGGACTACGAGCTCGACCCGGTCGTCGTCTCGGCGCTCGACAAGCTGCTGATCCTGCACGCCGACCACGAGCAGAACTGCTCGACGTCGACCGTGCGTCTGGTCGGCTCCTCGCAGGCGAACATGTTCGCCTCGATCTCCGCCGGCATCTCCGCGCTGTGGGGCCCGCTGCACGGCGGCGCCAACCAGTCCGTCCTGGAGATGCTGGAGGGCATCCAGGCCAACGGCGGCGACGTCGACGCCTTCATCCGCAAGGTGAAGAACAAGGAGGACGGCGTCCGCCTGATGGGCTTCGGCCACCGGGTGTACAAGTCCTTCGACCCGCGCGCGAAGATCATCAAGGCCGCCGCGCACGACGTGCTGTCCGCTCTCGGCAAGTCCGACGAGCTGCTGGACATCGCCCTCAAGCTGGAGGAGCACGCGCTCTCCGACGACTACTTCGTCTCGCGCAACCTCTACCCCAACGTCGACTTCTACACCGGCCTGATCTACCGCGCCATGGGCTTCCCGACCGAGATGTTCACGGTCCTGTTCGCCCTCGGCCGGCTGCCGGGCTGGATCGCCCAGTGGCACGAGATGATCAAGGAGCCCGGCTCCCGCATCGGCCGCCCGCGCCAGATCTACACGGGTGTCGTCGAGCGCGACTTCGTGCCGGTCGAGGCCCGCTGAGGCTCGTACGTGCCCACCGGGCCCCGTGCGCGGGCCCGGTGAACCCGTAGAACCCGCAGAACGCGAAGAGAAAAACGGAAAGCGCCCTGCTACCGGTCCCCCCACGGGCCGGCAGTCAGGGCGCTTTCCTTGTCCCGGTGCGGATTCCCCCCACGGGATCCGGCCGGGCGTCTGTGGACAGCGCCTGAATCGCTGTGCGTCGGCGCATGGCCGACGGTGAGCCGGGCGAGCCGAGCTCGCCGTACTGCGATGGTGCGGTACTGCGGTGCGATCTGCCGGGACGCGTACGGATCGGGAGGGCCGCTCAAAGCTCCCCGCTGCTGTACGTGCCCCGGCGACGCAATTTCCGGGAACGTCCCCCAAGACATCCCCAGATGCCAGTCGCGCCCCCCAAGACGCTTCTGACATCGCCAACTTAGACTGACGAACCCCTTCGGTGGTTACGTTCACATCACTGTGATCTGGATCTCTTGCATATGTCCTGAAGATAGGCAAGAGACCCGGTATGGGAATCGAGGACCAAGCGTAAGGAAGATGCGCGAGCCTTGTGAAGAGCTTATGTGAGGCTCTCGTTGGACTCTAGGGGGACTCGGGCTCTGTCGTCACGCGAATGCTCTCAGTCGAAGGCTGTTCGTGACCACGAAGACGGACGAGAAGGCCATCGCCGCTCCCGCGATCATGGGATTGAGCAGCCCGGCCGCGGCCAGCGGGAGCGCCGCCACGTTGTAGCCGAAGGCCCAGACCAGGTTTCCCCTGATCGTCGACAGGGTGCGGCGGGACAGCCGGATCGCGTCCGCGGCCACCCGGAGGTCCCCGCGCACGAGCGTCAGATCGCTCGCCTCGATCGCCGCGTCCGTCCCGGTGCCCATCGCGAGGCCCAGGTCGGCGGTGGCGAGGGCCGCCGCGTCGTTCACCCCGTCGCCGACCATCGCGACGGTCCGCCCCTCGCCCTGGAGCCGCCGGACCACGGCGACCTTGTCCTCGGGCAGCACCTCGGCGATCACGTCCTCCGGGGCGATGCCGACCTCCCGCGCCACGGCCAGGGCGACCGCCCGGTTGTCCCCGGTCAGCAGCATCGGGGTGAGCCCCAGCTCCCGCAGCTCGCGCACGGCCCCGGCGCTGCTCTCCTTGACCGTGTCCGCGACGGTCAGGACGCCCGCCGCCGTGCCGTCCAGCGCGACCACGACGGCCGTACGGCCCGCAGCCTCGGCCGCGTTCTTCGCGTCCGCAAGCGTTTCCGGAAGCGCGCCGGGGAATCGGCCGACGGCGACCTCGCGGCCGTCCACCCGCCCGCGCACGCCCCGTCCGGGCACGTTCTCGAAGCGCTCCGGCGCCGGAAGGCCTCCTGCGCGCTCCTGAGCGCCTGCGGCGATCGCTCGGGCAACTGGATGCTCGGAGGCGTGTTCCAGGGCTCCCGCGAGCCGCAGGACGTCTTCCTCGGCCTGTCCCGCGGCGACGTACACCTCGTGCAGACCCATCCGGCCCGTCGTCACCGTGCCGGTCTTGTCGAGCAGGACGGTGTCGACGCGGCGCGTGGACTCCAGGACCTCGGGTCCCTTGATCAGGATGCCGAGCTGGGCGCCGCGGCCCGTCCCGACCATCAGGGCGGTCGGGGTGGCCAGGCCGAGCGCGCACGGGCAGGCGATGATCAGTACCGCGACGGCGGCGGTGAAGGCCGCGACCGTGTCCCCGGTGACCGCGATCCAGACCGCGAAGGTGCCGAGCGCGATGAGCAGGACGACGGGCACGAAGACCCCGGAGATCCGGTCGGCGAGCCGCTGCACCTCGGCCTTGCCGTTCTGCGCGTCCTCGACGAGCCGGGCCATCCGCGCGAGCTGGGTGTCCGCGCCGATCCGGGTGGCCTCGACGACCAGCCGGCCGCCGGCGTTCACGGTCGCGCCCGTGACGGCGTCCCCGGCGCCTACGTCCACGGGCACCGATTCACCGGTCAGCATGGACGCGTCCACGGCCGAGGCGCCCTCGACGACGGTCCCGTCGGTGGCGATCTTCTCGCCGGGCCGTACGACGAAGCGGTCCCCCACCGCCAGCTGGGCCACGGGCAGGCGCACCTCACGGCCGTCCCGCAGGACGGCGACGTCCTTGGCGCCGAGTTCCAGGAGCGCCCGCAGCGCCGCTCCGGCGCGCCGCTTGGAGCGGGCCTCCAGGAAGCGCCCGAGCAGGATGAACGCGACGACCCCCGCGGCGACCTCCAGATAGAGCGTGGAGGCCCCGTCCGTACGGGAGACCGTGAGGTCGAAGCCGTGCCGCATGCCCGGCATCCCCGCGTCGCCGAAGAACAGCGCCCACAGGGACCAGCCGAACGCGGCGAGGGTGCCGACCGAGACCAGGGTGTCCATGGTGGCCGCGCCGTGCCGCGCGTTCGTCAGGGCGGCCCGGTGGAAGGGCAGCGCGCCCCAGACGACGACGGGCGCGGCGAGCGTCAGAGAGAGCCACTGCCAGTTGTCGAACTGGAGCGCCGGGACCATCGACATGAGGACGACGGGCAGCGCGAGCGCCGCGGAGACGGTCAGCCGTTCACGCAGGGCGGCGGTCTCGGGGTCGTCGTCGGCCGAGGGGGGCGCCTCCTCCGCGCGCGGCGCGGGCGGCGGGGGTTCCTCGGCGGTGTAGCCCGTCTTCACCACGGTGGCGATCAGGTCGGCGACCCGTACCCCCTCGGGGTAGGAGACCTTGGCCTTCTCCGTCGCGAAGTTCACGGTGGCGGTGACACCGTCCATGCGGTTGAGCTTCTTCTCGACGCGGGCCGCGCAGGAGGCGCAGGTCATCCCGCCGATGGAGAGTTCGATCTCCGAGGTCGTGCCTATCGCTGTCTCGGGTGCTGCGGTGGTCATGCTGCGGCTCCTGGAGGGTGCCGGGCCGTGCGGAGCCGGTATCAGCCGGTCGGCACGGCCCGGTGCGGAGAGGGAGAGCTGCCCGGACCCGGTCAGGCCGGGTCGACGAGCTCGAAGCCCGCCTCGTCGACCGCGGCACGCACGGCGCCCTCGTCGAGCGCGGCGGCCGAGACGACGGTGACCTCGCCGGTCGAGGCGACGGCCTTCACCGAGCTCACGCCCGGGATCGCGGAGATCTCGCCGCTGACGGAGCCTTCACAGTGTCCGCAGCTCATGCCGCTCACCTGGTAGACGGTGGTGACGGAACCCGGGGTGCCGGTCTGGGCGGTCATGGCGTTCTCCTCGTAGAGGCGTTCTGGGGTGTTCGGGGTGCGGGAGGGGCCCCTGAGGGTCCAGGGTTCTCCTCCATGTTCACCACACTATACCCCTAGGGGGTATTTCTCCAAGCAGGGTCGCGGTGCGCGAGGGAGCGCGCCCAGGCCGCCCCCGCGAGGGCGAGGAGGAGCAGGCCGCCCACCGAGAACAGGGTGAAGAGGTGGTCCTGTCCCGCGGCCGGACGCGGGGCGCGGCCCGGCGCGAGCGGTGCCGCGCCGAGCGCCGTGCGGCTGAGCCGGGCCACCAGCCACAGGGCGATCCCGCGCGTGGAGTCCCACAGGGCGTGGAGCAGGGACACGCCGAGCCAGGCGCCGGTCAAGCGGGCGGTGAGGCGGAACCGCCCGTCCGGGCGCCGCCGCGCGAGCAGGGCCGCACCCGCGACCGCCGTCCACAGGCCCTGCCCGAACGGGGCGAGCGCCCCGCGCAGGATCTCGGTCTCCAGGAGAGTGCGCAGGTCGGCGCCCTGAAGGGACACGGCCGCGTCGAAGACGTGCCCCGCGCCCTCCAGGGCGGCGAAGCCGAACCCGAGGGTCGCGCCGAGCACCAGCCCGGCCCGCGGTCCGCGGACCCGGGGGTGGCGGCGCAGCAGGTACGCCAGCGCGCCGAGCTTCACGGCCTCCTCGGCCAGTGCGGAACCGACGTACAGCCACAGGGAGGAGCGCGTCAGCTGGTAGGCCGTCACCGACGCGCCGAGCGCGCCCAGCGCGCCGCCGGTCAGGAGGCAGCCGAGCAGGAGGGTCGTGCCCAGGTCGCGGCCGTGCCGCTCGTACGCCCAGAGCGTGAACGCGACGGGGGTGAGGAAGCTGCCGAGCAGGATCAGGGTCGGCAGCGCGGTGACGTCGTCCGTGGCGTACGTGACGGCCGCGCTCAGCGTCCAGAGGGCGAGGCCGCCGCCCAGGCAGCGCTTCCAGAGGCCGGCGGGGATCCGGGCGTACGACGGCGGGGGCTGCTGCGGTCCGGGAATGCGGGCCCGCGGCGGGCCCGGCGGCTGGTTCTGCGTCACGGCCATCCCTCTGTCCCTCGGGGGCGGCCCGCGGGCTCGGACGGGGGATCCGCGGTCCGGTGCGTCGGGGCGGCCCCCGGGCGGGTGAGGCGGGGGTGCGCGGACGGACCGGTGCCGCGGATCGCTGATCGATTTGTCCGAACCTTATGACAGATGTCCCCGATGTCGTGGACCGGAACGCTGGTGCCGCACGGGCCCGGTTCAGCGGCCGGCGGGCGAGTCGCCCGCGAGCAGGGGCTCCAGATAGCGGTGCATGACCGTCTTCAGCTCCGCGATGTAGCCGTCCCGTTCGGCGCCCTCGTGGGACATGACCAGGGTGAGTCCCGCCTTGAACAGATGGACCGCCATGTTCGCCGTGCGCGTGCGCTCGTCGGCCGGCAGGTCCGGCAGCCGGGCCCCGATCATCTCCTCGACGCGGGCGAGGAGCGTGCCGTGCAGGGTGCCGATCTCCTCGACGATCACTCCCGGGGTGTCGGCGCCGTGCATCAGGACGGCGAAGGCCGGGTTCTCGACGTTGAACTCGATCAGCGGATCGAGGACGGCGTCGAGCAGCCGGTCCAGCGGGAGGCCGGCGTTCTCGCGCGCGAGCGCCTGCCCGTGAGACTGCGCCCAGTGGTCGAGGAGCTGGTCGCTGAGGCCGACCGCGATGGCCTCCTTGTTCGGGAAGAACTGGTAGAGCGTGCCGGGCGAGACGCCGGCCTCGCGGGCGATGGCGTTGGTGCTCGCGGCGGTGTAGCCGGCCCGGCAGAACACCGAGGCCGCCGCTTCCAGGAGCTGGGCCACGCGGCGCTCGCCGCGGGCCTGGAGGCGGCGCGGCTTCTCCTCGGCCTGCTGCTGTCGCTGCGACGGCTCCTCGGTCTGCTGCTTCTCCGGCACGGATGATCCCCAGCTTCTCGGGACGCGATTGACAAACACGAGTCACCGCTCGCATTCTTGAAAAACGCGAGCGCCATCTCGTGTTTGCCAGTCTATGGCAATGGGCGATCCATGATGCCTGCACGGAAGCGGGTTCATCGGGTCACGGTGAGGGGACACCGCATCATGTCCGAAGTCGACGGCCCGGACGACGGCCCCGGGGCGAGGCCCGGCAGGAGCGAGAGCGGGGACGGGGGCGGCTCCCGCGGGGAGCCGGGCGGCGGTACGGACGGGGGTGCCCGTCTCGGCGGCTGGACCCGGTTCGTCACCGCGCGGCCACGGCTCTCCCTGCTCGTCGCCCTGCTGCTGACCGCGCTCGCCGTGGTCGCCGGCAGCGGCGTCGCGGACCGGCTGGGCAGCGGCGGCTGGGAGGACCCGACCGCGCAGTCCACGTACGCGACCAAGGCGCTGGAACGGGAGTTCCCCGCCTCGCAGCCCAATCTGCTGCTCCTCCTCGACGCCGGACGGTCCTCGGTGGACGACCCCGCCGTCGCCGCCGAGGCCCGGCGCATCACCGCGCGCCTGGCCGCCGAACACGGTGTCACGGGCGTCGGCTCCTACTGGCAGACCGGTTCGCCCGAGCTGAGGGCGAGCGACGGCCACGAAGCGCTGATAGCCGCCCGGATCACCGGCGACGAGACGGCCGCGGCCCGCACCCTGGACCGCATCGCGCCCTCCTACCGCGGCACGAGCGGTCCCGTCCGCGTCGAGGTCGGCGGACCGGTCGCCGTACGGCACGAGATGCAGACGACCATCAAGGAGGACCTCACCCGGGCCGAGATGATCGCCCTCCCGGTGACCCTCCTGCTGCTGGTCATGGTCTTCGGGAGCGCCGTCGCGGCCCTCCTCCCGCTCGGCGTCGGGATCATCGCGATCCTCGGCACGAACGCCGTGCTGCGCGGACTCACCGAGGTCACGGACGTCTCGGTGTTCGCGATGAACCTGACGACGGCCCTCGGCCTCGGACTCGCCATCGACTACGCCCTGTTCATCGTCCGCAGGTTCCGCGAGGAACTGGCCACCGGGGTGCCGCCGCGCTCCGCGATCGGGGTCACCCTGCGCACCGCGGGCCGGACCGTCCTCTTCTCCTCGCTCACGGTCGCCGTGTCGCTGGCCGCGATGCTGGTCTTCCCGCAGTACTTCCTGCGCTCCTTCGCCTATGCGGGCATCGCCGTCGTGCTGCTCGCCGCGGCCGCCGCCCTGATCCTGCTTCCCGCCGCGCTGATGCTTCTCGGCGACCGGGTCAACTCCCTCGATCTGCGGCGCCTGTTCCGGCGCGGAAGGCCGGACCCCACCGCCGGCGGGGCCGTCTGGGGCCGCATGGCCTCCCTCGTCATGCGCAGGGCCCCGCTCTTCGCGGTGGCCACCACGGCCGGACTCGTCGTCCTCGGACTGCCCTTCCTGGGCGTGAAGTTCGGTACGGCGGACGACCGGCAGCTGCCCTCGGGCGCGGAGTCGCACGTCGTCCAGCAGCACATCCGCGACGGCTTCCCGGGCAGTCCCGGCGGAGCGCTGGAGGTGCTGGCCGAAGGATCGGCCACCGAGGCCGACTACGCCCGGTACAAGGAGCGGATCGCCGCGCTGCCCGAGGTCCTGCGCGTGGACGGTCCGCTGGTGAAGGGCTCCTCCGCCTACTTCTCGGTGCTGCCCAAGGGCGAGGCCGTGGACGAGGGGGCCCAGCGACTTGTCGGCGAAATCCGTTCCACGAACGCCCCGTTCGCCACCTCCGTGACCGGTACGGCTGCCGTCCTGGTCGACTCCAAGCACGCGATAGCCGACCGGCTCCCGTGGGCGGCCGCCTTCATCGCGATCGTCACCCTGTTCCTGGTGTTCCTGCTGACGGGCAGCGTGCTGATCCCGGTCCAGGCGGTCCTGCTCAACGCGCTCAGCCTGACCGCGATGTTCGGCGCCGTGGTCTGGGTCTTCCAGGACGGCCACCTCTCCGGCCTCCTCGACTTCACCAGCTCCGGCTCGATCGAGACGACCCTCCCGGTCCTGATGTTCTGCGTCGCCTTCGGTCTCTCCATGGACTACGGAGTCTTCCTCCTCTCCCGCATCAAGGAGGAGTACGACCACACCGGCGACCACCGGGAGGCGGTCCGCTTCGGGCTCCAGCGCACCGGGGGACTGATCACCGCGGCCGCCGTCATCCTCGCGGTGGTGATGGTCGCCATCGGCACCTCCCGGGTGGCCAACACGAAGATGCTCGGACTGGGCGTGGCGCTCGCGGTCCTGATGGACGCGATGGTCGTCCGCAGTCTGCTGGTCCCCGCGGTCATGCGGCTGACCGGCACGGCCACCTGGTGGGCACCGGGACCTCTGCGCCGCTTCCACGACCGTTTCGGACTGAGCGAGGGCGGCACCCCGTCCCAGGGCGCGGCCCCCAGCCCCACCCCCGACACGACACCGGCACCGGAAACCACGGCCCACTCCCCACGACCGGAGGCTGTAGCAAGCCGCGCGGATGCATGAGCCCCACCAGCCGACTTTCGCCCCCTCCGCCCCTACCCAACCCGTACCCGGGGGCGCTGCCCCCGGACCCCCGCTCCTCAAACGCCGGAGGGGCTGAATCTTTCCCCGCGCTGAAAGGTGACCCGGCAGGGCTGAACTTTCCCCGGCCGGAGC
>NZ_JBHXDQ010000102.1:0-25650 GCF_042725875.1 Streptomyces sp. NPDC127038 | reverse complement strand
TAACGACAACCACCACCTCGCGGCGCGCGGGGGGGCCCCCCCCCCCAACCGACCCCCCCCCCGGGGCGCACGCGGCCTACGAACGGCGTACGGGGGGGCCACCCCGGGTCCCCCCCCGTTCCGCTGTCCCCGCGCGGAGTCACCCTCCGCGATCCCTCCTTTGCGATCGGCATGCCCGGGACCCATGCGCGAGTGGCGTCGGGCACAGCCGGATAACAAGGTGGACAGAAGGGGTTTTCTAGTTGGTCTACGCGCGTTAATCTGCGGCGAAGCCAGCGCCGAAGCTGAACCGTCAGGCGCTGAACGACAGGAGCACACGTAATGCGCCGGGTTACCCGCATCGCGCTCGCAGGTACTGCGACCGCCTCTCTCGCCCTCGCTCTCTCCGCCTGCGGCGGCACCTCGACCTCCTCGTCCTCCTCGGACTCCAAGAGCGGTCACAAGGGCCTCGCCCTCGCGTACGACGTCGGCGGCAAGGGCGACCAGTCCTTCAACGACGCCGCGTACGAGGGTCTGAAGAAGGCGAAGGCCGAGTTCAAGTACGCCACCGCCGACCTCGAGCCCACCGACGGCGAGACGGACGCGGACAAGACGCAGCGCCTGATCTCGCTGGCCAAGCAGGGTTACAACCCGGTCATCGGCATCGGCTACTCCTACGGCCCCGCCGTCAAGGCAGCCGCCGCGAAGCTCCCGAACACCACCTTCGGCATCGTCGACGACTCCACCGTCACGGCGAAGAACGTCGCGGACCTGGTCTTCTCGGAGCAGGAGGCCTCCTACCTGGCCGGCGTCACCGCCGCCAAGGCCACCAAGACCAACACCGTCGGCTTCATCGGCGGCGTGGACGTTCCGCTGATCCACAAGTTCGAGGCCGGCTTCGAGCAGGGTGTCAAGGACACCAAGCCCGGCGTCAAGGTCCTCTCGCAGTACCTGACGCAGACCGCCCAGGAGGGTGGCTTCTCCAGCCCCGACAAGGGCAAGACGGCCGCCGAGGGCCAGATCGAGAAGAAGGCCGACGTCGTCTACGCCGCGGCCGGTCTGTCCGGTCAGGGTGTCATCGAGGCCGCCTCCGCCAAGAAGGTCCTGGCGATCGGTGTCGACTCCGACCAGTACCAGCAGGCGGCGCTCTCGCAGTACAAGGACGCCATCCTGACGTCCGCGACCAAGGATGTCGCCAAGGCGGTCTACAACCTGGCGAAGTCGGTCGAGGACGGTAAGCCCGAGAGCGGTATCGTTCGGGGCGATCTGAAGTCCGGTGAGGTCGGTCTGGCCGACTCCAACCCGTCCTTCAAGAGCAACACCGCGATCCAGGACGCCGTCAAGGCCGCCCAGGAGAAGATCATCAGCGGTGCGATCAAGGTCAAGACCAGCTGACGAGAGTTACCTCAGGAGCAGCCAATGCGGTCCCGGGGAAGTACGGGCAAGTCTCAGTGCCGTCCGGCACGGGGAGGCGCCCGTTCTGCCCCGGAGTCGCTTGGTAACCGCGGGGTTACGTCCGCTCAACGGGATACGAGGAGTCTTGCTCCACGTATCCCGTTCTCGCGGCCCGTGGCCCCTTTCGTTGCCGTAGGGGCGCTACGCGCGTAGACGACCCCCTTTCCCTCAGGAGAGTGCGCCATCAACGCGTCCAGCAGCCCTCCGGCCGGCGCGGTCGACGGTCAGACGACCGCTGTCGAACTCGCCGGGATCACCAAGCGATTCCCTGGCGTCGTGGCCAACCACGACATCCACCTCAGCGTCCGCAAGGGCACCGTGCACGCCCTCGTCGGCGAGAACGGCGCCGGCAAGTCGACGCTGATGAAGATTCTCTACGGCATGCAGAAGCCGGACGAGGGCACCATCGCCGTCGACGGCGAACAGGTCACCTTCTCGTCGCCCGGCGACGCCATCGCCCGCGGCATCGGCATGGTCCACCAGCACTTCATGCTGGCCGACAACCTCACCGTCCTGGAGAACGTCACCCTGGGCAGCGAGAAGCTGTACGGGATCGGCGCCAAGGCCCGCCGCAAGATCGTCGAGATCTCCGACCGCTACGGCCTCGGGGTCCGCCCCGACGTCCTGGTCGAGGAGCTCGGCGTCGCCGAACGCCAGCGCGTGGAGATCCTCAAGGTCCTCTACCGCGGTGCCCGCATCCTGATCCTCGACGAGCCCACCGCCGTCCTCGTGCCGCAGGAGGTCGACGCGCTCTTCGACAACCTCCGCGAGCTCAAGGCCGAGGGCCTGTCGGTCATCTTCATCTCCCACAAGCTGGGCGAGGTCCTCTCCGTCGCCGACGACATCACCGTCATCCGGCGCGGCACCACGGTCGGCACCGCCGTCCCGTCCGAGACCACCCCGCGCCAGCTCGCCGAGCTCATGGTCGGCAGCGAACTGCCCACGCCGGAGACCTCCGAGTCGACGGTGACCGACCAGGCCGTGCTCGAGGTCGAGGACCTGGTGGTCTTCGCCAAGGGTTCGGTGTCGATGGGCAAGGGCTCCGCCGCCCTGCTCATGGACGAGGTGGAGCGCGGCGCCGTACGGCTCGTGCTCGACCACGTCTCCTTCACCATCCACGCCGGTGAGGTCATGGGCATCGCGGGTGTCGAGGGCAACGGCCAGACCGAGCTCATCGACGCGCTGATCGGCCTCAAGCCCGCCGACTCCGGCACCGTCCGCTTCGTGGGCGAGGACATCACCGGGCTGTCCACGCGCAAGCGCCGCGAGAGCGGCATCGGCTACATCCCCGAGGACCGTCACCGCCACGGCCTCCTCCTGGAGGCCCCCCTCTGGGAGAACCGGATCCTCGGTCACGTCACCGAGAAGCCGAACGCCAAGGGTGTCTGGATCGACATCAAGGGCGCCCAGCAGGACACCCGCCGCATCGTCGAGCAGTACGACGTGCGCACCCCCGGCATCGACGTCACCGCGGCCTCCCTGTCCGGCGGCAACCAGCAGAAGCTGATCGTCGGCCGCGAGATGAGCCACAAGCCCAAGTTCCTGATCGCCGCCCACCCCACCCGCGGTGTGGACGTCGGCGCGCAGGCGCAGATCTGGGACCAGATCCGCGAGGCGCGCCGCGAAGGACTCGCCGTCCTGCTGATCTCGGCGGACCTGGACGAGCTCATCGGCCTGTCCGACACGCTCCGGGTTATCTACAACGGCAAGCTGGTCGCGGACGCGGACCCGGCCACCATCACCCCGGAGGAACTCGGCTCGGCCATGACCGGCGCCGCCTCCGGACACCTGGAGAACGAGGAGCTCGCCGAAGCGGCCGAGCTCGAAGAGCCCGCCGAGAACCCGGCGGACGCCCCGGAAGACGAGGCCCGCTGATGAAGAAGTTCGACAAGGAGCGCATCCTCCTCGGGGTGGCCGGACCGGTCATCGCGCTCGTCGTCGCCGTGGCGCTGACCTCGATCGTGCTGCTCGCCTCGGGCAAGAGCCCGATCGAGCCGTACACGATCATGTTCCAGCAGGCGACGTACTCCGACATCCAGGTCCTGATCATCAACCAGGCCTCGCTGTACTACATCGCGGCGCTGGCGGTGGCCATCGGCTTCCGGATGAACCTGTTCAACATCGGTGTGGACGGCCAGTACCAGCTCGCCGCCATGATGGCCGCGATCGTCGGCGCGCACGTCGCGCTGCCGGCCGTGCTCCAGGTCCCGCTGCTGATGCTGACCGCGATCTGCACCGGCGCGTTCTGGGCCGGCATCGCCGGTGTCCTCAAGGTCACCCGCGGGGTCAGCGAGGTCGTCGCGACGATCATGCTGAACGCGATCGCGACCTCCGTCATCGCCTACCTGTGGCTGCCCGACGTCTTCGGCGTCAAGCTCGGCAACAACAACACCACCGGCGAGATGCACAAGTCCGGCTGGATCCCCGGCTTCAACATGGGCGACGCGGGCGAGATCTACGGCCTGGTCATCCTCGCCGTGCTCCTCGGCATCGGCTACTGGATCGTCCTCAACCGCACCCGCTTCGGCTTCGACCTGCGCGCCTCCGGCGCCTCCGAGACCGCCGCCGCGGCCAGCGGCGTCGACCCCAAGCGCATGGTGCTCACCGCGATGCTGCTCTCCGGCGGCATCGCCGGTCTCGCGGGCCTGCCGATCCTCCTCGGCGACACCCACACGTACAGCCTGAACTTCCCGGTCGGCATCGGCTTCCTCGGCATCGGCATCGCGCTGCTCGGCCGCAACAGCCCCGTCGGCATCGCCTTCGCGTCCCTGCTGTGGGCCTGGCTGGACAAGGCCTCGCCCGAGCTCGACTTCCACGGGTACGACAAGGAGATCGCGGTCATCATGCAGGGCCTGATCGTGATCGCCGTCGTCGTCTCCTACGAGTCCGTCCGCGAGTGGGGCCTGCGCCGCCAGCAGCGCCGCGTCGGCGCGGAACTCGCCGCGGGCAACGTCCTCGGCGGCACCGACAACACCCAGAAGGAGGTGGCTGGCCAGTGACCACCGCAACCGACGTCAACCAGCCCACGCTTCAGCCCGCGGCTCCCGGCAGCCGCCGGATGTCGCTCCCCGTCCTCCTGCTGGTGATCGCGGGCGCCCTGGCGCTGACCTCGATCGTCCGCATCATCACCGGTGCCGACGGCATCACCAACGTCAGCCAGATGTCGACCGCGCTCGAACTGGCCGTCCCGATCGGCCTGGCCGGTCTCGGCGGTCTGTGGGCCGAGCGCTCCGGCGTCGTCAACATCGGCCTCGAAGGCATGATGATCCTCGGCACCTGGTTCGGTGCCTGGGCCGGCTACCAGTGGGGCCCGTGGACCGGTGTCCTCATCGGTGTCATCGGCGGCGCCGTGGGCGGTCTGCTGCACGCCGTCATCACGGTCACGTTCAACGTCAACCACATCGTCTCCGGTGTGGCCATCAACATCCTGGCGCTCGGCGTCACCCGCTACCTCGCCCCGATCGCGTTCGAGGGCGTCGAGGGCGGCTCGGCCAAGCAGTCCCCGCCGGTCGACTCGCTCGGCCAGTTCACCGTGCCAGGGCTCTCCGACTGGCTCACCACCCTGAACAACAAGGGCTGGTTCTTCGTCTCGGACCTCGCGGGTCTGCTCGGCGGCCTGGTCACCGACGTCTCCTGGCTCACCCTGATCGCCGTCGCCCTGGTCCCCGCCACCTGGTGGATCCTGTGGCGCACCTCGTTCGGTCTGCGGCTGCGCTCCTGCGGCGAGAACCCGATCGCGTCCGAGTCGCTCGGCGTGAACGTCTACAAGTACAAGTACATCGCCGTGATCATCTCCGGCGGTCTGGCCGGCCTCGGCGGCGTCTTCCTCTCCATCGTCGCCAACCCCTTCTACCTGGAGGGCCAGACCAGCGGCCGCGGTTACATCGGTCTCGCGGCGATGATCTTCGGCAACTGGATGCCCGGCGGCCTCGCCCTCGGCGCCGGACTGTTCGGCTACACCGACAGCCTCAACCTGCGCGGCGGCTCGGAGAACGTCCACGCCCTGCTGCTGCTCGGCGCCATCCTGCTCGTCATCGGCGCGGTGTGGCTCGCGGTCAAGAAGAAGTACGTCTCCGCGGCCGTCACGTTCGTCATCGGCGTCCTGGTCTACCTCTGGTACGCCAACACCAACGAGGTGCCCAGCCAGATCGTCTCCGCCACCCCGTACGTGATCACCCTGCTCGTCCTGTCCCTGTCGGCGCAGCGTCTGCGCATGCCGAAGGCGGACGGCCTGCCGTACCGGAAGGGACAGGGCAAGTGACAGCCGCCGGCGTGGAGTCCGCGGACGTCGACTGGGCGGAGCTGAGGGAGGTGGCCCGTACGGCGATGACCCGTGCGTACGCCCCCTACTCGGACTACCCGGTCGGCGCCGCCGCCCGCGTCGACGACGGCCGGATCGTCTCCGGCTGCAACGTCGAGAACGCCTCCTACGGCCTCGGCCTGTGCGCCGAGTGCGGTCTGGTCTCCGAACTGCGGGCCACCGGAGGCGGCCGGCTGACGCACTTCACGTGCGTCGACGGGCAGGGCGAGATCCTCGTCCCGTGCGGACGCTGCCGGCAGCTGCTGTTCGAGTTCGGCGGGGAGGACCTGATCCTGGAGACACCGCGCGGTCTCGTGCCCCTCGCCGAGATGCTCCCGCAGGCCTTCGGGCCGGGCCATCTCACCAAGTAATGCCCCGCGGCCCCTCCGACCGGCTGACGCCGGGGAGGGGCCGCTCATCTTTCGGAAGGAACGCCATGGCCATGGACGCCGTCTCCGTCATCCGCACCAAGCGGGACCGTGCCGAGCTCAGCGACGCGCAGATCGACTGGGTCATCGACGCGTACACCCGCGGCGAGGTCGCCGACTACCAGATGGCCGCCCTCAACATGGCGATCCTGCTCAACGGCATGAACCGCCGTGAGATCGCCCGCTGGACGGCCGCGATGATCGCCTCGGGCGAGCGGATGGAGTTCTCCTCCCTGTCCCGCCCGACCGCCGACAAGCACTCCACGGGCGGCGTCGGCGACAAGATCACCCTCCCGCTGGCCCCGCTCGTCGCCGCCTGCGGCGCGGCCGTGCCCCAGCTGTCCGGGCGCGGCCTCGGCCACACCGGCGGCACCCTGGACAAGCTGGAGTCCATCCCGGGCTGGCGCGCGCTGCTGTCCAACGAGGAGATGCTGCACGTCCTCGACACCACCGGCGCGGTCATCTGCGCGGCCGGCGACGGCCTCGCCCCGGCCGACAAGAAGCTCTACGCGCTCCGCGACGTCACCGGCACGGTCGAGGCCATCCCGCTCATCGCCTCCTCGATCATGTCCAAGAAGATCGCCGAGGGCACCGGCTCGCTGGTCCTGGACGTGAAGGTCGGCACCGGCGCCTTCATGAAGACCATCGAGGACGCCCGCGAGCTGGCCTCCACCATGGTGGGCCTCGGCACCGACCACGGGGTGCGGACGGTCGCGCTCCTCACCGACATGTCCACCCCGCTCGGCCTGACCGCGGGCAACGCCCTGGAGGTCCGCGAGTCCGTCGAGGTCCTCGCCGGCGGCGGACCCGCCGACGTCGTCGAGCTGACCGTCGCCCTGGCCCGCGAGATGCTCGACGCGGCCGGCATCAAGGACGCCGACCCGGCGAAGGCGCTCGCCGACGGCTCCGCGATGGACGTCTGGCGCCGCATGATCGCCGCCCAGGGCGGTGACCCCGACGCCGCGCTGCCCGTCGCCCGCGAGCAGCACGTCGTGACCGCGCCCGCCTCCGGCGTGCTGACCCGCCTCGACGCGTACGACATCGGTATCGCCGCCTGGCGTCTGGGTGCCGGACGCGCCCGCAAGGAGGACCCGGTGCAGGCCGGCGCGGGCGTCGAGCTGCACGCCAAGCCGGGCGACACGGTCACCGCGGGCCAGCCCCTGCTGACCCTCCACACGGACACCCCGGACCGCTTCGACTACGCGCTCCAGGCGGTCGAGGGCTCGTACGACATCGGCGCGGCCGGCACGGACTTCAAGGCCGGCCCGATCGTGCTGGACCGCATCGCCTGATCCGCGGTCTCCTCAATCGGACGAACGGGACCGGTGGACCTCCACCGGTCCCGTTCGGCATGTCAGCCGAGGAGCGCCGCCACCACGACGAGCACCGGCACCGAGGCCACCGTCGACAGCAGGATCGAGTCCCGGGCCAGGCGCTCGCCCACGCCGTAGCTGGAGGCGTAGGTGAAGAGGTTCTGGGCGGCCGGGAGGGCGGAGGTCACCACGACGTCGAGCAGCTGGGCGCCGTGCAGGCCGAAGACGCCCGAGGCCATCGCCCAGGCCGCCACCGGCTGGCCCACCGACTTCAGCGCGACCGACAGGAGCACCGGGACCCGGTCGGGGCCCCGGCCCGGCATCGTGCTGCCGCACAGGGAGATGCCGAAGGCGAGCAGGACGGCGGGGACCGACATGTTGCCGATCAGCGTGAGCGGGTCGAGGACCGGGCCCGGGATGCTCAGGCCGCTCGCCGAGACGAGGACCCCGGCGAGCGAGCCGACCGCGATCGGATTGCGCAGGGGGGTGAGCAGCCGGCGCCACAGCGACCCCTCGGCGCCCTGGCCCCACAGGTCGAGGACCGTCAGCGCGACGGGCGTCACGCCGATCAGCTGGAACAGCAGCACGGGCGCCACCAGCGAGGCGTCGCCCAGGACGTACACGGCGATCGGGATGCCCAGGTTGCCGGAGTTCACATAGCTGGAGCACAGCGCGCCGATCGTCGTCCGGCCCACGCCCCAGCCCCGTAGGGCACCCACCGCGACGAAGACGCCCGCCACCGCGGCCGTGCTCATCGCCGTGACCAGGAGTCGGGCGGAGAAGATCACCGACAGGTCGGCGCGCGCGAGCATGGTGAACAGCAGGGCCGGGGACGCCACGTGGAACGCGAGTCTGGTCAGCACCTCGCGGCCGTGCTCCCCGAGATGACCGCCCCTGCCGAGCACGTACCCGACGCCGATGACGACGGCGATGACCGCGAAGCCGCTCAGCACCCCCTGCACGGCACCCCCTCGGAGCGGAGGGGGCCGTCGGGTATCGCGGGCGGAACCGGTTCATGGGGCATGCACCCAACCCAACGGGGAGGAGCGGGCGCCGGTCAATGTGATCTTCGGGGCCGTCCGCGATGAGTTCGGGGCCCCGGGCCGGTCTACTGACCGTGGACTCCGTGAAACCGGCCGTACTCGTGCTGCGAGGACTGCTCGCCCCGGGTGAGGCGCCCCGGCTCTGCGAGGCCGTCAGGGCGCTCCTCGGGACGACCGGGGCCGGGGTCGTGGTCTGCGACGTCGAGAACCTCGGGCCGCCGGGACTCACCGCCGTCGACACACTGGCACGCATGGAACTGGCGGCCCGCCGGGCCGGAGGCCGCATACGCCTGCACGGCCCCGACCCCGCGCTGAGCGCCCTACTCGATCTCGTCGGTCTCCGCTTCGAGACCTGCCACGGCTCCGGTCCCGCCGGCCGCCCCGTCGCCCGGAGCCCCGGGGCCGTCGAGGTGGAGGGGGAGGCCGAAGAGCGGGAACCAGCGTGCCGTGTCCAGGAAGAAGTGGAACCCGGAGACGCGGCCCTCTGAGATCTCCAGCACCTGTACCGACCAGGGGGTGTGGCCGCCCGCCTCCTCGTCCGGCTTGTACTGGGCGAAGCCGGGCAGGCCGTTCACCTCGACCGGGATCAGACGCGAGCCGGCGCAGGCGGCGCCCAGCGTGGTCATGAAGCCGGTGATGTCCTCCGTGCCGCGCAGCCACAGGTCGAACGGCGGCATCGTCATGATCGCGTCCTCGTGGAGGAGCGCCGTCAGGGCCGTCATGTCGTACCCCTCGAACGCCGTCACATAGCGCTCCAGGAGCTTCTGCTGCTCCTCGTCCAGCGGGTCTGAGGTGGCGGCGTCCGCGCCCGCCCCCTCGCTCTCGGCGAGGGTGGCCCGCGCCCGCTGGAGCGCGCTGTTGACCGAGGCGACCGTCGTGCCCAGCAGCTCCGCCACCTCGCTCGCCCGCCAGGCGAGGACCTCGCGCAGGATGAGCACCGCGCGCTGCTTCGGCGGCAGCTTCTGGAGGGCCGCCATGAAGGCCAGGCGCACCGACTCCTTGGCGACCGCGGCCTCCGCCGGGTCACCGGTCGCCGGCAGCACGCGCGCGTCGGGCACCGGCTCCAGCCAGGTGTTGTCCGGGCGCGGGGTGAGCGCGGCCTGGGCGAGCGGCGAGGGGCCCGAGAGATCCATCGGACGAGCCCTCCGGTTGCCCGCGTTGAGCATGTCGAGACAGACGTTCGTGGCGATCCGGTAGAGCCACGACCGCATCGAGGAGCGGCCCTCGAACTTGTCGTAGCTGCGCCAGGCGCGGACCAGGGTGTCCTGCACCGCGTCCTCGGCCTCGAAGGACGAGCCGAGCATCCGGTAGCAGTACCCGGTCAGCTCGACCCGGTGCCTCTCCAGCCGGACGTCCAGGTCCTCCGCAGTCGCCGTGCCCTCGCTCATGGCCAACCCACCCCTGTGGCTGATTCCGTTCCGCGCGTCGTCGCGCCGGCACTTCGGAAGCTACCGCAGCCCACTGACAATGGCGTGCGGAGCGGACATACCGGCAGGTCACAGGGGTGTCCCGGAGGTTTGAGCCTCCGGTGGCCGGGAGGGGACTCAGTGGGCGGGCGCGGGCGCCGGCACCCCGCGTGCGGCGGTGCGGGCCGCTCGGGAGCCGAACAGGGTGATCGAGACGACTCCCAGGACCGCGAACAGCCCCATGGCCACCGTGCCCGCCCAGCCCCCCGCGTGGAAGGCGACCGCGCCGAGCGTGCTGCCGGCGCTGGAGCCGATGTAGTACGCGGACTGGTAGAGCGCCGAGGCCTGGGCCCGTCCCTCCTTGGCGGTGTGGCTCACCGAGGACGACGCGACCGCGTGGCCCGCGAAGAAGCCCGCGGTGATCAGGACCAGGCCGAGCAGCACCAGCGCCAGCGAGCCGGCGAGCGACAGGAGCAGGCCCGCGGTCGTGGTGGCGCCCGCGAGGTAGAGGGAGCCGCGGCGGCCCAGGCGCCCGGCCAGCCGGCCCGCCGTGGACGCCGACACCGTACCGACGAGATAGACCAGGAAGACCGAGCCGACGAGGACCTGCGGGAGCGAGAACGGCGCCTCGGCGAGGCGGTAGCCGATCACCGTGTAGACCCCGCCGAACACCATCATGAACAGCGCGCCGATCGCGTACAGACGGCACAGCAGCGGGTTCGCCAGATGGCCGCGCACGGTGCGGGCCAGCACCCGGGGCCGCAGCGAGCCCCGCGTGAAGTGCCGCGGCGCCGGGAGCAGCAGCCGGAAGGCCACCGCGCAGCCCACGGCGATCAGCCCGATCGTGCCGACGGCCACCCGCCAGCCCCACTCCTGCGCCACCCAGCCGGTGATGATCCGGCCGCTCATCCCGCCGACGCTGTTGCCGGCGACGAACAGCCCGATCGCGGTGATCAGCGCCTTGGGGCGGACCTCCTCCGCCAGGTACGCCGTCGCCGACGCGGGGAGTCCCGCGAGCGCCGCGCCCTGGACCGCCCGCAGGGCCACCAGCGCCCCGATCGACGGCGCGAAGGGGACCAGCAGACCGACGGTGACCGCCACCGCCAGGGACGCCGTCATCAACGTACGCCGTCCGAAGCGCTCCGACAGGGCGCTCATCGGCAGGACGAACAGCGCGAGCCCGCCCGTCGCGGCCGACACCGTCCAGCTCGCCTCGCCGGCGCTCGCCCCGAAGTCCGCGGAGACCAGCGGGAGCAGGGCCTGGGTGGAGTAGAGGAGCGCGAAGGTCGCGACACCGGCGAGGAAGAGCGCGAAGCTCATCCGGCGGTAGCCGGGCCCGCCGGGGGTCATACGGGAGTCGGCGGCGGCCTGGCCGGAGTCGGCGGTGGGGGCGGCGGTGGCGGTGGCGGGAACGGAGGCGGCGGCGCCCGTGGTGACGGGCGCCCCGGTACTGGCGGAAGGCATACCTCGAACGTAGGGAGCCGCCGTTCATCCGTCCAATGCATGGAATCGCCATAATCGTTCCCATGGCGCATCAACAGAGGTCACAGGCTCGCCTGTCACCGTTCAGTGACACAGAAGACAGCGCGCACCTCGCGCGGCTGCTCGCGCCGCGCCTGGCGTACTTCGCCGGTGTCGCTCGCACCGAGCACGTGACCCGGGCCGCGGAGCAGATGGGGGTCCCGCAGTCGACCCTGTCCAGGGCCATGGTCCGGCTCGAACAGGACCTGGGCGTCGACCTGTTCGCGCGCCACGGCCGGACCGTGTCGCTGACCCCCGCCGGCCGTGCCTTCCTCGCCTCCGTGGAGCGGGCCCTCGCCGAGGTCGAGCGGGCCGCCGAGCAGGTGCGCGCGGACGCCGACCCGGCCACCGGCAAGGTCGCGTTCGGCTTTCTGCACACGATGGGCTCGGAGACCGTACCGGGGCTGATCCGCGCGTTCCGCGCCGATCACCCGGGCGTCCGCTTCAGTCTCGTGCAGAACTACGGCGAGGCGATGCTGGAGGGGCTGCGGTCGGGGGAGCTCGACCTGTGTCTGACCTCGCCCGTGCCGGACGCGCCCGATCTGGTGGGCCGCCGGCTCGACGAGCAGAAGCTCCGGCTGGTCGTGCCCGCCGACCATCCGCTCGCGGGGCGCAAGCGGGTGCGCCTCGCCGAAGCGGCCGACGAGACCTTCGTGACCCTGGAACCCGGCTACGGGATGCGCCGGATCACCGACGACCTGTGCCAGGAGGCGGGCTTCCGGCCGCGTATCGCCTTCGAGGGGGAGGAGGCGGAGACGCTCCGGGGTCTGGTCGCGGCCGGCCTCGGAGTCGCCCTGCTGCCGCCACCGGCGGTCGCCCGTCCGGGAGTCGTCGAACTGACGGTCACCGCACCGCGCGCGGTGCGCGAGATCGGCGTCGCCTGGCTCGACGGCCACCCGGACACCCCGCCGGTGGCCGCCTTCAAGAAGTTCCTGCTCTCCCGCCGGGGCCGCCTGCTGCCCGAGTGACCGGGCCCGTACGCCGGGCGGACGCGAATCGCCAGACAGACCCTAGCGGCGCAGCGACTGCCCGAAGCCCGCCGCGAGCGGCATCCGCAGGCCGAGCGGCGGCGGCGCGGCGAAGGCGTCCTCGACCGGGCGGGAGTAGGAGTGCCCGAACAGCGATCCCAGGACGAAGTCCTCGGCGAGGGCGAGGACTTCGTGCCGGTGCTGGTGCAGCGCGTGCCCGTCCGAGTGGACCTCGAAGCGGCAGATGCCCCGGTTGGCCTTCTTCGCGCGGGAAGCGAGCCGGAACGACAACTCCGGGTCGGTGCGAGCGTCGTTGGTGCCGTGCACGATCAGCACCCGCCGTCCCCCCAGCTGTTTCACCGGTTCGGGTGGCGCGGCGACGTCGTCCTCGGGCAGCCAGGGTGCCAGGGCCAGCACGGAGTTGACGGCGGGGTGCCCGCCCGCGCGCAGCGCCGCCCGGCCGCCCATGTCGACGCCGGCCAGGCACACGGGCACGTCGCCGTAGCGGCGGACGATCTCGTCCGCGGCCCAGGAGGCGTCGGCCGCGAGATGGGCCTCGCTTCCGTTCCAGCCGCGGACCCGGTAGTGCACCACGTGGCCGACCAGGCCCTCGGCGCGTCCGGCGCGGGTCAGCCTGCGCCCGAGCGCGCGCACGGAGGCGGCCGCCATCATGGGTGAGGGTCTTCGGGACGAGCTCTCCTCGCCGCCCGGCAGCAGCAGAACAACTCCGCTGACCGCCGTCGGCTCCGGGCCGATCGCCCTCCCCAGCCGGGCCCTGCGAACCGCCGTCGCTTGCTGTGCCATGACAGAACAGTGTCAGAAGCCAGGGTGTACGCCACCCGTCCGCACGGTCACCGTTACATATCGGCGGATGCGTACAACCGGAGATCTACGCGCGTAGGGGCTACAGTGCCGAAATGACGAGCCAGATCCGGAACACCCCGAGCTCGGAGCAGATCCGCCGGGCGCCCAAGGTCCTGCTGCACGATCACCTCGACGGGGGCCTGCGCCCCGGCACGATCGTCGAACTCGCCCGCGACACCGGCTACTCCGGCCTCCCCGAGACCGATCCGGGCAAGCTCGGGATCTGGTTCCGCGAGGCGGCCGACTCCGGTTCGCTGGAGCGGTATCTGGAGACGTTCGCCCACACCTGCGCCGTCATGCAGACCCGCGAGGCGCTGGTGCGGGTCGCCGCCGAGTGCGCCGAGGACCTCGCCGAGGACGGGGTCGTCTACGCCGAGGTGCGGTACGCGCCCGAACAGCACCTGGAGGGCGGGCTCAGCCTCGAAGAGGTCGTCGAGGCCGTCAACGAGGGCTTCAGGGAAGGGGAACGGCTGGCCCGGGAGAACGGCCACCGGATCCGGGTCGGCGCCCTGCTGACCGCCATGCGGCACGCGGCCCGCGCCCTGGAGATCGCCGAACTCGCCAACCGCTACCGCGACTCGGGCGTCGTCGGCTTCGACATCGCGGGCGCCGAGGCCGGCTTCCCGCCCACCCGGCACCTCGACGCCTTCGAGTACCTCAAGCGCGAGAACAACCACTTCACGATCCACGCCGGCGAGGCGTTCGGCCTGCCGTCCATCTGGCAGGCCCTCCAGTGGTGCGGCGCCGACCGGCTCGGGCACGGCGTCCGCATCATCGACGACATCCAGGTCCGCGAGGACGGCACGGTCGAGCTCGGGCGCCTCGCCTCGTACGTCCGCGACAAGCGCATCCCGCTGGAGCTGTGCCCGAGCTCGAACCTCCAGACCGGCGCCGCGGACTCGTACGCGGCCCACCCCATCGGTCTGCTGCGGCGTCTGCATTTCCGCGCCACCGTCAATACGGACAACCGTCTCATGTCGGGGACGAGCATGAGTCGTGAATTCGAGCACCTGGTCGAGGCGTTCGGTTACTCGCTCGACGACATGCAATGGTTTTCTGTCAATGCTATGAAGTCGGCGTTCATTCCTTTCGATGAACGACTGGCCATGATCAATGACGTCATCAAGCCCGGATATGCAGAATTGAAGTCCGAATGGCTGTTCCAGCAGACCGCCTCCACCAGCGGTTCCGTGGAACAAAAGGGCTGATCGGCGCACAGGGAAAGCGGCCGGGTCTTCACTTCTCCTCCATGACTCGGCCGCTTTTCCGTGTTTGCGGACGGCGGGATCACGTGTTTACGGTTCTGGACCGCTCACATACCCGTCTCACCCACCCCAAGGACGCATTCACGATGAAGCAGTCTGCTGCCAAGACTCTCGGTGTCGCCGCTCTCGGCGCCGCATTCGCCGCCGTCGGCGCGGGTGCCGCGAACGCCGCCCCGGCCGTGCCGGACGCCTCCTCGGCGCTGGACACCGTCACCAGGACGCTGCCCGCCGAGAACGTCGCCTCCGTGCTGCCCGGTGCCGGTCAGACGCTCGCCCAGGGCCAGAGCGCCCTCGGCGCGGGAGTGGCCGCCGCGAAGCCCGCCGCCACGCGTCTGCTCGCCGACGGGCCCGCCGCGCCCGTGGCCGGACTGCTCGGAGGCCTGCCGCTCCAGGGTCTGCCCACGCACGGCCTGCCGGTCAACGGGATCCCGCTGGGCTGACGCGCCCGCCCGCGCTCCCCTGCGGGCGGAGAGCTCCCCGCCTGTCCGAGCCCGGGGCTCTTCGGCCGTACGCGGGCCGGTTCACGCGCGGTCCCTCCGCGCCGGCCTCCGGCCGCACGAACGCCGGTGGGGCGCACCCTTCGCGGGTGCGCCCCACCGGCGTTCGTCGTGTGCCCAGCGGTCCTCCGCCGGGTTCCCGCCCAAGGTCACCAGGCGTCGCGGACGACCTTGTCCTCGGACGGGAAGAGGATCCACAGCGCTATGTAGAGCAGGCACTGCGGGCCGGGGAGCAGGCAGGACAGGACGAAGACGACACGCATCGTCGTCGCCGAGGTGCCGAAGCGCCGTGCCAGCGCAGCACAGACTCCGCCGATCATGCGGCCGTTCGTGGGGCGGGCAAGGGCGGTCATGGTGGCTCCTTCGCGAACCGTCGTCGAGTGCCGGCGGGGCCGGCTCCGTCGTTCTCACCGGTGCCTTCACCGGTGTCTTCGACGTTACGAGGACGACGTGCGCGAGACCTCGCTCCAGGGAGCGATCCCGACCCTGGGAATCGTCGGGGTCCTACCCTGAGCCGGGTCCTCCGGGAGGACGGCCGCGCGGCGCCGCGTCTCGGCCCTGCGGCGCAGCCGGGCCCGGGCGGCGGGCACGATCGCGAGATGCGCGAGGGCCACGCCGACGGTGTTCAGGATGATCGAGTCGATGTCCACGACCTGGCCCGGCACCCCGGTCTGGAGCAGTTCTATGCCCAGCGAGAGCAGCACACCGGCCGCGGTCGTGCGCAGCAGCGAGCCGAGCGGGGAGACGCAGAGCCTGCCTCCCGCCATCGGGAGCAGCACGCCGAGCGGGGCCAGCAGCCCGAGGCCCGCGGCGATGCGCCGCGCGGCCACCTCCGGGCCCAGTGCAAGGTCGGCTCTGATGCCCGCGAAGGGCCGCAGATTGGCGGCACTCACCCAGGGGACGTCCAGCGGACGCAGCGTGATCCAGGCGACGAGCGCCAGATGTGCGACGAGGAGGACACCTCCTGCCACACGGACGCGGGTGACGGCGCTGCCGTCCTCTGAACCTTGACGCTGCACGCCCCCCAAGACGCGGGGTCCGGCACGATCGGTTCCGCTGCGAAGCGTTTCGGCCCCGTGGCGTTACGAACCCCGGACAGTCGTCGACGCCGGGGCCGTGTCGCCCGGCGCGGCCCGCATCTCCGGGGTGCACTCGTAACTGCGCAGGCCGGAGGGCGCGGGACCGCCCAGGACGACACTGCCGTCGTCCCGCGCGGCCGCCGAGTCCGAGAAGGTGCACACGATCTGGGCGAGCGCGGTGCGGGTGAGGTCCTGCGGCGGGGTGCTCAGCCGGAGCGTGTCCTCGGGATCCCCGTCCCGGGGCCCGCTGACCGTCATCCCGCCGCGCACGTCCGTCGTGTACCCGGCCTGCTCCTCGGGCGTCGACGGCGCCTCGGCGAGCTCGTCCAGCAGCGCCTGGGCCACCAGGACCCGGCGCGCCGCCTCCGCCGTGCCGTCCGCGATGCGCACCGACCGGTCGACCGTCACCAGCTGCTCCGAGCAGAGCAGGAAGACCTGCACCGGCACCCCGTGCGAGGCCTCGGTGGTGATGTCGGGGCCGGAGAGCGCGCAGGGCACCCGTGACGGCGCCGGACCGAAGTCGGTCGGCACCTGGGTGGGACGGATGCCGCACCCCGTGAGCAGCGCGGCGAGCAGCAGAACGGCCAGCCAGGGCAGCACCCTTCGGCGGGAGGCGGGACCCGTCCGGGGACCGGTGGGGTGTGCGGTGGTCATCCGGCGGTGCCTTCCGTGCCGTTCGCCTGCGCCGAGCCGTCACGGCCCCGCGGGTCGTCGGCGAGCAGTTCCGACGCGTCCTGGGGCAGGCGCAGCGTGAACACGGCCCCGCCCTCGGGTGAGTTCGCCGCGGTGATCTCGCCTCCGTGGATGTGCGCGTTCTCCAGGGCGATGGACAGGCCCAGACCGCTGCCCTCGGACCGCGGGCGGGACGCGCTGGCCTTGTAGAACCGGTCGAAGACGTGCGGCAGGACGTCCTCGGGGATGCCGGGACCGTGGTCCCGTACCTCGATGACCAGTTCCCCGCCGTCCACCCGCACCGACACCCGCACCGGTGAACCGCCGTGCTTGAGCGCGTTGCCGATCAGGTTCGCCAGGATCACGTCGAGGCGGCGCGGGTCGAGCCGCGCCGTCATGCCGCGTTCGGCGTCCAGGTCGACGGCGTCCAGCCAGGCTCGCGCGTCGATGCACGCGGTGATCTGGTCCGTGATGTCCACGTCGTCGAGGATGAGCCGGGCGGTGCCCGCGTCGAACCGGGTCACCTCCATCAGGTTCTCCACGAGGTCGCCGAGCCGCCGGGTCTCGCTCACGACCAGCCGTACGGCCGGCTCGATCATCGGGTCGACGCTGCCGGTCTCCGCGTCCAGCTCCTCTTCGAGGATCTCGGTGACGGCGGTGATCGCCGTGAGCGGTGTCCGCAGTTCGTGGGACATGTCGGCGACGAACCGGCGGGACGCCTCGTCCCGCGCGCTCATGTCCGCCACGCGTTTCTCCAGCGCCTCCGCGGTCCGGTTGAACGTCCGTGACAGATCGGCGAGTTCGTCCGTGCCGGAGACCCGGAGCCGGGTGTCCAGCTTGCCCTCGCCGAGCCGGCGGGCCGCGATGCCGAGACGGTGGACCGGCTTGAGGACCGTGGTCGCGGCGGCCTGCGCGAGCAGCGCCGACCCGATCAGCGCCAGCCCGGTCGCGATCCCCAGCGACCAGGCCAGGGAGTTGAGGTCCTTGGCCTCCGGCTCCAGGGACTTGAGCATGTAGCCGGTCGTGCTGCCGTCGATCACCCGGGCCCCGCCCACCAGGTACGACTTGTCGTGCTCGGTGATCCGCTGCCAGTACAGGTGGTACGCCGACGTGTTGGTCGAGGTCAGCGGCTGCTGCTTGTTCACCGCGTTGCGGAGGGACTTGGGCACGTCCTCCAGCGTGAAGGTGTCCAGCTCCGATTTCCCGGTGATCATCTTGCCGTCGACGTCCTCGGCGGTCAGCAGCACGCTGAAGCGCTGGCTGCTGTTCGCCATCTGCCCCGCCGTGCGCTGGAGTTCGTCCTGCGCCGGGTGCACGGGCAGCATGCTCGCGTGGTTGCGCATCTCCTGCTGGAAGTCACGCAGCACCGCGTCCTGGGTACGGGTCAGCACGGCCTCGCGGTTGAGCCAGTACGCGATGCCCGACGCGGACACCGCGGCCGTGAGGGCCACGAGCCCGAACACCACGACCAGACGCAGCCGAAGACTGGTGAAACGCAGACCGGACAGCAACGCCTTGCGCGCCGCGGCCCAGCCGCGGAGCTTGTCCTGCGGTTTGGTCACTGAGGGTTGTCCAGCCGATAGCCGACGCCGCGCACGGTACGGATCAGAGTGGGCGAGGACGGCACGTCCTCCACCTTGGCGCGCAGCCGCTGCACACACGCGTCGACCAGGCGCGAGTCGCCCAGGTAGTCGTGCTCCCACACCAGACGCAGCAACTGCTGCCGGGACAGCGCCTGTCCGGGCCTGCGGCTCAGCTCCAGGAGCAACCGCAGCTCGGTGGGCGTCAGTTGCAGGTCCTCGCCGTTCTTCGTGACCGTCATCGCGGCACGGTCGATGACCAGCGAGCCGAACGACGCCGAGTCGTTCGCCTCCCGCTCGCCGCGGCGCAGCACGGCACGGATCCGGGCGTCGAGCACCCGGCCCTGCACGGGCTTGACGACGTAGTCGTCGGCACCGGACTCCAGTCCGACCACGACGTCGATGTCGTCACTGCGCGCGGTCAGCAGGATGATCGGCAGCTGGTCGGTACGCCGGATGCGCCGGCACACCTCGAAACCGTCGATGCCGGGCAGCATCACATCCAGCACGATCAGATCCGGTCGCTGCTCGCGGAGCAGCTTCAGACCGTCCTCGCCGGTGGCAGCGGTGGCCACCCGGTGTCCCTGGCGCGTCAAAGAGAGCTCCAGGGCCGTCCGGATGGCGTCGTCGTCCTCGATCAGCAACAGGGAAGGCACGAACGTCATTCTGGCCCATGTCCGGCCCGGGTATCGACTGTTGGAGCGCTCCCACTCGCCTCCCGGGCACATCGGAGGCACTCGCGGGCGGCGCGCGGGGCCCGAGGGGCCGTCTGCGTAGTCGTACCGCTCTTCTCTGTGATCGCGCTGTGCCGCGCCCGGGAGGGACCCCTGTGACAGGTCTGTGACAGTCGGCGGACACGGCCATGAAGTGGGCCCGGCAAGCTTCTCGGCACAAGGCAAGGACGCACGGCGGAACGAACCGAAGATCCGGGACTCCACGACGGGGGGCGCGAGATGAACACGCTGCACAGCACCAGCACTAGCGCAGTTGTCACGCGGCTCCACGACGTCAACCGGACGGCGGAGAAGTCCGGTGTCGTGAGCCAGCGGGGGTGCGCTCGTGGCACCGGACGTCAGCACACCGCGTACATGACGGTGGTTGACGGTTTCACGGGGGAGAACACCACGGCGCAGGCCGCCGTGGGCACGACGGGGGGGAAGGCTCACGGGGGAGCCGCGTACGGGGAGGGCTCGGGGGAGCGTCGTTCCGGGACGGTGAGCGTGGAGGCCGAAGCGGCCTTCACCGCCTACGTCCAGGAGCGCCGCGCCTCCCTGTACGCAACCGCCTACCACCTGACCGGTGACCGCTTCGAGGCCGAGGACCTGCTGCAGAGCGCGCTGTTCTCGACGTACCGGGCCTGGGACCGGATCAGTGACAAGGCCGCGGTCGGGGGCTACCTCCGCCGCACCATGACGAACCTGCACATCAGCGCGTGGCGCCGCCGCAAGCTGAACGAGTACCCGACCGAGGAGCTGCCGGAGACGGC
The DNA here is from genome assembly GCF_042725875.1 of Streptomyces sp. NPDC127038. Classification (NCBI taxonomy): domain Bacteria; kingdom Bacillati; phylum Actinomycetota; class Actinomycetes; order Kitasatosporales; family Streptomycetaceae; genus Streptomyces; species Streptomyces sp. NPDC127038. The sequence continues at coordinate 5,794 of NZ_JBHXDQ010000102.1, read as the reverse complement.
CGGCGACACGGACGCGATGCGCGGCACCGAGCTGCGCGCGGTCCTGTGGCAGGCGCTCGCCCGGCTGCCCGAACTCCAGCGCACGATGCTGGTCCTGCGTTACTACGAGGGCCGCACCGACCCGGAGATCGCGGAGATCCTCGGCATCAGTGTCGGCACGGTGAAGTCGAGCATCTGGCGGTCGCTCCGCCGGATGCGCGAGGACGAGGTCCTCAGCTTCGGCCGTGACGAGGAGGAGTCCTTCGGGGAGCTTGTCGCCTGAGGGAACGGGGGCCGGCTCCGGGGGGAGCCGGTGAACGGGGACGTCGGTTCCGGGGGGAGCCGACACCGACGGGGTCACGGGGAAACGGGTCACGGGGAACAGGCCGTGTCACGGGGGACCACGGGGAAAAGAAGAAGGTCCAGGCGGTCGGGGGTCCGCTTGGACCTTCTTCGCGTTCCGGGAGCAGCCGGAGACGGCCCCGCCGGAGCTTCACGGCCGTCGCGCGGCCAGCGTGCCGTGCTGTGCGGCTGGAGTGCCGGGCTACGCGACTGCCGGGCTACGCGGCCGTCGTGGGGGCGGACACGGGCCGTGCGGCCGAGGCCGCCGCCAGCCGGTCGAGCGCCTCGTCCCGGTCGCAGGGGTGGGCGCCCAGAGCCGCCTGGCGCGCCACGATGGAACGCTCGGAGCGCATCAGGCGCCAGCCGCGCCGCAGCAGGAAGGGCACCGACTTGCGGCCCTCCCTCAGATCCCGTACGAAACGGCGCCGGAACGTGGTGACCGCGCCCCGGGACAGGCACAACGCGTCGGCGAGGAAGCCGAGTTCGCGGCAGCGTTCGACGATCTCGGCGGCGAAGATCCCCTCCGCGATGAACAGCGGCGCCCCGTCGATGCCGAGCCCCTCGGCCCCGGTGCGGGCGCTCAGCGAGATGTCGTAGACGGGGACGGTCGTACGACCCGTACGGCACAGTTCCCCGATCGCGGCGACGGCGGTGTCCGCGTCCCACGACAGCGGGTGGTCCCAGTCGATGTCCGCGCTGCCCTCGACCCGGGGGAGGGTCGGGTCGCCGGCCTCCTTGTAGAAGTCGTCGAGGCGGAGCACGGGGAGCCCGGAGGCGGCGGCGAGAAGGGACTTCCCGGAGCCGGAGGGGCCGCAGAGCAGCACCACGCGGGCGGGTATCGGGAGAGGGGAACCCAATGGTCTGTACCTTCTGTGACAGGTCCGGCGGACCGCGCGTCGGCGCGGTCCCTCCCCATTATCCCCGGCTCGGCCGTCCAGGAGGACGGATGCCGGACGGATGTGACGAGACGCTCGGACGCGACGAGTCGCCCGGGGGTGACGAGCCGTTCGGGGGTGACGAGTGGCGCTGATATGCCTGTTGCCCCGCAGGGGCGAATCCGCGGCCGGGATCGCCCGGGCGCGATCCGGGTCAACTACTGTGCGTGTCGCACCCATCGCACTCCGCTCCACGTCCCACGACGTTCGACCCGCTAGCCGAAGAGGAAAACCTGATGGCGCGACACGCAGCCCAGCGGAACAGCCTGGCCCGTACGACCGTGCGGATCGCCGCGGCGGTCGGCGTGGCCGCCGCAGGCGCGGCCGCGGCGACCCCGGCCTTCGCGGACTCGGCCCCCGCCGTGGACGCCCTGCGCTCCCGGCCCGCCTCCCTCGGCAACGTCGACCCGCTGGCGGGACTGTCCGCGCTGAACGGGACCGTTGGGTACGTCACGGGCCCCGTGGAGGGCCTCAAGCCCAACCCGCTGGCCGGCACGGGAGTCGACCCGCTCGACAACGGCGTCGGCACCCAGCTCGCCGACTTCAAGCCGCTGTCCTCCAAGGCGCTCACCGGGCCGGTGGCGGAGGCGCAGTCGATCGGCGGGATCCCGGTGCTCGGTCAGGTGACCGGGCTCCTTCACTGAACCTCGCGCACGGGCCGAAGGCGCCCGGGCATGAGAGAGCCGCGCTCCCCCTGGACGGAGGGGAAGCGCGGCTCTCTCGTGTCGCGGGGCCCCGGGGACACGGATCGGGGCCCCGGCGTCTTGGGGCGTCGGCGCCACGGCGGGCGGGCCGGGGGCTCAGTACGACGAGCCCCCGGCGCCCAGCGAGCCCGTCGGGTGCCAGACCGTCTTCGTCTCCAGGAAGGCCGTCAGCCGCCCGGTCCCGGGAGCCCGGAAGTAATCCACAGCCTGTGGACGGACCACGCGCTTCAGATTGTCCGCCGCGGCGATCTCCAGCTCCTTCGCCAGCACCTCGTCCGCGCCCGCCAGGTCGATGGCGTTGACGTCCTGGTGCGCCGCCAGCGGGGCCGCGATCTCCGCGGTCCGGCCGGACAGGATGTTCACGACACCGCCGGGCACGTCGGAGGTGGCCAGCACCTCGCCCAGCGACAGCGCCGGGAGCGGGGCCTTCTCGCTGGCGATCACGATCACCGTGTTGCCGGTGGCGATCACCGGGGCGATCACGGACACCAGCCCGAGGAAGGACGACTCCTGGGGCGCCAGGACCGTCACCACGCCCGTCGGCTCGGGGGAGGAGAGGTTGAAGTACGGGCCCGCGACCGGGTTGCCACCGCCCACGACCTGGGCGATCTTGTCGGTCCAGCCCGCGTACCAGACCCAGCGGTCGATCGCCGCGTCGACGACGGCCGCCGCCTTCGCCTTCGACAGGCCCTCCGCGTCGGCCACCTCGCGGACGAACTGGTCCTTGCGGCCCTCCAGCATCTCGGCGACGCGGTACAGGACCTGGCCGCGGTTGTACGCGGTCGCGCCGGACCAGCCGCCGAACGCCTTGCGCGCGGCGACGACCGCGTCACGGGCGTCCTTGCGGCTCGACTGCGGGGCGTTCGCCAGCCACTTGCCCTTTGCGTCGGTCACTTCGTACACCCGGCCGCTCTCGGAACGCGGGAACTTGCCGCCCACGTACAGCTTGTAAGTCTTGAAGACGCTCAGACGCTGCTGCTCGGACTTCTCGGCTGCACTCATTTATCGCTCGCCCTCCGGGCTCGACGGGGCGAGGTACGCCTCCAGACCGTGCCGGCCGCCCTCGCGGCCGAAGCCCGACTCCTTGTACCCGCCGAACGGCGAGGTCGGGTCGAACTTGTTGAACGTGTTGGACCAGACGACACCCGCGCGCAGCTTGTTCGCCACGGCGAGGATCCGGGAGCCCTTCTCGCTCCAGATGCCCGCCGAGAGGCCGTACGGGGAGTTGTTGGCCTTGGCGACCGCCTCGTCCGGGGTGCGGAACGTGAGGACGGACAGCACCGGACCGAAGATCTCGTCCCGGGCGATGGTGTGCGCCTGGGTGACGTTCGTGAACAGCGTCGGGGCGAACCAGTAGCCGGCGGACGGGAGTTCGCAGGCCGGGGACCAGCGCTCGGCACCCTCGGCCTCGCCCTGCTCGACCAGCGCGGTGATACGGGAGAGCTGCTCGGCGGAGTTGATCGCGCCGATGTCCGTGTTCTTGTCCAGCGGGTCGCCGAGGCGCAGCGTCGACAGCCGGCGCTTGAGCGAGTCGAGCAGCTCGTCCTGGATCGACTCCTGGACCAGCAGCCGCGAACCCGCGCAGCAGACCTGGCCCTGGTTGAAGAAGATGCCGCTGACGATGCCCTCGACGGCCTGGTCGATCGGGGCGTCGTCGAACACGATGTTCGCGCCCTTGCCGCCCAGTTCGAGCGTGACCTTCTTGTGCGAACCCGCGACCTGGCGGGCGATCGCCTTGCCGACGGCGGTGGAACCGGTGAAGGCCACCTTGTCCACGTCCGGGTGCTCGACCAGGGCCGCGCCCGCGTCGCCGTACCCGGGAAGGATGTTGACGACACCCCTGGGCAGGCCCGCCTGGCGGCAGATGTCCGCGAAGAACAGCGCCGTCAGGGGCGTGGTCTCGGCGGGCTTCAGGACGACCGTGTTGCCGGTCGCGAGCGCCGGGGCGATCTTCCACGCCAGCATCAGCAGCGGGAAGTTCCAGGGGATGACCTGGCCGGCGACGCCCAGCGGACGCGGGTTCGCGCCGAAGCCGGCGTGGTCGAGCTTGTCGGCCCAGCCCGCGTAGTAGAAGAAGTGCGCGGCGACCAGCGGGAGGTCGGCGTCGCGGGTCTCCTTGATCGGCTTGCCGTTGTCCAGCGTCTCCAGGACCGCCAGCTCGCGGCTGCGCTCCTGGATGATCCGCGCGATGCGGAAGAGGTACTTGGCGCGCTCGGAGCCCGGCAGCGCGGACCACTTCACGAAGGCCTTGCGGGCGGCCTTCACCGCGCGGTCGACGTCCGCCTCGCCCGCCTGGGCGATCTCGGAGAGGACCTCCTCGGTGGAGGGGGAGACGGTCTTGAAGACCTTGCCCTCGGCGGCCTCGGTGAACTCACCGTCGATGAACAGGCCGTAGGAGGGGGCGATGTCGACGACGGAGCGGGACTCGGGCGCCGGTGCGTATTCGAATGCGGAAGCCATGTGGATCAGTCCACCGTCACGTAGTCGGGGCCGGAGTAGCGGCCGGTGGCCAGCTTCTGACGCTGCATCAGCAGGTCGTTCAGGAGCGAGGACGCGCCGAAGCGGAACCAGTGGTTGTCCAGCCAGTCCGCGCCCGCGGTCTCGTTCACCAGGACCAGGAACTTGATCGCGTCCTTGGTGGTGCGGATGCCGCCGGCCGGCTTCACGCCGACCTGCACGCCGGTCTGGGCGCGGAAGTCGCGGACGGCCTCCAGCATCAGCAGCGTGTTCGCGGGGGTCGCGTTCACGGCCACCTTGCCGGTGGAGGTCTTGATGAAGTCGGCCCCCGCCAGCATGCCGAGCCAGCTCGCGCGCCGGATGTTGTCGTACGTCGACAGCTCGCCGGTCTCGAAGATGACCTTCAGGCGGGCCGCGCCCGAGGCCTCCTTCACGGCGACGATCTCGTCGTACACCTTCAAGTATCTGCCCGCGAGGAACGCCCCGCGGTCGATGACCATGTCGATCTCGTCGGCGCCCGCGGCGACGGCGTCGCGCACGTCGGCCAGCTTCACGTCGAGGGCGGCGCGGCCGGCGGGGAACGCGGTCGCGACCGAGGCGACCTTCACCCCGGAGCCGGCGACGGCCTCCTTCGCGACGGCCACCATGTCGGGATAGACGCAGACCGCCGCCGTGGTGGGCGCCGTGCGGTCGGTCGGGTCCGGGAGGACGGCCTTGGCGCCGAGCGCCCGGACCTTGCCCGGGGTGTCCGCGCCTTCCAGCGTCGTCAGGTCGACCATCGAGATGGCGAGGTCGATGGCGTACGCCTTCGCGGTGGTCTTGATGGAACGGGTGCCGAGCGAAGCGGCGCGTGCCTCCAGGCCGACCGCGTCGACGCCGGGCAGCCCGTGGAGGAAGCGGCGCAGCGTGCTGTCGGACGCGGTTACGTCGCCGAGGGCGGGTGCAGAGGTGGGCATGGTCACCAGACGAGCATATCTACGCGCGTAGCGGCTTGTACAGCCCCGGACCCCCGAGGGATTTCCACTCCCCACCCGGCGCGCCCCCACCCCCCGGAACCCAGCCTTCCGCCCGCCCCGGCCCCACCCACAACTTTCTCTCGCCCCCTCCGCCCCTACCCATCCCGTCACCAGGGGCTCCGCCCCCGGACCCCCGCTCCTCAAACGCCGGAGGGGCTGATTTTTTCCCGGCCGGGGCTGAAATGTCTTCCCGGCTGGGGCTGAATCTTTCTTGGCCGGGGCTGAAAGGTGCTCGTGGTGGGTGACCGTCACCAAGACGCACCCGCAGTCGGCCGCGGGCCGTCGGGGCCGTGCCGGTACATCGATGGCCGTCGCCACCGACGGTCACGCCTCATCCAACGGCGACGGCCTGATGCACCGG
>NZ_JBHXDQ010000101.1:0-25922 GCF_042725875.1 Streptomyces sp. NPDC127038 | reverse complement strand
CCCCTCATTTTTGGGGGGGGGGCCCCCCCCCCCCCGGGGGCCCCCCCCCAGTCACGTCCGTACGCCGATCAGTCCGCGAACGTCGCCGACAGCGCCTCGGCGAGCCCCGGCACGAGGCCCGCGCCCGTCAGCACCTCCGTCGCCGCGTCCTTCTCGCGCAGCCGCACCGCCGAGTCGCGGGTGCCGTCCCGCAGGACACCGACCGTCATCCGCACCTCCTGACGGTCCGGGTGGGCGGCGACCCACTGCGTGAGCTTCTTGCCGCTGAGCCCTTCCGGGACGGACGCCTCCGCGGACGGCGGCAGCATCAGCCGCTCCACGGTGAGCGCGCAGCCGACCACGGCGTCGGGCCAGGCGATGGTGCCGAGGAACTCGTCCAGCGGCTTGCCGGCGGGGATCTCGTCCTGCTCGATGGGGGTGAGACCGGTGGTCTCCTGCTCGTGCTCCAGGCCGAGCTGGGCGGCGAGGCCGGGTTCCTGCGCACGCAGCCGTGCGGTGTCTACGAGGGCGAAGAGGCGGGCGGGCTGGTCCCAGCCGAGGCCGGAGGCGTACTCGTCGATCTCGAGTACGGCCCGGGTCAGGGGGCTCGCTGCCATGGGAGTGTTGGACATGGTCACAATCCTGCCTCGTTCGTGACCTGAATCGGGAACCGAGTAAAGCGTGAGTAAGTTGCATAGATGAGGCTCCCCGATCACGGAGCCTTACTGACGGTCCACCGACATGGGGGCCTGAAGGAATCGACAGCGACTTCGAGGTGCGCACCTTGGCTTTCCAGATGCCGGACCGCGGCGGAGGCCCGACGGGGTCACGGATCAGAGTGGGGCAGCCGTCCCGGCGTGTCAGGACCTTGCTCATGACACTGGGCGTGCTGGCCGTTCTGGCCATGGCCTTCGTCATGTTCGCGGGTTTCTGGACGGATTGGCTCTGGTACCGCTCCGTCCACTACTCGTCGGTCTTCACCACCACACTGTGGACCAAGATCGGGTTGTTCTTCGTCTTCGGTCTGCTGATGGCGGCCGCGGTGGGCCTCAACATCTGGCTGGCGCACCGGCTGCGCCCGCCGCTGAGCGCCATGTCGATGGAGCAGCAGAGCCTCGACCGGTACCGCATGGGCATCGCGCCCTACAAGCGCTGGCTGCTGCTCGCGATCACGTCCCTGGTGGGCCTGATCGCCGGCGCGTCCGCCTCGGGCCAGTGGCGCACGTGGCTGATGTGGGTGAACGGCGTCCCCTTCCACCAGACGGACCCCCAGTTCCACCTCGACGTCTCGTTCTACGCCTTCGACCTGCCCTGGTACCGCTTCCTGCTCGGCTTCGGCTTCGCGGCCACCGTGCTGTCGCTGATCGCCGCCGCGCTGACGCACTATCTGTACGGCGGACTGCGGGTCACCAGCCCGGGAGCGCGCGCCACGGCCGCGGCCACCGGACACCTCTCGGTCCTGCTCGGCGTGTTCGTCGCCCTGAAGGCGGTCGCCTACTGGCTCGACCGGTACGGACTCGCCGTGAAGTCCAGCGACTTCAAGGCGACCGGCAACTGGACGGGCCTGCGCTACGTCGACGCGAACGCGTATCTCCCCGCCAAGACGATCCTGTTCTGCATCGCGGTCATCTGCGCGCTGCTCTTCTTCGCGACGCTGTGGCGGCGCACCTGGCAGCTGCCGGTGATCGGCTTCGGCCTCATGGTGCTCTCGGCGGTCCTCATCGGGGGTCTGTACCCCGCGATAGTCCAGAAGTTCCAGGTCGAGCCCAACGAGCAGGCCAAGGAAGCCCCGTACGTCGAGAAGAACCTCAAGGCGACCCGCGAGGCCTACGGGATCGCCGGCACCGACGTGCAGGACTACCCGGGGGCGAGCGACACCAAGGACAAGTCCAAGCTGCGTGACGACGCCGACACCGTCGCCAGCATCCGGCTGATGGACCCGAACATCGTGTCGCCGACGTTCCAGCAGCTCCAGCAGGTGCGGAACTACTACGGCTTCCCGTCGAACCTGGACGTCGACCGGTACAGCAAGGACGGCAAGGAGCAGGACACCGTCCTCGGGCTGCGCGAGCTGAACCTCGCGGGCATCCCGAAGAACAACTGGATCAACGACCACTTCCGGTACACGCACGGCTACGGCATCGTCGCGGCCAAGGGCACCACGGCCGACAACGAGGGCCGTCCGGTCTTCACCGAGTACAACCTGCCGTCCAAGGGCGACCTCGGCGCGTACAAGCAGCAGATCTACTACGGCGAGAAGACCACCCAGTACTCGATCGTCGGCGGTCCCCAGAAGGAGATCGACTACTCCGACGACAGCGGTGAGAAGACCACCAGCTACAAGGGCAAGAGCGGCGTCAGCCTCGCGAGTCCGGTCAACCGGGCCGCGTACGCGGTGGCGTTCGGCGAGCCGCAGATCCTGTACTCGGGCGCCATCGGCGAGGGTTCGCGGATCCTGTACAACCGCACGCCCAAGGAGCGGGTCGAGGCGGTCGCCCCCTGGCTGACCATCGACGGCGACGCCTACCCGGCGGTCGTCGACGGGCGGATCCAGTGGATCGTCGACGCCTACACCACCACCAACGGCTACCCGTACGCCTCGCGCACCACGCTCGGGGACACCACGGCGGACTCGCTGACGGCGGCCAACAACCAGCGTGCGGTGGTGGCCCAGCAGAACCAGGTCAACTACATCCGCAACTCGGTGAAGGCGACCGTCGACGCGTACACCGGCGCGGTCAAGCTCTACCAGTGGGACACCGAGGACCCGGTCCTGAAGACCTGGATGAAGGCGTTCCCCGACACCGTGCAGTCGCGGAAGTCGATCTCGCCCGAGCTGATGGCCCATCTCCGTTACCCGCAGGACCTGTTCAAGGTCCAGCGCGAACTGCTCACCCGCTACCACGTGAAGGACGCCCAGACGTTCCTGAGCGGCAGCGAGGTGTGGCAGGTCCCGGACGACCCGACCAACAAGTCGGGCAGCGCGGTGCCGCCGTACTACCTGAGCATGAAGCTGCCGGGCGACTCGTCGCAGGCGTTCTCGCTGACGACGACGATGACCCCCAACGGACGTGACAACCTGAGCGCGTTCGTGTCGGTCAACGCCGAGGCGGGGACGCCCGGTTACGGCAAGATCAGCATCCTGAAACTGCCGACGGGCAGAACGGTCGACGGACCCAAGCGGGTGCAGAGCCAGTTCAACTCCGAGCCGTCCATCGCCGAGTCCATCAGACTCCTCAGAGGCGGCGACTCGGAAGTCGAGTACGGCAACCTGCTGACCGTGCCGCTCGACGGCGGACTGCTCTACGTGGAACCGGTCTACGTCCGCGGTGGCGACCTCAAGTACCCGCTGCTGCGCAAGGTGTTGGTGACCTACGGAGGCAGCACCGCCTTCGAGGACACCCTGGGCCAGGCGCTCAACAAGGTCTTCGGGGCGGAGAGTTCGACCCTGCCGCCCGACCAGGGCGACACCAACCCGCCCACGTCCGGCGATCCGACGGTCCAGGCCGCGCTCGACGACGCCCAGAAGGCCTTCGACCAGGGCCAGGAAGCCCTCAAGAAGGGCGACTGGAAGGCGTACGGCGACGCGCAGAAGAACCTCCAGGACGCGCTGAAGCGGGCCGAGGACGCGCAGGCCAAGGCGGCCAAGACGGCCGGCGGTTCCGGGGCGGGCAAGACGGGTGACAAGGGGGCCGGCAAGAGCGGCACTTCGAGCGCGTCTCCCGGTCCGAGTCCGAGCCCGAGCGCCTCGAAGGGCTCCGGAAGCGGCTGATCAGGAGCTCCTCCCGCGCCGTGGTACGGTTGAAACACAACGGCGCGGGGTGGAGCAGCTCGGTAGCTCGGTGGTATAAAACCCCTGTGGTCGTTGTTAAAAATCGTGCCCCCTATTCTTATGTCTTCGGCCGTTATCCTTTTCATGGATCCGGGCCTTCGACGTGTGACGCCACGCCGGGGTGCGCCGGTGACCTGGCCGCTCGCACGAAGTGCCGCGACATGCGCGGGGAGTTGGGCGTTCTGTGTTTGACTTGTCTCTCTGTGGGCATGTCGACAAAACGCTGAAGTGACCTCACTGGCTGCGGTATACCAGGTGTACCCGGGTTGCAGGTGGTGCGACGATGGACGTTATGGGGGACAAGGCAACTCTGTTGGATACAGGGCGGTTTGCGCAGTCTGCCGATTTCGAGCAGCCTGCGGATCTCACACAGTCCTCCGACCGGGACGAGACCGGCGAGGCTGCCGAGGAGGCGCGCCAGTGGTCGGCCGCGGAGGCCGGCGACGTCGAGGCGATGAGCGTCCTCGGGGCCATGCTGCTGCGCCGCGGCGATCTCGACGCGGCCGAACCGCAGTTGCGCGCCGCCACCTCCGCCGGTGACCGTGCCGCCGCCAACAACCTGGGTGTCCTCCTCTACCAGCGCGGATACGCCGACGAAGCCGCCGGATGGTGGCGGATCGCCGCCGTGGCCGGCAGTGCCGCCGCCGCGCACGCTCTCGGCCGGCACCACCGCGAGCGCGGTGACGAGCCCGCCGCCGAGTACTGGCTGCGCCAGTCCGCCGAACAGGGCCACGCCCTGGGCGCGTACGCCCTCGCCGATCTGCTGGAGCATCGTAGCGACGTGGGCGCGGAGCAGTGGATGCGGGCCGCCGCCGAGCGGGGGCACCGCGAGGCCGCGTACCGGCTGGCGCGCTCGCTCGACCGCAAGGCCCTCGACTCGGGCGAGGCCGTGGGCGACAACGGTGTCATCGGCGCCGCCGGGCAGGCCGCCGAGCAGTGGTACCGGCAGGCCGCCGCCCGCGGGCACCGGCGGGCCGCGCTGCACCTCGGCGCGATCCTGGAGAAGCGCGGAGACCTCAAGGAGGCCGGGCGCTGGTATCTGACGTCCGCCAAGGACGGGGAGGCGCGGGCCGCCTGCGCCCTCGGGTTCCTGCTGCGCGACGCCGGGGACCCCGACAGCGCCGCCGTCTGGTGGCTGCGGGCCGCCCAGGACGGGGACGGCAACGCCGCCAACGCGCTCGGCGCGCTGCACGCCGAGCGGGGCGAGACGCAGACCGCCGAGCGCTGGTACCGGGCCGCCATGGACGCGGGCGACGTGAACGGCGCGTACAACCTCGGGCTGCTCTGCGCCGAGCAGGGGCGCACGGCGCAGGCCGAGCAGTGGTACCGCAGGGCCGCGTACGCCGGCCACCGCGAGGCCGCCAACGCCCTGGCGATCCTGCTGCTCCAGGTCGGCGACGCGGCCGGGGCCGAGCCGTGGTTCTCCAAGGCCGCGGAGGCGGGGAGCGTGGACGCCGCCTTCAACCTCGGCATCCTGCACGCAGGACGCTCCACCGAGACCGACGACGCCGCCGCGCTGCGCTGGTACGAGCGTGCCGCCGCCGCGGGACACACGGAGGCGGCGCTCCAGGTGGGCATCGCGCGGCTGCGGGAGGGCGACGAGCCGGCCGCCGAGCGGCATCTGCGGTGCGCCGCGGGCGGGGGCAGCGCCGAGGCCGCCTACCGGCTCGCCGCGGTGCTCGACGCCCGGCGGCCCCCGGCGCCCGCGCACGAACTCGGGGAGCACACGCAGGAGAAGACCGAGTGCGAGGAGTGGTACGAGCGGGCCGCGTCCCTGGGGCACCGGCGTGCGCAGGTGCGGGTCGGGATGCTGGCCGCGGAGCGGGGCGACGTGGTGGAGGCGGCGCGCTGGTACCGCGAGGCCGCCGAGGCCGGGTCGCGCAACGGTGCCTTCAACCTCGGGCTGCTGCTGGCCCGCGAGGGGAGCGAGCCGGAGGCGGCGCTGTGGTGGACCCGGGCCGCCGACGCGGGCCACGGGCGGGCGGCGCTGCGGCTGGCGCTCGTGTACGCGCGGCGCGGGGAGCTCGCCGAGGGGCAGCGGTGGGCCGACCGGGCCGTGTCGCTGGGGCCCGCGGAGGTGTCCGAGCGGGCGGCTCGGCTGCGGGACGCGTTGCGGGAGGAACTGTCCGCCTGAGCGGCTGTCCTCGTGGGGGCCGTCCGCGTGAGGGGCTGTACGGGGCCGTGCCCGCGTCCTGACGTCCTGACGGGGTCGCCCGAGGGCGCGCGCCTATGGATTTGCGCGGGCCACGCTCTTGACGTACTGTTCAGTTCATCGACGCGGGGTGGAGCAGCTCGGTAGCTCGCTGGGCTCATAACCCAGAGGTCGCAGGTTCAAATCCTGTCCCCGCTACTGAAGGCCGAGGGCCGGAATCCGAAAGGGTTCCGGCCCTCGGTGCGTTTGCGGACCCGGCGCGGAGACGCAGCCGCGAACAGCGAACAGTGGGCAAGCAACGGGGCGCCCGTATGTTTCCGGAGCCCGTGGGCCCGTGGGCCTCTAGGCCGCCATGGCCGCGCAGTCGGGGCAGACGCCCCGGTAGGTCACCGCGACGTCCGAGACGGTGAAGCCGAAGCGCTCCGAGTCCGGGAGGTCACCGAGCGGGTTGCCGATCGGATGGACGTCGCGGATCGCGCCGCAGCGGGCGCAGACCAGGTGGTGGTGCGGACGGTGCGCGTTCGGGTCGTACCGCTTGGCCCGCTTGTCCGTGGCGACTTCCAGCACCTCGCCGAGCGAGACCAGCTCACCCAGCGTGTTGTAGACGGTCGCCCGGGAGATCTCGGGCAGCTTGGCCACGGCGCGGGCGTGCACCTCGTCGGCCGTCAGATGGACGTGGTCGCCGTCGAGGACCTCGGCCACGACACGGCGCTGCGCGGTCCTGCGCCATCCACGTCCGCGCAGTCGTTCCAACAGGTCACTCATACAGGTCAGGGTAACAGCCGGTGACCCAGATCCCGAAGGTGTGTGATTTTAGAGTCGTTCGGCACTTGGACACTATCCAGCACGAGGCCGGCCCGGCGGGGTGCTCGGGACGGCCCCGTGCGGAGGGGCGGGCGACGGGTGTGTGACGGGTGTGCGATGGGTGTGCGATGGGTGTGCGATGGGCTCACACCCGTCCCGCGGGTGTGCTCAGGCGGGTACCTGCTGCCGGGCGGGTACCCAGCAGCGGATGATGTCGCGGACCGAGACGATGCCCACCGGGCCACCGCCGTCGAGCACGATCAGGTGCCGGAACCCGCCGTGCGACATCGCGGCGGCGGCCTCCTCCAGGGTCCAGGTGGGTGCCGCGAAGACGACGTCGGTCGTGGTGTGGCTGCCTGCGGTCTCCGAGTCCGGGTTCTGGCCGTGGGCGAGGGAGTTGAGGATGTCGCGCTCGGTGAGTATGCCGAGGCCGGAGGAGTCCTCGTCGAGGACCACCGCCGCGCCGACGCGGCGCGCGGACATCAGTCGGGCGGACTGGCGGAGGGTGTGTGCCGGGCCGATGGTGAGGACCACCGTGCTCATGGCGTCGCGGACGAGCATGGGCTGGAGCCACCTCCTCGGTGAACCGTCCGCTCCCCGGCTCCTCCAGGGAGCCCAAAGAGAAACGGTTCACAAGTTCACAAGTGGGGGAGCTCTCAGGGTCGCAGTTAAAGAGAGGGTCAACAAGGGGGCGCGTGCCGTGAGTTCGGGGGCGCCCGGGGGTTGCTCATCCGTCCCGGTGCCCGGCAGAACCGCTCGGACACCCCGCCGGCACCGCGACGCCGAGACGCTTCCGGCACCGCGACGCGTAGACCCTCCGGTGCCGCGCCGCAGCCCCCGAGCAGCCCGACCGAAGCGGCCCGGACCGGCGGGCCGCACTCCCAGTCCGCTCGGCTCGCGCCACCCGCAACGCCGGTTTCGGCTCAGTGGAGTCCGAGTTTCACGACGAGGCCCCCGGTGCGGGCGGCCTCGTTCGTGATCTCCGTCTTCCCGTGCAGGCCGATCTGTACCGAGTACGACGCCGAGCCGCCCGGAACTCCCCGTACGGCCACCGGGAACACGCAGCGCGCGAAGGTGTCGTAGACGCCACCTCCCAGCGAACCGGTCGCGACGACCCGGCCCGCCGAGTCGAAGACGGTGACCGGGGCGCCCTTGTCGAGGTCGCCGTACTCGTGATCGCCGGCGCACGACCCCGAAGCTCCGGGGTCGCCCGCGACCTGCACCTGTCCCACGAGCGTGAACGCCGGCTCGTCGGCGGATCCGGACAGACTCCAGGCCAGCGCGACGGCACCCGCCCCGATCACGATCCCGGAGGCCAGCCAGACCGCCCGGTGACCGCGCGGCCGGAGCCTCCGCACGGACGCGGAGGGTGCCGGTACCCCGGTGGACGGCGCTGCGGGCCGCTCGGCGAGCGATTCCTCAGGCATACTCGCAGCATGGCACCGGCCGTCGGCCCGGTGTGAGCGATCGTCACATCACGTCGGCGGTAGGGCGGTCAGTAGCGCTGGTATTGAATGCCCGGCCCGGCGAGGTGCGACGTCACTGCGCGCCTCGACGGTGAGCTGGCGGTTTAGGGTCGCTGTTGGTCGTCGGTGGCTGTTGCTGGTCTTCATCGGACGGCCCACGGACGGCCCAGCTTCGGAGCGGGCGTGGCCTGTGTGGCAGCGCCGAGTCGCGAGCCAGCATTTACAGCGGGCCGGCGCGGCGTTGCCTGAACGGGGCTTTCCCGCTGCGCCCGCCCACTCGGGGACGCATGGGGGAAGTTGCAGACTTCACCGCTGCGCCTCACGTAAGCGGGGCGCCTGAGGCGCTCAGTCCGGTCCGGCGGGTGGGAAAGAGCCACCGAGCATTGGAGCTGGCCGCAGTCCAGGGTGTCTCCACGCCGACAGGCCCGGGCCTATTGCGTGTCGCGTGTAAGATCACCTAGAGACCATTCTGACATGTAACCGTCACAGGGGGATCCATGCGGATACCGCACATTTTGACTGCCGTCGGCACCAGTGCCGCAGCGCTCATGCTCACCGCCACTACCGCAACCGCAGTCTCCTCGGAGGTAGACCTCGGGACCGCTTCTCCGATACCCGGCGGCAATAGCGAAATCTGCGCCGAAGGGGGCTGGTACACCGGAAATGACAGCCACCGGACCATTGCCTGCTTCATGAAATCGGGCGACTGGTTCCACGTCGTCGACCAGGATGCCGACGGCTACGCGGCAGTCGCCCTGTGGCAGGTCCAAGATGCCCGCGGGACAGTCGTGCGGCAGGGCTCGGTATGGAACAACTCCGGTTACTCTACGCACCGCTACAAGAACAAGGACCTGCCCGAGGGCTACGACCTGTCGATCAGGGCGTGCGTCGGCCACTGGAACGGTGGAAATATCTCGATCGTCAAGGAGGCATGCAGCGCGTGGAAGGAAGGAACCACGTGACAGTAAGGATGCCGTGACATCACAGCCCTGACAGTACGGCCTTCGTGCCGTGTCCTGCCGGGGCTGTCGTGTGTCGCCAAATGGCGGGTTGGTGAAATCCCGCAGGCCAACCCCCAAGAGCGCCGCTAGCATTTGGAGGCGGCGTAGTCGAGGCACCGTATTAAGAGTGAGATGAACTGGTAGTAATGGAAGTGAGATTTGCCTCAGCCGCACGGCACCCCTCCGGCCAAAAGGCTATGAAGGTGACCCGCCCTTGAGTGCGTCGGCGAGAACGGTCGTGGAGCTAGTTACTGTGTCAGCCCCGGCTTCGGCCAGTGAAATGTCCTTACCGGCCCGATTCGCATAACCGATAGACATCGAACCTGTCGAAATGGCTGCCTCGATATCGGTCACCGAGTCGCCCACCAGTGTGCAGCCTTCCAAGGCTACACTCAAGCGAGAAGCGGCGATTTGAAGCATGTAAGGTGACGGCTTCATTCGATCCGGCTGATAAGCGGAGCGTTCCACGATCTCTTGCACATGAGAAGTTAGATTGTGGCGCTTAAGGAATTCTCTCACGAACTCCGCAGAGTTGTTGCTTACGATCACCACGTCACGACCCGTCGCTCTGGCGGCTTCGATGGATGCGACACATCCAGGAGTAGGGTCTCTTCCGCAACGCCGAGGGCCGCGCGGTGAACCGCTACGTCTTCAATGAGAAGGCGTGGCGGCCCGCTCTCGACACGGCGAACGTTCCGCGCGGCCGGGTGAACGGCATGCACGCGCTGCGGCACTTCTACGCGTCCGTGCTGCTGGACGCCGGGGAGAGCGTCAAGGCGCTCTCGGAGTACCTGGGGCACCACGATCCCGGCTTCACGCTGCGGACGTACACGCACCTGATGCCGAGCAGCGAGAAGTGGACCCGGGAGGCGGTGAACCGGGCCTTCGAGGGCGGTGCCACGACGGCCCAGGGGGTATAAGTCCAGGGGAAACGCGCTGTTCAGGCCGCTACTTGCCTCAATAGCGCTGGTTCAGGTAGCCCAGCATCTCGTCGTGCAGGAGGCCGTTCGACGCGGCGGCGTTGCCGCTGTGCGGGCCGGGGCGGCCTTCGAGGCCGGTGAACGTGCCGCCCGCCTCGGTCACGATGATCGCGTTCGCCGCCATGTCCCAGAGCGACAGCTCGGGTTCGGCGCAGATGTCGACCGAGCCCTCGGCGACCATCATGTACGGCCAGAAGTCGCCGTAGCCGCGGGTGCGCCAGACCGCCTTCGTCAGGTCGAGGAACCCGTCCAGGCGTCCCTGGTCCTCCCAGCCGGACAGCGAGGAGTACGCGAACGACGCGTCGGCCATCCGGGAGACGCTGGACACCCGCAGCCGGGTCGCGGAGGAGAGGCTGCGGCCGGTGAACGCGCCGTGTCCCTTCGCCGCCCACCAGCGGCGGCCGAGCGCGGGCGCCGAGACGACGCCGACGACGGGCTGGTAGCCGCCCTCGCCCGCCTCCATCAGGGAGATCAGCGTGGCCCAGACGGGCACGCCGCGGACGTAGTTCTTGGTGCCGTCGATCGGGTCGACGACCCAGCGGCGCGGACCCGTGCCCTCGATGCCGTACTCCTCGCCGAGGACCGCGTCCCGCGGCCTGGCGCGCTGGAGATGGCCGCGGATGAGTTCCTCGGCGGCCTTGTCCGCCTCGCTCACCGGCGTCATGTCCGGCTTCGTCTCGACCTTCAGGTCGAGCGCCTTGAAGCGGTCCATCGTCGCGGCGTCGGCGGCGTCCGCCAGGACATGGGCGAGGCGCAGGTCATCGCGGTAGTCGGGCATGGGTGAACCGTATCTGTCCGTGTCGGGACGGGGCTACACAGGATCAGGGGTGATCGCGGGACCGGACACGTACGCCCTCGGGCCCGTGCCCGGTCCCGGCGCGCGCGGCTCCCGGGTCCGCGCCCCCTCGGAGCCGCCGCGAACCCTTGACAGTGCTCCCGCACGCGTCAAATCTGGCTGCAGAGCCGCTCGCCCGAGGGAGGCGCAGATGCCCGCAGCGCGCGAATCGCTCCTGGACGCCGCCTACACGGCGCTCGCGCGCCGGCCGTGGACCGCGGTGCGGATGGTCGACGTGGCCGCGGTGGCCGGGGTGTCACGCCAGACGCTCTACAACGAGTTCGGGAGCAAGGAAGGTCTCGCGCGCGCCCTCGTGCGACGGGAGGCCGACGCCTATCTCGCCGGTGTCGACCGGGCCCTGGCCGCTCACAGCGACGCGCGGGACCGGCTGGCCGCGACCGCGGAGTGGACCACCTCGACGGCCCGCAGCAACGCGCTGGTGCGGGCGATGCTGACCGGGTGCTGGAGCGAGCGGCTGCCCTCGCCCGCGCTGTCCGCCGTGCCCTCCTCGTCCGCGGTGCCCGCGCAGCGGCGGGCCGACGGACCGCTGCCCTCGCCCGCCGACTTCGTGGCCCTGGTCCGCGACCGCGCGGTCGCCGCGCTCGCCCTGTCCCGGGCGGACACCCCCGAGGTCACCCGCGCGTGTGAACTGGTGGCCAGGCTCGCGCTGTCGTGCGTGGTCGCTCCGCCCGCCAGGGGCGGGGTCACGGACCTGGTCAGGACCGCGCTGGCGCCGTCCCACCGGATCGGGGTGTGAACGGCGGGGCCCGGGCTCCCAGGGATCCGGCGCGTGCGGGGACTCAGGACGTACGAGGACTCAGGATGTGCGGGGATTCAGGACGTACGAGGACTCAGTGCGCCGACCCCGACAGCTGGAGGCCGATGACGCCGAGGATGACCAGGCTGATCGAGACGATCTTGAGGACGGAGACCAGGTCGTCGAGGAAGATCATGCCGTAGATGGCGGTGCCCGCCGCGCCGATGCCGGTCCACACCGCGTAGGCGGGACCGACGTCGAGCTTCTTCAGCGAAAGGGTCAGCAGACCGAAGCTGCCGAGCGCGAACACGCAGAACGCGACCGTGGGCCAGAATCTGGTGAAGCCGTGCGAGAGCTTCAGACAGACGGCGAAGCCGGTTTCGAGCAGTCCCGCCACAACGACCAGCAGCCACGCCATGTCTTGTCCTCCCACATCGCACGTCGACTGCTCAGGGCTGGTCCTGACCGGCTCGGTGCGATTATGCATTCACCGGCCCGGAGAAGCCCTTACCGACGGCGGGCGCACCCAAACACGGGTACGTCAGTCGCCCTCGCGGCGCTCGCGCGTGGCCAGCAGACGGCGCAGCGAGTACAGCCGCTGCGGGTCCGCGTGGCCCTCGGCCACCCACGCGTCGAGCGCGCAGTCCGGTTCGTCGTGGCTGCACGCCCGGGGGCAGCCCTCGGTGCCGGGTTCGAGATCGGGGAAGGCGTGGATCACCCGGGACGGATCGACGTGGTGGAGGCCGAAGGAACGGACGCCCGGCGTGTCGATCACCCAGCCTCCGCCGGGACCCGCCAGGGGCAGAGCGAGCGCCGAGGTCGTCGTGTGCCGGCCCCGGCCCGTGACCGCGTTGACGTGTCCGGTCGTCCGCCGCCGCTCGGGCGGCACCAGCGCGTTCACCAGGGTCGTCTTGCCGACGCCCGAATGGCCGACGAACGCCGTGATCCTGCCGTCCAGTTGCTCGCGCACCCGGTCGGCGGCGGCCTCGCTGCGCAGCTCCTCACGGCTGGTCACCACGTACGGGATGTCCAGCGCGCCGTACAGCTCCAGGAACTTGTCCGGCGGGGCCAGGTCCGACTTGGTGAGCACGAGGAGCGGGGTCAGACCGCCGTCGAAGGCCGCCACCAGACAACGGTCGATCAGTCGGGGGCGCGGCTCGGGGTCCGCGAGGGCGGTGACGATGGCGAGCTGGTCGGCGTTGGCGACGACCACCCGCTCGTAGGGATCGTCGTCGTCGGCCGTGCGGCGCAGCACCGAGCCGCGCGGCTCGATGCGGACGATACGGGCGAGGGTGTCCTTCTCCCCGGACAGGTCGCCGACGATGGCCACCCGGTCCCCGACCACCGCGGCCTTGCGGCCCAGCTCGCGCGCCTTCATCGCGGTCACGGAGCGGCCCTCGACCAGACAGGTCAGCCGGCCGCGGTCGACCGTGAGGACCATGCCCTCGACGGCCTCCTCGTGCTTGGGGCGGATGTTCGTACGCGGACGGTTGCCCTTGCGGTTGGGCCGCTGGCGGATGTCGTCCTCGTCGGTGTTCTTGCCGTATCGGCGCATGATCCTGGTCCGCCCGTCAGTTCCCGAGCATCCCGGTCCACAGGTCGGGGAAGTCGGGCAGGGTCTTCGCCGTCGTCGCCACGTTCTCGATCTGGACGCCCTCCACCGCCAGCCCGATGATCGCGCCGGCCGTCGCCATGCGGTGGTCGTCGTACGTGTGGAAGATGCCGCCGTGCAGCCGGCGCGGCCGGATGTGCAGGCCGTCGGCGGTCTCGGTGACGTCACCGCCGAGTTCGTTGATCTCCTTGGTGAGCGCGGCCAGCCGGTCCGTCTCGTGCAGCCGCAGATGGGCCACGCCCCGCAGGGTGGAGGGGGAGTCCGCGAGGGCGGCGACGGCCGCGATGCCCGGGGTGAGCTCGCCGACCTCGCCCAGGTCCACGTCGATACCGTGGACGGCACCCGAACCGGTGAACTCCAGTCCCCGCTCGGTCAGTTCGCAGGAACCACCCATCTCGGTGAAGATCTCCCGCAGCCGGTCGCCCGGCTGGGTGGTGTGGGCCGGCCAGTCGGGGATCACGACCGTGCCGCCGGTGACCAGCGCCGCCGCGAGGAACGGCTGGGCGTTCGACAGGTCGGGCTCGATGATCAGGTCGCGGCCGAGCAGCGCGCCCGGCGTCACCCGCCAGACGTTCGGCTCGCCGCCCGACTCGGGGGTGTCCACCTGGGCGCCGACCGCGCGCAGCATGTCCACGGTCATCCGGATGTGCGGCATCGACGGGAGCGTCGCGCCGGTGTGGCGGACCTCGACGCCCTGGTTGAAGCGCGGGGCGGAGAGGAGCAGCGCGGAGACGAACTGCGAGGACGAGGAGGCGTCGATCTCCACCGGGCCGCCGTCCAGGGCGCCGCCGCCGTGCACCGTCAGCGGCAGGGCGCCGCGGGCGTCGTCGTCGATCCGGGCGCCGAGCACGCGCAGCGCGTCGATGACGCCGTGCAGGGGACGTTCGTACGAGCGCGGGTCGCCGTCGAACCGGATGGGGCCGTCCGCGAGGGCGGCGACGGGCGGCAGGAAGCGCATGACGGTGCCGGCGTTGCCGACGTCGACCGTGGCCGGGCCGCGCAGGCCCGAGGGGATGACCCGCCAGGCCTCGCCCGAGGCGTCCGGGCCCGCCGCGACGGTGGAGCTGGAGGCGACCGTCTCCTCGATGCCCACGCCCATCGCGCGCAGCGCGCCGGCCATCAGCAGGGTGTCGCGGGAACGCAGCGGGCGGCGCAGCCAGCCCGGCTCGGAGGCCAGCGCGGCCAGGACGAGGGCGCGGTTGGTGACCGACTTGGACCCCGGCACGTGGACCGTCGCGTCGACGGCTCCGCTTGCGTGCGGGGCTGGCCAGAGGGCGGTGTGGGCGGGGTTCACGGTCATGCGCCCCACTTTAGTGGCAGCCCGCCGGCCGACCGCGGCTCCGTCACCCCCGCGCCACCACCCGCGGGACCGCGACCGGACCCGCACGGGGAGGCCGGCCCGAACCGGGAAGCAGGCGCCCCTCACAGCCCCAGCAGCCAGCGCCCCCCGCCCATCAGCGAGCACAGGGACACCGCGTGGAAGAGGAACAGCCACATTCCTGCGGGTACGTGGGTCAGGCGGGACAGCTGGTCCGCGTCGGAGTCGCCCGCGCCGCCCCGCCTCCGCTTCGCCTGGAGCTCGAAGGCCGGTCGGACGCCGCCGAGGAGCAGGAACCACACCACGGCGTACGCGAACGCGGCCTGCACCTGGGGTCCGGCGAGCCAGGACACCAGCAGGAAGGTGCCGCCGGTGAGGACCACGGTGAGCGCGCCGTACGCGTTGCGGATCATCACCAGCATGGCTATGAGCAGGGCCGTCGCGACCCAGAGCAGCAGGGTGATGTGACCCGCGCCGAGCAGGGCGGCGCCGCCGAGGCCGAGCAGCGGGGGAGCGGTGTAGCCGGCGGCCGCCGTGAGGATCATGCCGAGGCCGGTCGGCTTGCCGCGGCTGACCGTGAGGCCGCTGGTGTCGGAGTGCAGCCGGATGCCGTCGAGGCTGCGCCCGGTGAGCAGGGCGACCAGCCCGTGGCCGCCCTCGTGCGCGATGGTGATGGCGTTGCGGGAGACGCGCCAGACCCCGTGCGGGAGGATCGCCGCGAGGGCCGCGACCATGGTGGCGATCACCACCCACAGGTCCGGGTCCGGCTGGGTGCCGAACACCTGGTCCCACAGGGAGCTGAGCGAGGCCAGCGAGGTGGATGCGGTGCTGTCCATTGTCGGCGGTGGCTCCCTTTCGCGGCGCGGAATCTGGCAGTGTTGCACGTATGTGCGGACGGTATGCAGCCAGTCGTGGACCCGAGGATCTCGCAGCAACCTTTGAGGTCGAGAAGTGGGATCCCGAGGAGACCCTGGCGCCCGACTACAACGTGGCCCCGACCAAGGAGGTCTACGTCGTCCTCGACCGTCCTGTGAAGGACGCGGACAGTCCGAGACCGGTTCGCCAGCTGCGCAAGCTCAAGTGGGGGCTCGTCCCGTCCTGGGCCAAGACCCCCGAGGGCGCCGCCCGGATGATCAACGCGCGCGCCGAGACGGTGCACGAGAAGCCCTCGTACCGCCGTGCCTTCGCCGCCCGGCGCTGTGTCATCCCCGCCGACGGGTACTACGAATGGGTCACCTCCGGCGCCGAACGCGAGCTGGAGGTCGAGGGCAGGAAGAAGCGGCCCCGCAAGCAGCCGTACTTCGTGACGCCCGCGGACGGCTCGGTCTTCGCGATGGCGGGGCTCTACGAGTTCTGGCGGGACCGGACGCTGCCGGACGAGCACCCGCTGGCCTGGTGGGTGACCTGCTCGGTCATCACCACCGAGGCGGAGACGGCACCGCTCGCGGTGGCCCCCGCCGAGGGCCCGCGCGCGCTGGCGGACATCCACCCGCGGATGCCCCTGATGCTCACCCCCGACCGCTGGGACCACTGGCTCGACCCCGCCCGTACGGACCCGGACGAGCTCCGTGAGCTGCTCGCTCCGCCGCCCACCGGGCTGATGCGCGCTTATCCCGTCTCCACCGCGGTCAGCAACGTCCGCAACAACGGGGCGGAGCTGCTGAAGGAGCTGGAGGGGCCCGAGGAGGGCACACTCTTCTGACGTGACGAGGAACAGCGACGCGAGCGGAACCGCCGAGACCGCCGAGAACACCGACACCGGCGACGGCCCCGAGACCGCCCAGAGCCCAGAGACCGCCGAGAACACCGAGACCGTCGAGACCGACGCCGGTACGGCCCGGATCACCTGGCACCGGGCGGCGCGGCCACGGCTCGTCCTCGCCGTGAGCCACGGCGCGGGCGGCGGCATCGGGGCCCGCGACCTGCGGGCGCTCGCGGAGGTGCTGCCCGCGCACGGCGTGAGCGTGGCCCTCGTGGAACAGCCCTGGCGGGTGGCCGGGAAGAAGGTGGCCCCGGCTCCGAAGACGCTGGACGTGGGATGGCGGGGCGTGTGGCCGGCGCTGGCCGGGCAGGGGCTGCCCGTGATCTCCGGCGGCCGCAGCGCGGGCGCCCGGGTCGCCTGCCGGACCGCGGTGGAGCTGGGCGCCGCCGCCGTGCTCGCGCTGAGCTTCCCGCTGCACCCGCCGGGCAGACCGGAGAAGTCCCGTGCCGCCGAGCTGCTCGGCGCCGGGGTGCCCGTGCTCGTCGTCCAGGGCGGCAACGACCCGTTCGGCGGCCCGCCGGAGTTCCCGCCGGGCCCGTACGAACTGATCGAAGTCCCCCACGCGGACCACGGCCTCGCCGTCCCGAAGCGGGCTCCGCTCGGCGAGGAGGAGGCCCTGAGGATCATCACGGACGGTGTCGTGCGGTGGGCCGCGTCACTCGGGTGACGGCCGGGAATGCAGAGTGACGGACTTCTGTTGTGCGGATCAGACAGCACGCAGCGTGCTGCACCGTTCGTACGAGAGGAAGTCCGCCGCATGGGTTCGACCTTCTGCCCGAGCCGCAGCAGCCGCGCTGACCTGGACTGGACGGTGCTGCACGCGGGCAAGAACGCCCCGATTCGGGCGGCGGGCGGACATGATGTTCGTCTATCCTCCGATTCCAGTGGGACCGGTCTCGGTCTCGCTACGTCGCTGGAGGAGGTGGGTCCGGTCACTGGGACCGACGCAGGGACCGAAAACGGCCAGGCGGAGCAGCCCGAGGGCCGGGGCACGAGCGACGCCGCGGCGGAGACCTCCGCCGAGCGCACCGCGCGCTTCGAGCGGGACGCGCTCGAATTCCTCGACCAGATGTACTCGGCCGCGCTGCGCATGACGCGCAACCCGGCCGACGCCGAGGATCTGGTGCAGGAGACGTACGCCAAGGCGTACGCGTCGTTCCACCAGTTCCGCGAGGGTACGAACCTCAAGGCGTGGCTGTACCGCATTCTCACCAACACCTTCATCAACTCGTACCGCAAGAAGCAGCGCGAACCCCAGCGCAGCGCGGCCGAGGAGATCGAGGACTGGCAGCTGGCGCGCGCCGAGTCGCACATGTCGACGGGCCTCCGCTCCGCCGAGTCGCAGGCGCTGGACCACCTGCCGGACTCCGACGTCAAGGAAGCGCTTCAGGCGATCCCCGAGGAATTCCGCATCGCCGTCTATCTCGCGGACGTAGAGGGCTTTGCCTACAAGGAGATCGCGGACATCATGGGGACACCCATCGGTACGGTGATGTCCCGGCTGCACCGGGGCCGTCGCCAACTGCGCGGCATGCTGGAGGACTACGCCCGTGACCGCGGGCTGGTCCCCGCCGGCGCCGGAGAGTCGAACGAAGCGAAAGGCTCGGGCTCATGAGCTGCGGAGAGCCGCACGAGACGGATTGCAGTGAGGTACTCGATCATCTCTACGAGTTCCTCGATCATGAGATGCCGGACGCGGACTGCACCAAGTTCGAGGTCCACTTCGAAGAGTGCTCCCCGTGTCTGGAGAAGTACGGCCTCGAACAGGCCGTCAAGAAGCTGGTCAAGCGGTGCTGCGGCCATGACGACGTGCCCAGCGACCTGCGGGCCAAGGTCATGGGCCGTATCGATCTGATCCGCTCCGGCCAGACCGTGCCCGAGCACGACGTGACCGCGACGGCCCAGGAGTCCTGACCCCGCGCCCGTCCTCCGCGTGAAGGCCGGGCCACGGCCTCCAGACCCTTCGTTTATCACCCGAACGTGCTAATCCGCGGGCCCGGAGCCCGCGGATTCGTACATACCCGTCCCCGTCCCCTTCCTCCCGCCCTAGGCTCCGAGCCTGAGACCGGGGGAGGTACGGGGGAGGTATTCGGGGATGGGTTCGGTTCCGGCGTGGGCCCGTGCGTACGTGGCCGGTGTGGCCCTCGTCGCCCTCGCCTGTCTGGCGCCCCTGCCGCAGCTCCGCGTCCCCTGGGCGATCGTCGTCCTGCTCGCCGTCCTGTACGCGGGCTGCGAGCGCGTCACCCTGCCGCTCCGGCCGGGTCCCGGCGGCACGCCCGGCGGTGACGGCCCCCAGGGAATGGGCGCCTTCCTCCCCGTCCTGCTGGCCGGCGCCTTCCTGCTGCCCGCGCCCGCCGCCGCCCTCGTCGCCCTGCCCGGGGCCCTGCTCGCCCGGGTCGAACAGCGCCCGCGCGCGGCGCGCCGGATCTGGCGCGCGGCCCAGCTCGCCGTCGCCGTCTGGACGGCCTCCCGGCTCTACGGGGCGCTCGGCGGCCGGGAAGCGCTCGCCACCCCCCGCTTCCCCTGCGCTCTCGTGCCCGCCGGGGCCGCGGTGCTCGCCTTCTGCGCCACCCTCACCGTCCTGGACTGCGGAATCCTCGCGCTGGCCGAGCGCGCCCCGGTGCGCGGCGCCTGGCACGGACTGTTCGCGCGCTCACTGGCCCCGGTCGCCGTCCACGGCCTCGCCGGACTGATGATGGCGGTGCTCTGGCGCAGCCCGTACGGGCCCGTCGCCGCGCTGCTCGTCCTGTTGCCGATGTACGTGTCCTGCTGGGTCTTCGCCCAGTACCACCGTGAACGCGCCGCACACCAGGCCACCATCCGCGCCCTCGTCCAGGCCGTCGACATCAAGGACGGCTACACCCGCGGACACAGCGAGCGGGTCGGCCGGGCGTCCGTCCTGATCGCCCGCGAGCTGGGCATGCACGACGAGCGCGTCGAGGTGCTCAGGTTCGCCGGAATCCTCCACGACGTCGGAAAACTCGGCGTCCCCACCCGGCTGCTGCGCAAGGACGGGCCGCTGACCCCCGAGGAACGGCGGGTCATCGAACTGCATCCCGAGTACGGGCACGAGATGGTCCGCGGCATCGGGTTCCTCGGCGAGGCCCGCTCGGCGATCCTGCACCACCACGAGCGGCTGGACGGGAGCGGCTATCCGTACGGGCTCGCGGGGACACAGATCCCCGAGTTCGCCCGGGTGGTGGCCGTCGCCGACGCGTTCGACGCCATGACCTCGACCCGGTCCTACCGCAGGGCACGCCCGGTGCGGGCGGCCCTGGACGAACTGGGCCGGTGCGCCGGCACCCAGTTCGACCCCCGGATGGTGGCGGCCCTGACCCGGGCGCTCGGCCGGCACGGCTGGCACCCCGCGGTGACCGCCGACGTCGCCCCGGCCGCCGTACCGGGCCCGCCGCCCGCCCATCCCTCCGACACCGTCGGGCGGAGCGCGCCATGAGCACCGCCGCCCCGCGGCACGCGGCCCGCGCCCGCTCCGCCCGCCCCGCGGCGGCCGTCAGGATCCCCGCCCTGATCGCCGCCGTGCGCGCCCTCGCCCTCCTCCTCGCGGTCCTCGCCCTCGGCGCCACGCTCTGGGACGGCCTCCAGGCACGCGGCACGGCGCTGGCCTTCGGCCTGCTCATCACCGCCGGCGAG
This sequence comes from Streptomyces sp. NPDC127038, assembly GCF_042725875.1. NCBI lineage: Bacteria > Bacillati > Actinomycetota > Actinomycetes > Kitasatosporales > Streptomycetaceae > Streptomyces > Streptomyces sp. NPDC127038. The sequence continues at coordinate 5,773 of NZ_JBHXDQ010000101.1, read as the reverse complement.
CTCGCCCGCTGGAACGGGGCCGAGGAGAGGGAGTCCGCGCCCCTCGGCGCCGCCGGAGCCCTCGCGTACGCGCTGCTCGGCGAGAACGCCGGGCACCGCACCGACCACGGCGTCCTCCAGGTCGTCACCGTCGTCGTGGCCGCGGCCCTGGCCGGCTGCGTTCCGCACGTGGCACGGGGCCGGGCGCCGACCCTCGACCATCTCGCCCGCCGGGTCCTGACCGTCGCCTTCGCCGCCGTCTGCTTCCAACCCCTCTACGACCAGGGCCGGTTGCTGCGGTGGGGCGGCCCCGCGCAGGCGCTGCTGCTGGTCGCCCTGCTGGTCCTCACCACCCTGTGGGACGCCGTGCTCGCGGCGGCCACGGCCCACGCGCGGACCCGGTGGCCGTTCGGCCCGCTGCTGCGCGACGAGCTGCGGGCCACCCTCGGGATCGGCTCGGCCGTGTGCGCGACCGGGGTGGTGATGGCGCTCGCGGTCGCGGTGGTCGGCCTGTGGGCACTGCCCGTCTTCTCGCTGCCGCTGCTGCTCACCCAGCTGTCCTTCCGGCGCTACGCGGCCGTGCGGGTCACCTACCGGCAGACCATCGCCTCCCTCGCGCGCGCGACCGAGATCGCGGGGTACACACCGGCCGGGCACGCCCGGCGGGTGGCCGCCCTCAGCCGGGCCGTGGGCCGCGAGCTCGGCCTGTCCGAGCCCGACCTCACGGTCCTGGAGCACGCGGCGCTGATGCACGACATCGGGCAGCTCAGCCTGGTCGACCCCGTGCCGGCGGGCGCCACCGCCACGCTCCCGGCGGCCGAGCAGCGGCGGATCGCGCTGCTCGGCGGCGCCGTCGTCCGGCAGACCGGGGTGGAGGCCGAGGTCGCGGTCGTGGTGGAGCGGCAGGCTGACCCCTACCGGGAGCAGCCCGTCACCGCCCGCATCGTGCGCACGGTGAACGCCTACGAGGAGATGGCCAGGGAAGCGGGGCCCACGGGACCGCTGACCGCGCTGGAGCGACTGCGCCTGGCGACCGCCCGCGACTACCAGCCGGAGGTCGTGGAGTCACTGGCGCGGGTCCTGTCGCGGGCCGGTCTTACCCTGCCCCGGGCTGGGTAACCCATGGGTAATGAGCGGTCGTCCGAAGGTACGTGGTTGGATGCGAGGGAGAGGGTGTCAGGGGGCACGGGACGACCCGGGGCTGCACTGCCTCCCAGGGATTCTTCGAAGGACCGGCAGGCGGGAAACGCAAGGAACTGGCAGGCGGGAATCGTGAGGATCTTCGGCAAGGGACGACACCGGCCCTCCGCCTCATGGCGGCAGGCCACCGACCGTGCGTTCACGCTGATCGGCGACGGCCGGTACGAGGACGCGGGGGCGCTGCTGACACGTGCCGCGGACCTGGAGCCCTGGCTGTCCGAGTCCTGGTTCAACCTGGCCCTGCTGCACAAGTTCCGGCACGACTGGGAGCAGGCGCGGGCCGCGGGCCTGCGGGCAGTCGCGCTGCTCGACCGGGAGACCGGCGCACCCGACTGGTGGAACGTGGGCATCGCGGCCACCGCCCTCCAGGACTGGCCGCTGGCCCGGCGTTCCTGGCAGGCGTACGGGCTGCGGGTGCCCGGCGGTGCCGCCGTCTCCGGTGAGCCGGCCGGCATGGACCTCGGCAGCGCGGCCGTGCGGCTGTCGCCCGAGGGCGAGGCCGAGGTGGTGTGGGGGCGTCGGCTGGACCCCGCCCGCGTCGAGGTGCTGTCGATCCCGCTGCCGTCCTCCGGGCGCCGCTGGGGCGAGGTCGTGCTGCACGACGGCGTGCCGCACGGCGAGCGGACCACGGCCGCCGGGCACGCCTACCCGGTCTTCGACGAGATCGAGCTGTGGGCCCCTTCGCCCGTGCCGACCTGGGTGGTCCTGCTCGAAGCGGCCACCGAGGACGACCGGGACGCGCTGGAGCGGCTCGCCGCCGACGCCGGCTTCGCCGCGGAGGACTGGTCCTCGTCCGTGCGGCTGCTGTGCCGGATGTGTTCCGAGTCCCGGATGCCCTCCGACGAGGGGGACGAGGAGCACCTCGATCCGCACGACCACAGCGAGCCGGGGCACCCGGGTCCGCTCGGTCATCGCACCGACGGGCAGCTGTGGGTGCCCGAGCGCGAGTGCGGGCTGGCCGCCCCGGCCTCGCTGGTGCGGGGCCTGCTCGACGGCTGGGTCGCCGACAGTCCGGACTCCCGTGACTGGCGGGATCTGGAAGAGGTCTGCTGAGCGCACCTTTAGGCTGTAGTCGCAGAAATTTCCAGGTCTGAGGAAGGCGTACGTCGTCATGGCGCAGCAGGACACCGATCAGCAGCACGTGGGCGTGCTCCCCGTGGACGAGGACGGCTTCGTCATCGACACCGAGGACGCCGAGGAGCGTGAGAGCGCCTACCGCGAGCGCGGCACCTCCCGCCCGATCACCGTGGTCGGCAACCCGGTGCTGCACAAGGAGTGCAAGGACGTCACGGAGTTCGGCGCCGACCTCGACCAGCTGGTCGCCGACATGTTCGCGAGCCAGCGCACCGCCGAGGGCGTGGGCCTGGCGGCCAATCAGATCGGTGTCGACCTGAAGGTCTTCGTCTACGACTGCCAGGACGACCAGGGTGTCCGGCACGTCGGCGTGGTCTGCAACCCGAAGCTCGTCGACCTGCCCGCCGACCGGCGTCAGCTGGACGAGAGCAACGAGGGCTGCCTGTCCGTGCCGACGGCCTACGCCCCCCTCGCCCGTCCCGACTACGCAGAGGTCACCGGGCAGGACGAGAAGGGCAACCCGATCCGGGTGCGCGGTACGGGCTACTTCGCGCGCTGCCTCCAGCACGAGACGGACCACCTGTACGGCTACCTGTACATCGACCGGCTCTCCAAGCGCGACCGCAAGGACGCGCTGCGGCAGATGGCCGAGAACGAGCCCCGCTACGCGATCGTGGCGAACGACTGAGCCGTCGCTCCGGCAGGCGCCCCGCGCCGCTGTGACATAAATTGACCGGCGTGACACACGGTCTCTCGTGGGCCCACGCGAACGGTGCCTGGACAGGTGATCCTCCTGACCAGGCACCGTTCGCATGTGCGTCGTATGTTCGATCCCTTGTGCTCCTTCGGTGATCCAGATTCAGTCACACAAGGGGAGATTCTCGGCAAGGTCGTGTAGTCGGTGGGCCAAATCCGTTCCCAGAACGGTCAGTTGTGGTGCTGAATGGGAAGTGCGGGGATACGCAGCGGCGCTCGCCCGGCACGGCGAAGGGGTGTGACGCCAACAGGCGGCTGAGAGGGGTTTGTTCGTGCATGCTTTCTCATACGGCTCTTCATCGACAGCGCTCGCGGTTCCACCGGCGCTCTCTCTCCCGGTGATCGAGTCCGAGTTTCCCCGTCAACTGCACCCGTATTGGCCGAGGCTCCAGGAGAACACCAGGACCTGGCTCCTCGAAAAACGGCTGATGCCCGCGGACAAGGTCGAGGAGTATGCCGACGGCTTGTGCTACACGGACCTCATGGCGGGCTACTACATAGGTGCCCCCGACGAGGTCCTCCAGGCGATAGCGGACTACAGCGCGTGGTTCTTCGTCTGGGACGACCGGCACGACCGTGACGTCGTCCACGGCCGGGCCGGCGCCTGGCGGAAGCTCAAGTTCCGGCTTCATGCGGCGCTCGACGCGCCCAGGGACCATCTGCACCACCAGGATCCCCTGGTGGCGGGGTTCGCGGACAGCATGGTGCGGCTGTACTCGTTCCTCGGCGAGAACTGGAACAAGCGGTTCGCGCTCCACTTCCACGCGGTGATCGACGCGTACGACCGGGAGTTCCGGAACCGGACCTCGGGAATCGTGCCCACGGTGACGGAATACCTCGAACTCCGTCGGCTCACGTTCGCGCACCGGATCTGGACCGACCTTCTGGAGGCGAGCGCGGGAAAGGAACTCCCCGCGGCGGTTCGTCTGCATCCCGCATTCCAGCGGGCGGCGCTGCTCAGTCAGGAATTCGCCGCCTGGTACAACGATCTGTGTTCGCTTCCCAAGGAAATAGCGGGCGACGAGGTCCACAATCTCGGAATCAGTCTCATTCATCACCAGGGGCTGACGCTCGAAGAAGCCGTCATCGAACTGAGGCGGCGGATCGAGGAATGCGTGCAGCAATTCCTCGTCGTCGAGAAAGACGTGTCCCGGCTCGCCGGATCACTCGCGGACGGCACGGTCGGGGGAAAAGAGACGAGCGCCGCCGTCAGGGCGTGCCTCACCAATATGCGGAACTGGTTCAGCTCCGTGTACTGGTTCCACCACGAGTCCGGCCGGTACATGGTCGACAGCTGGGAAGACCGCTCCACACCCCCGTACGTCAACAATGAAGCGGCAGGTGAGAAATGACCGTCGATTCGGTACGGCCCGAGGTGCCCGAGGCACCGGAGCTGTCCGTCCCGCCCCTCGCCGGAGGCGGGGTGCCCCTGCTCGGACACGGCTGGAAACTGGTCCGCGACCCGCTGGGCTTCCTGGCCGGGCTGCGCGACCACGGCGATGTCGTCCGGCTCAGGATGGGCCCCAAGACGGTGTACGCCGTCACCACCCCCGCGCTCACCGGCGCGCTGGCGCTCAGCCCCGACTACGAGATCGGCGGCCCCCTGTGGGAGTCGCTCGAAGGGCTGCTGGGCAAGCAGGGCGTCGCCACCGCCAACGGATCGCAGCACCGGCGCCAGCGCCGGACCATCCAGCCCGCCTTCCGGGCCGACACCGTCCCCGAGTACGGGGCGATCATGGAGGAGGAGGCGCGGGCGTTCGCGGAGCGCTGGGAGAACGGCACCGCGGTCGACTGCACCTCCGAGTCGTTCCGCGTCGCGGTCCGCGTCTCCGCCCGCTGCCTGCTGCGCGGCCGGTTCATGGACGAGCGCGCCGAGCGCCTGAGCCTCGCGCTCACCACCGTGTTCCGCGGCATGTACCGCCGGATGGTGATACCCGCGGGACCGCTCTACCGGCTCCCGCTTCCCTCTATACGCGCATTCGACCGCGCATTGGCCGATCTGCACGCCATCGTCGACGAGATCATCGACGAACGGCGGGCATCTGGTCAAAAGCCGAACGATTTGCTGACGGCATTGCTGGAGGCGAAGAACGACGACGGCGACCCCATAGACGAACAGGAGATCCACGACCAAGTCGTCGCGATACTCACCCCCGGCAGCGAAACCATAGCCTCCACGATCATGTGGTTGCTCCAGATGCTGACGGAACATCCGGAACAGGCGGACAAAGTGGCCGCGGAGGTCCGATCCGTCGCGGGGGACCGGCCCGTCGGATTCGCGGACGTCCGGAAGCTGTCGCACACGAACAATGTCGTCGTCGAGGTGATGCGTTTACGCCCCGCCGTATGGATATTGACGCGGCGCGCGGTGGCCGAAACAGAGCTGGGTGGCTATCGGATTCCGGCCGGTGCCGACATCGTCTACAGCCCGTACGCGATCCAGCGCGACCCCCGCTCGTACCAGGAGCATCTGGATTTCGACCCCGACCGCTGGCTTCCGGAACGCTCCGATGGCATTCCGAAGTACGCGATGCGCCCGTTCAGCGTCGGCAACCGCAAGTGCCCGAGCGACCATTTCTCGATGGCCCTGCTCTCCCTGATCACCGCGACCGTGGCGTCCCGGTGGCGCTTCGAGGCGGCGTCCGGTTCCAACGACACGACGCGCGTCGGCATCACCCTGCGGCCCCATGACCTGCGCCTGAGGGCCAGGCCGCGCTGAATCGGCCCGGTCGGCGCACGTCCGGCGGCCCTCGGGCCCCGGACG
>NZ_JBHXDQ010000100.1:0-26049 GCF_042725875.1 Streptomyces sp. NPDC127038 | reverse complement strand
CCCGGTTCCCTGGGACCCGGGTGCGCGGGGCGTCGTCACACGAGAAGCGGCTCCTCGGGCGCCGCGGCGCGTTGGGCGCCCGCGGCGCGCGCCTCGGCCACCGCGAGTCCCGCGACCGAGCCGAGCATCAGCAGGGTGCCGGCGAGGGTCGCCGCGGTGAGCCGCTCTCCGAGCAGCCCGACGGCGAGCACCGCCGCGCAGACCGGTTCCAGGAGCATGATCACGGACACGGCGGCGGAACGGACGACGGCGGCGCCCGCGAAGAAGAGCGCGTAGGCCAGCGCCGTGGGGACGGCGGCGATGTAGGCGAGCAGGGCCAGCAGGTGCGCGGGCCGCGCGGTGTGCGGGACCAGCCCCTCGGTGAGTCCGAGCGGCAGCAGACAGAGCGTGGTCACGGCGAACGCCCACACCGTCGTACGGGACCCGTCGGCGCGGCCGTCGCGTCCGAACCAGCGGGTCAGCAGGGTCATCGCGGAGTACCCGGCGGCCGAGAGGGCCGCGAGCACGACACCCCAGGGGCGCACGGTGGCACCGCCGCCGCCCAGGACGAGCACACCGAGCCCGGTCAGCGCCCCGACGACGGCGGCGCCGCCGCCCCGGCCGAGCCGCTCCCCCATGGTGAGACGGGCGCCGATCGCGATGAGGACGGGCCCGGCGCCCAGGGTGACGACCGTCGCCACGGCGAGGCCGGTCGCCTCGACGGCGGCGAAATAGGCGGTCTGGAAGAGTGCGAGGCCGAGTCCGGTCAGACCGGTCCGCAGCGCCTTGGACCCCAGCGTCTCGCGCACGGCGGGACGGTCCGGTCGTCCGGCGGGGCGCGGGCGGCGGCGCGGGCGCGCGGCGAGCAGCAGGGCGAGCCCGCCCGCGCAGCGCCAGAAGGAAAGGGCAACCGGTCCCATGTCACTGGTCCGGTAGACCAGGGACGCGGCGGCGCCCGCGGTGCCCCAGGCGGCACCGGCGACGATCAGATAGAGCAGGCCTCGCCCGACGGGCAGGCCGACAGCGGTGTTCGACACGTGTTCTCTCCGCAGATCCGCAGAAGTTCGGGAAGGGACCACGTCGCGGCCCGTGCCACGGGGGCGGGGGCGTACGGAAAGGTCCTCGGACTCCTCTGCGGGCAGCGCCGTTCCGCCCGGCACGGGGCCGGGCGGTGATCCGGTACGCCCGCCTCAGGCGGCCGGAGGCGGAAGAACGAGCGTCGCGGGCATGATCAGCACCTTAGACGGCCGTTCCGCGGGCTGACAACTCCCTCTCGGCGTCGTTCGTCCCCCTCGCGACCGGCTCCTGCGAGGGTTTCGCGGGGGCCGACGACTGGGCGATGAACGCTCCGAGCAGCACCACGGCGCCGCCGGCGATCTGGGGTGCCGACAGGTGTTCGCCGAGCAGCACCCACGCCAGGACGGTCGCGATCACGGCTTCGAGGCACGCCACCACGCCCGCCACCTGCGGGGAGAGCCTGCGCACGGAGAGGATTCCGGTGACGTAGGCGACGACGGTGGCCACGAGGACGATCCAGCCGAGGAGCAGTGCGGCGGGCACGGACGTCCCGTTCATGTCCGCGCTGCCGCCGAGAACGGACCAGTGCATGGTCCAGGGGCGTGCGACCACGGTCAGGACGAGGGCGCCGACGAGCAGGCCGTACGCGATCACGCCCAGCGGGTCCGGGGCCTCGTCGCCGGCGTCGCTGCCCTGGTCGGACAGGACGAAGTAGCCGACCTGGCAGCAGGCGGCGCCCAGCGCGAGGAGGAGTCCGACGACGTCGAAGCCGAGCCCCGACCAGATCTCCACCACGCAGGCGAGTCCGCCGGCCGCGAGGACGACTCCGAGGGCGGCGGCGCGGGTGACGGGGCGGCGCTGGACGAAGCGCACCCAGCCGAGGACCAGCGCGGGGGCGAGGTACTCGACGAGCAGGGCGACGCCGACGGGGATGCGGGAGATCGCGGCGAAGTAGCAGGCCTGGACACCGGCCACGCCGAGGAGGCCGAAACCGGCGAGCAGCGCGGGGCGGCGCCGGACCAGTGCCCGGTGCCGGACGGCGAGCGGCAGCATGACGAGGGCGGCGCCGGCGACCCGCAGCCACACCACGTGGAGCGGGTCGAGTCCGGCCTCGATCAGCGGCTTGGCCGCGACACCGGATCCGCCGAAGGCGACCGCCGACAGGAGCGCCAGGCCCAGACCGACGCCCCTTCCCGGGTTGGCCCGACTGTCCTGACTGCCTTGAGACGTGTGCACCGGCACATGATGACAGGCGACGACATGACCGTCACCCCCGAAGACACCTGTCTCAACGCTTGGACTCGGGGCAGCGGACCGCGTCGGAGCGGGCGGCGCGTTCCTCGCTGCCGGTCCGTGCGCCGGCCTCGACCCGTTCCAGGAGCCCGGGGACGTCGACACCGGCCCGTCCGAGCACCTCGACGGCCCGCGCCCTGGGGTCGGCGACCAGTGCCGCGAGCAGGTCGAGGCCGCGGGCGCCCGTCTCGCCGCGCAGCACGGCACGCTCGTACGCCCCCTCCATGGCGGCCGCCGCCACCGGTGACCAGCCGGGTCCGGACGCGACCGGCCCGGCGCCGGAGTTCTCGACGGCGCCCTGCCAGCGGAGCCCGTAGCCGATGCTGCGCTGCACGAGGTAGCCGAGCAGCCGGGCGAGCTGCGGCCCGCCGGCGAACGCGGCCCGCACCTCGGGGTCGGACTCCAGCAGGGAGTGCAGCAGATGAGCCGTGTCGATCTGCCGGTCCCCGTCGCGCAGCGCCCGCCTGCGCGCGCCGGACACCACCGGGGCCAGCTCCGCGCCGGGTCCGGCCTCGGAGCCGGGTCCGGGCTCGACAACGGACCCGGGCTCGACAACGGACCCGGGCTCGGCAACGGGTCCGGGCCGGGCACCGGCATGCTCGGATCCGCTCGCGGCGGACTGCTGGGGAATACGGGGCGACACGACCTCCACCCCATCAGCCGCGCGGCGCCGGGTCATCCCCGCCGGGCAGCATCTTCGTCTCCGACACAGGGTGGGCATCCCTGTACGGGTCCTCCTCCTCACGGATGACTTCGCGCCGATTTTTCCCCCCCCGGGGGCGCGCGCCGCCTTGCCTCCGGCCTTCGAGCCGCTCCTCGCCGGCCCGTCCGCCGCCGGAACGCCCCCTCCACAATTCCTGACGGTTCATCAGTATTGAATGTTCCAGGCCCTGGAGCTACGTTCCGCGACACCGTAGCTGCGCCGGGCGCAGCGCCCGACACGAAGGGGTGGTCGCATGGCCGAAGTCAGCGCGGAGGCACGGATCGAGGCGCCCGCCGAGAAGATCTGGGCCCAGCTCACGGACTGGTCCGCCTACGGCGAGTGGAACGCGACCCACACCAGCTTCCCGAAGGGCGGCCCGGACAAGCTCGAGGTCGGCGGCACCTTCGTGGAGAACATGAAGCTCATGGGCTTCCCTGCCGAGGTCACCTGGACGATCGGGGAACTGGAGCCCGGCCGCGTGCTGGCCATCCAGGGCAAGGGCCCGATGTCGGTCAACGTCTCCACGCGCTACACGCTCACCCCCGACGGCGACGCGACCTCGGTGCGGATCGACGGGGAGTTCATCGGCGCGGCCGTCTCGCTGATGGCCGGCAAGCTCAAGGACTCGGCGACGGCCGCCCTCGACGAGTCGCTGCGCAAACTGGCCGGACTGGTGGTCTGAGCCGCGCCCGTCCGCCCGCCGCCCGAAGCGGCGCCCGGCCCCCCGTACACGGAAAGGCGCCCCGCGGAAACACTTCCACGGGGCGCCGGCAGGTACCACAGCACGCCGTCAGTCCTCGTCGGCGAGGATCAGGTACAGCTTCTTGCGGGCTTCGTTGATGACCGCCAGCGCCTTGTCGCGCTGGCCCTTGCTGCCGGTCTTCCAGACCTGGCCGAAGGCCTCCATGAGACCGAAACCGGCCTGCCGGATCTCGTGCAGCGTCTCCCAGTCGACCCCGCGCCCGGCCTCTTCCCAGGGCGCCTCGGGTCCCTCCTCGGCCGCGGTGCGGCCCGGCTCGGTGAGCGCGAACAGCTTCTTGCCGCCCTCGGCCTCACTGGCGATCAGGCCCTCGTCCTCCAGCAGCTGAAGGGTCGGGTACACCGAACCCGGGCTGGGCTTCCACGCCCCGCCGCTGCGCTCGGCGATCTCCTGGATCATCTCGTAACCGTGCATGGGCCGGTCCTTGAGCAGAGCGAGGATCGACGCGCGCACGTCACCGCGCCGCGCCCTCCCCCGCGGTCCGCCCCGGCCGCCGCGCCCGCCCCAGGGGCCCGGCCCGAAGCCGGGTCCGCCGAAGCCGAAGCCGGGACCGCCGGGGCCGCCGCCGGGACCACCGGGACCGAAGGGCCCGAAAGCTCCTCGCCGCCCCTCGAAGCCGCCCCGACCCCGATGGCCGGGGCCGCCGTGGCGCCCCTGTCCGTGCTCGTGCTCGTATCCGAAGTCTTCTCCACGGGAACGCATCGCAATCACTCCATTCCATCGTTGATCGGTCGCGATGCGTCAACGATATATCGGAAGCACTCGCATGACAACCCCTTCGCCGTGGACGCCGGCCACGGCGTCCGTCCGCCAGGTCAAGGGCCAGACCCTGCCGATTGGCCTTGGCCGGTCGTCGCGCGATACGGCTAGCTTCGGAGCATGCGGATTCGTATCGTCGACGCCTTCACCGACCGTCCCTTCGCCGGCAATCCGGCCGGGGTGCTCCTCCTCGACGCCTTCCCCGACGACGCCTGGCTCCAGAACGTGGCCCTGGAGGTCAACCACGCGGAGACGGCGTTCACACACCGTCTTCCGGCGGGCGGCGAGGCCGACTGGGCGCTGCGCTGGTTCACCCCCGCCACCGAGGTCGCCCTGTGCGGACACGCGACCCTCGCCACGGCACACGTCCTCACGTCCACCGGCGCCCACACGGGCCCGGTGCGCTTCGCCACGCGCAGCGGCGTCCTCACCGCCACTCCGGAGGCCGACGGCTCGCTCACCCTGGACTTCCCGACCGCGCCCCTCACCCCGGTCGAGATCCCCGAAGGCGTCGCCGGGGCGCTCGGCGCGGAACCGCTCGGCACCTTCGACACCGGCCCGAACACCGGCGACCTGCTGGTCGAGCTCGCCGACGAGAAGACGGTCCGCGGTCTCACCCCGGACCACAAGGCGCTCGCCCGCTACTCCGAGCGCGGCATCATCGCGACCGCCCGCGCCGAGGACCCCTCCCGGGGCTACGACTTCGTCTCCCGCGGCTTCTTCCCGAACGTCGGCATCGACGAGGACCCCGTCACCGGCAGCGCCCACACGGCCCTGGCCCCGTACTGGTCGGAGCGCCTCGGCCGGCCCGTGCTCACCGGACTCCAGGCCTCCCGGCGCTCCGGTCTGGTCCGCACCGAGGTGCGCGGCGACCGCACCCTGCTCTCGGGCCACGCGGTCACGGTGATCGAGGGCGACCTGCTCGTGTGACGGGCCGCCCGACCGGCTCGGCGGCACACGCGATTCGGCGGCACACGAAAGGGGCGTACGGGAGAGCCGTACGCCCCTGGTTCACGCCGTGTTCCGCGGATCAGCCGTCACGAGCGCCGCTCACGGCCCTCACCCCCGCCGCGCCCGACTCAGGCCGTCGGGAGCCAGCCCACCTTCCCCGCGAGCAGCGCGTACCCGACGAAGGCACCGATGTCGAGCAGCGAGTGCGCGACCACGAGCGGTCCGACCCGGCCCCACCGCCGGTACAGGAAGACGAAGACCACGCCCATCACCATGTTGCCGACGAACCCGCCGATGCCCTGGTAGAGGTGGTACGAACCGCGCAGCACCGCACTCGCCATCAGCGCCGTCCCCGGTGTCCAGCCCAACTGCCCGAGCCTGCGCAGCAGATACCCGACGACGACGACCTCCTCCAGCACCGCGTTCTGCACGGCCGAGAGGATCAGCACCGGGAACTTCCACCACACGTCGGGCAGCGCCTCGGGCACCACCGTGAGGTTCGCGCCGAACGCGCGCGCCGCCAGATAGAAGGCGATCCCCGTGCTGCCGATCACCGCCGCGACGACGGCGCCGCGTCCGAGGTCGGGCCAGGGGCGCGTACGGTCGAACCCGATCACGCGCATGCTCTGGCCCTCACGGGTCAGCAGGTGCGCGACGAGCACGACCGGCACCAGGGCGGACGCGATCCCGAACAGCTGCCAGGCCAGGTCGAGCCAGGGGCGGCCAGGCGCCGCCGAGGCGTTGAGGGTGGCCGCCTGGTCCTTCAGACCGCCGGGTTTCGTCACCGAGCCGACGAAACTGATCAGCGCGGACACTCCGCTCGCGCCGAGCGACAGCGCCAGGACGAGCAGCGTCTCGTCCCGGAAGATCCGCCGGGTCAGCCTCTCGGCCGGAAAAGAATCGGCCACCGTTCCCGCCTCCACCTGCACTCCCGCCTCCAGTTGGGTATTCCCACCGCATCCCCGTCCTCGCCCCGCTAGGGTCTCGAAAGAAGTTACGAAGATCGTGCGCGACAGGCCGTCGGGGGGCGGGCACCGTACGGGGCGTACGTCCCCCATTCGCCTGTTCTCCGGCTGTCTCACGGCGCAGGCTCACCTGGGAGGGACCTCACCGTCATGGGACGTCACAGCTTGCCCGACGCACGACGGGCGGGCTCCGCCGACCCCCGGATCCGGGCGCGCCGCCGCAACACGGCGCTCGCGACGGCACTCGTGCTCACCGTCGTCGGAGGCACCGCGGCGGCGGTCCGCGGGGGCCTGTTCTCCTTCGCGAGCTCCTGCGACGACGACGCCGTGCACATCGAGGTGGCCGCCTCCCCGGACATCGCCCCCGCGCTGAAGGCGGTCGCCGAGGACGCCCGCGCCAAGGACATCACCTCCGACGGCCGCTGTCTCGACGTCCGGGTGACCGCGCGCGAGTCGTACCGGGTCGCCGCCGCGCTCGGGGCCGGCAGGAAGTCCGACGCGCAGGTGTGGGTGCCGGACTCCGACGCCTGGGTCGAGCGGGTCGCCGACACCACCGCCGCCACCCAGGTCACCAGTCTGGGCAACGTCGCCTCCTCACCGGTCGGCGTCGCCGTCGTCCCGTCGGCCGCCAAGGCGCTGGGCTGGCCCGCGAAGACGTACACCTGGACCCAGCTCACCGGGGACACGATGCGGGCCAAGAAGCTCGGGCTGGGCACGGTCGACCCCGCCCGCAGCTCGCCGGGGCTGCTCGCGCTGGCCCGGATCAGCGCGGCCGCCTCCGGTGTCAAGGACGGTGACGTACGGGCGGCGGCCATGGCCAAGACGCTCTCGGAGCGCACGTCCGACAGCGACACCCACCTCCTGGACACCCTGCCCGGCGGCAGCTCCGGTACGGGAAGGAGCGGCGCCGACCGCAATCAGGCGCTGATCCTCTCCGAGCAGGCGGCGTTCGCGCACAACAGCGCGCAGGACGGCGGCCAGAACCTCGATCTCTTCTACCCCGAGGACGGCTCGCCGCTGCTCGACTACCCGTACACCCTGGTCGACGAGCCACGGCTCAGCACCGACGAGGGCCGGGCGGCCCTGCGGTTCATGACCCTGCTCGGGGAGGCGGCACCGCGGCAGTTCCTGCGGACGTTCGGGTTCCGCACCGACGCGGAGAACCCCTCGCCCACCCTCGTCGCCGAGGCCGGCGGGCGGTCACCGCAGCCGTACGCGCGCGTCCTGGACGACTCGGCGTCGAAGAGCGCGGTCCAGGAAGCCCTCGGCATGTGGACGATCACGGTGGAGCGCGCCCGGATCACCACGGTCGTCGACGCCTCCTCCTCCATGGCCGAGCCGGTGCCGGGCGGCGGCCGGTCCCGTATGGACGTCACCAAGGAGTCCCTGCTCCAGGCGCTCGCCACCTTCACGGACGAGGACGAGATCGGGCTGTGGAAGTTCTCCACGAAGCTTGACGGCGACAAGGACTACCGCGTCCTCGTCCCCACCGGGCCGCTCGGCAAGGCCGGGATATCCAGCGGCCGGCGCGCCAAGCTGTCCGCCGCCTTCAAGTCGCTGAAGCCTGTCCCGCACGGCGAAACCGGTCTGTACGACACCACGCTCGCCGCGTACAAGGCGGCCGTCGCCTCGTACGTGAAGGGCCGGTTCAACGCGCTGGTCGTCCTCACGGACGGGGTCAACCGGGACCCCGGCAGCATCTCCCGGTCCGATCTCGTCTCCGAGCTGCGGAAGCTCGCCGACCCCGAGCGCCCGGTGCCGCTGATCGCCATCGCGGTGGGCCCCGACAGCGACCGCCGCGAGGTCGACCAGATCGCCCGGGCGACCGGCGGTTCCGGGCAGCGGGTCAACGAGCCCTCGCAGATCCACGCGGCGATGCTCAAGGCGATCACCGCGGCGGGCACGGTCACCACCGGCTGACCCCGGCCACCGTGCCGGACGGGCCGCGGCCCGTCCGGCACGATGCGCGTCATCCCAGCGGGACCGGTTCCGGCAGTCCCACCGGCCAGGTGTGCACGGGCTCGCCGAGATGCATCAGCTCGCCGTAGCGCCGGGTCGTCGCGGCCAGCGCGGCCTCACGGCTCAGTCCCTTCTCCAGGGCCCGGTGGAAGGTGTCCGCCTGCCAGGTCGCGCCGTTGACGCGCAGCCTGCACCGGTCCTCGATCACACCGAGGTAGAAGTCCCGGTCGGCGGGCTCGACACCCCACGCGTCCAGGCCCGCGGCGGCCAGCGGCAGCAGTTCGTCGCGTACGAGGGTCACCGCGTCCACCTGCGCCGTCCCGCCGTGGCGACCGCGCCGCGGCCATTCGAGACGCGCGTCGATGCCGTGCCGGCAGGCCTCGTCGAAATTGGCGGCGGCCGCCTCGAACGACATCCGGGTCCACACCGGACGCTGCTCCTCGGCGAGCGCGCGGACCACCCCGTAGTAGAACGCGGCGTTGGCGATGACGTCCGTGACGGTGGGTCCCGCGGGCAGCACCCGGTTCTCCACGCGCAGATGCGGGACGCCGTCGGCGATGCCGTACACGGGCCGGTTCCAGCGGTACACCGTGCCGTTGTGCAGCACCAGTTCGGCGAGTCGGGGCACGCCTCCCGCGTCGAGGACACCGAGCGGGTCCTCGTCGTCGCAGATGGGCAGCAGGGGCGGGAAGAAGCGCAGGTTCTCCTCGAAGAGGTCGTACGCCGAGGTGACCCACCGCTCGCCGAACCAGGTGCGCGGCCTGACACCCTGCGCCTGGAGCTCCGGCGGCCGGGTGTCGGTGGACTGCTGGAACAGCGGGGGCCTCGACTCCCGCCACAGCTCGCGACCGAACAGGAACGGCGAGTTGGCCCCGATCGCGACCTGCGCGGCCGCGACCGCCTGCGCCGCGTTCCACACCGCCGCGAACCGGCCCGGAGTGACCTGGAGGTGCAACTGAACCGAGGTGCAGGCGGCTTCGGGCGCGATGGACGCCGACCGGCACACCAGACGCTCCACACCGTCGATGTCGAGGGCGAAATCCTCTCCGCGCGCGGCCACGATCTGATCGTTGAGCAGCGTGTAGCGGTCGACGTCCGACAGGTTGGACGACACCAGATCGTCCTGGCCGAGCGTCGGCAGAATACCGATCATGACGATTCCGGCGTCGACCTCGCTGGCTTTCCTGTGGGCATAGGCGAGGGAGGTTCGGATCTCCTCGGCGAGCCGGTCGAATACGCGTCCGCCCAAACGGTGTGGGGCTATGTTGACTTCCAGGTTGAACATGGCGAGTTCTGTTTGGAAGTCGCGGCTCGCGATCCTTTCCAGCACTTGCCCGTTCATCATTCTGGGCATGCCGTCGGGCCCTGCGAGATTCAATTCGATCTCCAGGCCCATCAGATTCTTCGGGCGGTCGAACCGCTTCTCCTCCAGCAGTCGCTCCAGCCCCGTCAGACACTGTCGGAGCTTGTCGCGGTGGCGCTGCCGATCGGACAGGCCGAACGTCCCTGCCACGACCTTCTCCCCCATCGAAGTGTCCCTCCTCGGATGGGCAGGCCGACGTTTCCGGCCCTGGCGTCCCGGGTCACGGGGGATGATGCCCAGGCAACACGATCCATAACGTCCCGCGCGCGCTCTTCGGCCGCTAGTCTGGACATCGGCCCCGGGCACATTCACGGGGCATGGAGCATTCAGCACGTTTACCGCCCGGAACGATCTCGTGAAAAACGCCGACGAGAATCGGCCGACCGCTCGGGCGAAGCATTCCGAGGTCACCGCGATTCGATCGCGCAGAACCGGGATGAATACCGCATCTCGCCGACCGGATATCGACTTGTTCTTCGTATTCGGTGCGACTAGACGAAACAACGCCTGAACACGCGTCGTATAAACTCCGCTACCGAGGCAGAGAGTTGGCGCTCGCGGTCCTAGGTCCTGTCGTCACGGTGACGGCGGCAGGCGAAATCCCTGTCGGCAGATCCAGACCCCTCGCCCCACCTCTGACCCGAGAGCTGACAGCGCCGTCCGCCCCCGCCCTCGCGCCACTGTGCCTGTCGAATGAGAGGCGACCCACCATGCCGCTGCACGTACCCCCGGCTCCCGCGCCCGCCCTGCGCACGGTCCTCACGGCACTCGGTTCCCCCACCGCCGTCCGCGAAGCCCGCACCCCGTCCCTGCGCCTGGCCCAGGGACCCGTCACCCCCGAACTCCCGCTGCCCGTCCACGTCCTGGATCGCATCACCCCCGCGGGCGCCTCCACCACCCGGCTCGCCGGGTGGCGCTTCCTGATCCGTTCCGGCGACCGCGCGGTGGCCGCCGCCGACACCATGCTGACCCCGGACGGCTGGGCCTTCTCGCGCTTCTTCGAGGGCCCCTACATCACCGCGACCGAACGCGCCCTGCGTCAGGCCGAGACCATGCAACAGCCCTACCAGGCACGCCTGCTGTCCGTGCCCGAGCTGTACATGCTGACGCTCTGGCTGCACGGCGACTGCGCCGCGGACGGCGCCACCGGCCATCCGGCCGCCACCGATCTCCTGGTCCCGCTCGCACCGGCCCCGCCCGGCATCGCCGCGCACCGGCCCTACCTCGTCACCGAACTGCTCCCGGTGCTCACCCACCGGGTCACCCCGGCGCCGCTCCTCAGCTCCCCGGCCTGAGCCCCGCGCACCTCGCCGGCCCGATCCCCCGCACCTCGTCCCCGTGCCCCGCGGCCGTACCCCACACGGGTAAACCCGGCCGTGGGGCACGGCGCTGCCGACAACCCGGAAGACCGCTCGCTCGTTAGGGCTTGATACCGCTCGTACGAGGCAGAACGCGCTCCGCGCCCGACCGGACTAGCCCGATCCGGCCACCTGGAACCACCCGAAAGGACAGCGCAGTTGGGGTGAACCCTCCGCACGGGTGATGCGTCATCAACCTGTGAGAAGCGGTGCCCTCAAATCCCTGCGGATCGGCGCCCGTGGGGCAACACTGGGGTCAGACCACACACCAAACGGGGGGCGGCGATGAGTACCTCTAGCCGCAAGACAGACACCACAGCCATCACTCACATCTCGACCCAGCGAAAGATCCCATCCATGTGCCAGCACCAGCCACTGTGTCCCTCAGCCGAATCAGCCGACCGGGAGTCCGCCCGCCACGTGGCGCATCACCCGGAGCAGGGATGGAGCCTGCTGTGCAACGGCGTTCTGCTCTTCGAGGACACCGGTGAGCTCCTGCCTGACGGCCAGATCATCGCCCCGCACCGCCCGCTGGGCGGCGCGCAGGTGATGACGGCCGCCTGAGCCGCACGACGCGGACGGCCCGACAGGCCGCCCGGACACACCAGGGGCCGGCCCGGAGACGTACTCTCCGAACCGGCCCCGACGCATGTCCGGGGAGGATCACTCCCCGTAGGCGCCCGCGTGCCGAGCGCTGATCAGCCCTCGTAGGCGTCCATCGGCGGGCAGGAGCAGACGAGGTTGCGGTCGCCGTAGGCCTGGTCGATGCGGCGCACCGGCGGCCAGTACTTGTCGGCGGCCGAGACACCGGCCGGGAAGACGGCCTCCTCGCGGGTGTACGGGTGCTCCCAGTCCCCGCCGAGCGCGGCGGCCGTGTGCGGCGCCCCGCGCAGCGGGTTGTCGTCCACGGCCCACTCGCCGCTGCCGACCTTCTCGATCTCCGCGCGGATCGCGATCATCGCGTCGCAGAACCGGTCGAGCTCGCCCAGGTCCTCGGACTCGGTGGGCTCGATCATCAGGGTGCCGGCCACCGGGAACGACATCGTCGGCGCGTGGAAGCCGTAGTCGATCAGGCGCTTGGCGATGTCGTCGACGCTCACGCCGGTCGCCTTGGTCAGCGGGCGCAGGTCGATGATGCACTCGTGCGCGACCAGACCGCCGGGGCCCGTGTACAGCACCGGGTAGTGCGGCTCGAGGCGCTTGGCGATGTAGTTCGCGGAGAGCACGGCCACCTGCGTGGCGCGCTTGAGTCCCTCGCCGCCCATCAGGCGGACGTACGACCAGGAGATGGGCAGGATGCCCGCGGAACCCCAGGGAGCCGCCGAGATCGGGCCGACACCCGTCTCGGGACCGGCCTCGGGCTGGAGCGGGTGGTTCGGGAGGTACGGCGCCAGGTGCGCGCGCACACCGACCGGGCCGACGCCCGGGCCGCCGCCGCCGTGCGGGATGCAGAAGGTCTTGTGCAGGTTCAGGTGCGAGACGTCGCCGCCGAAGTGGCCCGGCTTGGCGAGACCGACCAGGGCGTTGAGGTTGGCGCCGTCCACGTAGACCTGGCCGCCGGCCTCGTGCACCTGGGCGCAGATGTCGGCGACGTGCTCCTCGAACACACCGTGCGTCGAGGGGTACGTGATCATCAGCACCGACAGCTCGTCGCGGTACCGCTCGATCTTGGCGCGCAGGTCCTCGACGTCGATCTCGCCGTCGTCGGCGGTCTTGACCACGACGACCTTCATGCCGGCCATCACGGCGCTGGCGGCGTTCGTGCCGTGCGCGGAGGACGGGATGAGGCAGACGGTGCGCTGGTCGTCGCCGTTGGCGCGGTGGTAGCCGCGGACGGCCAGCAGACCGGCCAGCTCGCCCTGCGAACCGGCGTTGGGCTGGAGCGACACCTTGTCGTAGCCGGTGACCTCGGCGAGCTGGTCCTCCAGCTCGTGGATCAGCGTGAGGTAGCCCTGCGCCTGCTCGGCGGGCGCGAACGGGTGCAGCTGCCCGAACTCGGGCCAGGTGACCGGCTCCATCTCGGTGGTCGCGTTGAGCTTCATGGTGCAGGAGCCCAGCGGGATCATGCCGCGGTCGAGCGCGTAGTCGCGGTCGGAGAGCTTGCGCAGGTAGCGCAGCATCGCCGTCTCGGAGCGGTGGTCGTGGAACACGGGGTGCGTCAGGTACGCGTCGGTGCGCAGCAGCGCGGCCGGCAGGGTGTCCTCGGCGCTCGCGTCCAGCGCCTCGACGTCGCCCTCGACACCGAACGCGCTCCACACGGCCGCCAGGTGCTCGCGCGTGGTCGTCTCGTCGCACGAGATCGACACCTGGTCGGCGTCGACGAGGTGGAGGTTGACGCCGTTCTCGCGGGCGGCGGCGACGATCTCGGCGGCGCGGCCCGGGACCCGCACGGTGAGGGTGTCGAAGTACGCGCCGTGCACGAGCTCGACACCGCCGGCGGTGAGTCCCGCGGCCAGGACCGTGGCGTAGCGATGGGTACGCCGTGCGATGGTCCGCAGGCCCTCGGGGCCGTGGTAGACGGCGTACATGCCGGCCATGACGGCGAGCAGCACCTGGGCGGTGCAGATGTTGCTGGTCGCCTTCTCGCGGCGGATGTGCTGCTCACGCGTCTGGAGGGCGAGGCGGTACGCCTTGTTCCCGTCGGCGTCCACGGACACGCCGACCAGGCGGCCGGGAAGGCTGCGCGCGAAGTTCTCGCGGACCGCCATGTAACCGGCGTGCGGACCGCCGAAGCCCATCGGCACACCGAAGCGCTGCGTCGTACCGACGGCGATGTCCGCGCCGAGCTCACCGGGCGAGGTCAGCAGGGTCAGGGCGAGCAGGTCGGCCGCCACGGTGACGACGGCGCCCAGCTCGTGGGCCTGGTCGACGAGCGGCTTGATGTCGCGTACGGCGCCGGAGGCACCCGGGTACTGGACGAGCACGCCGTTGATCTCACGCCCGGCGAGGTCGGCCGGGATGCCGTCGGTGAGGTCGGCGACGACGATCTCGACACCGGTCGGTTCGGCCCGGGTCTCTATGACCGCGACGGTCTGCGGCAGCGCGTCCGCGTCGACCAGGAAGAGGCCCTTCTTGTTCTTGCCCATGCGCCGGGACAGCGCCATGGCCTCGGCGGCGGCGGTGCCCTCGTCGAGGAGGGAGGCGCCCGAGGTCGGCAGCCCGGTCAGCTCGGCCACGACGGTCTGGAAGTTCAGCAGCGCTTCCAGACGGCCCTGCGAGATCTCCGGCTGGTACGGCGTGTACGCGGTGTACCAGGCCGGGTTCTCCATGACGTTGCGCAGGATCACCGGCGGCGTGAAGGTGCCGTAGTAGCCGAGGCCGATCATCGAACCGAGCACCTGGTTGCGGTCCGCGAGGGAGCGGAGCTCGGCCAGGACCTCGGCCTCGGTGCGGGCGGCCGGCAGCTTCAGAGCCTCGGCGTTCTTGATCACATCCGGCACCGCGGCGGCGGTCAGCTCGTCCAGCGAGCCGTAGCCGACCTGCGCGAGCATCTTGGCCCGTGCTTCGGGGTCGGGTCCGATGTGACGCTGCTCGAAGGGAATGCCCTGTTCGAGCTCGGAGAGCGGAATGCGAGGGGCGGTCATGGCGGAGGCCTCCTGGTCTGACGCGACCTTCGAGGGGCACCCCGGCACGGGTACCCCGACGGCCTCCCCCTCTGTCATCTCAACCTGAGAGTTTCACCGGATGGTCCCGTGGACGACCCGGCTTTCACCGTCGGTGAGGGCGGGGGCCATCGGCACCCGCCCTGCTTTCCAGAGTGACCTCGTCCGTGCGGTACGTGAGCCTGAGAGATTCCGGGGAGGAGTTGCTCCTTCGGCGCCTCCGACGAAATCCGGAGGACTCTCCCGCACGGGATCAGCAGCCACTTGCCAGCCTACCAGCGAGGACAAGACGACAGCCTTCGAGTGGCCGCCTTCACAGATGTGCTCTTTTGTAGTACTTACGGATGAGTTTGCGACCACTGGAGGGACCGTGCAGACCGACATCGATCCGCGCAACCTGATCGGCCGCAAGGCGTTCGACAGCAACGGCACCAAGATCGGCACGATCGACGAGGTCTACCTCGACGACGCGACGGGCGTCCCGGAGTGGGCGGCCATACGCACGGGGCTGTTCAGCAGGGACGCGTTCGTTCCCCTGGAGCCCAGCGAGATCATCGAAGGGACCCTGCGCATCCCCTTCGACCGGGCGCTGATCAAGGACGCCCCCGACTTCGGTGTCGGGCGCCATCTCTCGCCCGAGCAGGAGCTCCAGCTCTACCACCACTACGGCCTCGACGTGGCGTCCCCTCCGCCGCCGGACCGCGACTTCGGCCGGGTGGCGGGCCCGGAGGACGCCTGAGCGGCCGCCCCGGGGTCCGACCCCGACTCCGGTCTCCGACGACGGTCCTCCGGCGCCGACGGCCCCGGAACCTGCTGCCCCGGCCCGGGACCCCGTGTCCCGGTCGCGCCTTCAACGGCCGGTGTCAGCTGTCCCGGCGGCCGACGCCAACGGTCCGGAGGCCGGCGCCGACGCGTCCGCGGGCTCGGGTCTTCGTTTGACCAGGGGCAGCGGGTCGGCCGGTTCCAGCGCCGGGTCGTCCGTGCGGAACGTCCGTACCCGGCCGGGCTCGGAGTAGGGCGTCTCGAACCGCACGGTGACCCGCCCCAGTCCGCTCCCCTGCACCCAGCC
This sequence comes from Streptomyces sp. NPDC127038, assembly GCF_042725875.1. Classification (NCBI taxonomy): domain Bacteria; kingdom Bacillati; phylum Actinomycetota; class Actinomycetes; order Kitasatosporales; family Streptomycetaceae; genus Streptomyces; species Streptomyces sp. NPDC127038. Next base: position 10,271 of record NZ_JBHXDQ010000100.1, on the reverse strand, counting down.
GTGCCCGAACTCGGTGTGCCGCACGTCGTGCCCGGAGGGCCACCGCCGTTCCACCGGCACCGCCTCCCCCGCGGGGGCCGTCTCGCCCGGCTCGTCCGCGGTGTCCTCCTCGGCATCGGGCTCCCCCACGGCGGCGGCCGCCTGCGCCTGGGCGAACAGGTCCTCCTGGGTGTAGTCGGCGAGCCCGGAGACCCCGACCCCCAGCAGCCGGACGCCACCCGTGGTGTCCACGCCCTCCAGCAGCCGGGCGGCGGCCTCCCGGACGACACCGGGATCGTCCGTCGGCCCCCTGAGCGTCTCCGACCGGGTCAGCGTCGAGAAGTCGTACCTGCGCACCTTCAGCACGATGGTCCGGCCCGAAAGACCCGCCCCGCGCAGCCGCCGCACACACCGGTCCGCGAGCCGCTGCACCTCGAGCTCCACCCGGACCCGGTCGTGGATGTCCACGTCGTACGTGTCCTCCACCGACACCGACTTGGTCTCCCGCTCGGCCACCACGGGCCGCTCGTCGTGGGCCAGCGCCATCGCGAACAGCGCGTGCCCGTGCGCCTTGCCCACCAGCCGTACGAGCTCGTCCTCACCGGCCTCGGCGAGCTCCTCGACGGTGGTGATGCCGGCCCGGCGCAGATGGTCGCCGGTGGCCGGACCCACCCCCGGCAGCGTCCGCACGGTCATCGGCCCCAGCAGTGCCCGCTCGGTGCCGGGGTCGATCAGCACGAGACCGTCGGGCTTGGCCTGCTCCGAGGCGATCTTCGCCAGCATCTTCGACGCGGCGAGCCCCACCGACCCCGTGAGCCCCGTGACGGCCCGGATGTCCGCGCGCAGCTTGGCTCCCGCCAGCCGGGCCGACGTCTCGTCCCACGCCGCCCCGCCCGCCTCCAGATCCACGAAGGCCTCGTCCAGGCTCAGCGGCTCCACCAGCGGCGACAGCGCCCGCAGCAGCCCCATCACCTGCTCGCTGATCTCCCGGTACAGGCCGAAGCGCGGCACGAGGTAGGCCGCGTTCGGTGCGCGCCTGCGGGCCTGGGCCATGGGCATCGCCGAGTTCACCCCGAAGACCCGTGCCTCGTACGAGGCGGTCGCGACGACTCCGCGGGGCCCGAGCCCGCCCACGACGACCGCTTTCCCGCGCAGGCTCGGCTTGGACGCCTGCTCCGCCGAGGCGAAGAAGGCATCCATGTCGAGATGCAGGATCGTGGGCGCGGTTCTCACATCTCCGATGCTGCCCTACGCCACTGACAATGCCCCGGCGGGCCGGGGCATCGCGTCATCGGTCGCGGCTCACACCGCGCGGTTGCGGCGGCGCGCCAGCTCGTCCGCCGGATGGTGGGCGAGCAGCGTCTCGCCGGTGTCCACTCGCTCTCCGTGCAGCTGGGACAGTGCCCCTTCGACGTCCCGCCACACGACTCCCACGGCGATGCCGAAGACACCCTGGCCGCCCTGGAGCAGCGCGTGGACCTCGTCCGGGGACGTGCACTCGTAGACGGTCGCGCCGTCGCTCATGAGCGTCATGCGCTCCAGGTCCTGGAAGCCGCGCTCCCTCAGGTGCTGGACCGTGGTGCGGATGTTCTGAAGCGACACCCCTGTGTCGAGGAACCGCTTGACGATCTTGAGGACCACCACGTCCCGGAAGCTGTAGAGCCGCTGCGTGCCCGACCCGTAGGCGGGACGCACGCTGGGCTCCACCAGTCCGGTCCGCGCCCAGTAGTCCAGCTGCCGGTAGGTGATGCCCGCGGCGGCGCACGCCGTGGGCCCCCGGTAGCCGACCTCCTCGGGAACCGTGCCTCCCTCGTCGGGCACCGCTGCCGGCCGCACCGGCACATGCCCGCCCGCGCCGCCGTGCTGGGGGCGCCCCCCGCTCGAGCCGAGCCGAGAGCTTGGGGGAGGGTACGGGCCGCTCTCTCCCGGACCTCGTCCGGGAGCACCCCCAGCCGTACCGTCGCCGCTGCTTCTCACGCCGACCTCCGTCCTTGACCTGCCTTCTCGACGGTAGGCAGTCACCCGGGGCGCGTCAACGATCGCCACACTCGGCACGCCGAGTGATAATCACCCTAAGAGTGGTTTCCCGTGCCCTACCGCGGGGAAAGGCTAGCCGAATGCTCTCCGTACGGGCCGCGGCACACCACACTCGCCCCGGGCAAATGCCACCCGGAGAGCCCCTCCGCCCGCGTGCCTCACTGGCTGTTGGTGCCGAAGTCCTCGGGTGAGATCTGGTCGAGGAACTCGCGGAACTTCTCCACCTCGTCCTCCTGCTCGTCGGGGATCGCGATGCCCGCGTCGTCGAGCACTCCGTCGCTGCCGTAGATCGGCGTTCCGGTGCGCAGCGCGAGGGCTATGGCGTCGGACGGCCTGGCACTCACCTCGACCCCGCTGGCGAACACGAGCTCCGCGTAGAAGACGCCTTCCCGCAGGTCGGTGATGCGTACTTCCGTGAGCTCCTGGCCGACGGCCTCCAGCACGTCCTTGAACAGGTCGTGGGTCAGCGGTCGTGCGGGGGCCATGCCCTGCTGGGCGAAGGCGATCGCCGTCGCCTCCCCCGGTCCGATCCAGATGGGGAGGTAGCGGTCGCCTCCCACTTCACGCAGAAGCACGATCGGTTGGTTCGAGGGCATTTCGACCCGGACACCTACGACATCGAGCTCGTTCACACAGCAACCCTAGGCCGTGCCCGGGACGTTTGGGTAGTCGGGCACAGAACGGGTGGACGATCCGGGGCCCGGGCCGGTGGCGCGGATCAGCGCAACCGCACTCCGAGCGCGGTCTGCACGAGCGCCGCGTGCAGCTTCACGGTGAGGCCCGCGAGTTCCTTCGTACGGGCCTCCGCGTGGGCCCGGGTCTGCGGGTTGCGGTGGCGCCGCAGCGGGGCCACCACCTGGTCCACCAGGCCCGCGTCGCGCTCCGCGGCGGCCTTCATGGCCCGCAGATGGCGCGGTTCGATCCCGAAGCGGCCCAGCTCGACGACGAGCGCGGCGACGGTCACCGCCTCCGCGTCGTAGACACCGTCGGTCAGCGGGCCGATCAGTCCGTACGACTCCCACTCCTGGAGTTGCTGCTCGCCGATCTCCGCGGCGGCCAGCAGCTCCTCACGGCCCACCCGGGCCACCGTGGGCCCCTCGGGCTCGCCGTAGAGCTCGCCCAGCGGTTCGCCCTCGCCCGCCTCGCGCTGGCGGCCCACGGAGGGCAGACGCACCTGCTCACCGCGCGCCATGGCGTCCAGATGCTCGCGGATCACCTTGAGCGGGAGGTAGTGGTCACGCTGCATCCGCAGGATGTGGCCGAGACGCTCGGCGTCGTCCGCGCTGAACTTGCGATACCCCGACGGGGTCCGCTGCGGCTCGACGAGCCCCTCCGACTCCAGAAACCTGATCTTGGAGATGGTGACTTCGGGGAACTCGTCGCGCAGCAGGCTCAGCACCGCGCCGATGCTCATCAGCCCACTGTCCGCGGCGGCGGTACCGGTGCCGGCACCGCCGCTCGGTGTTTGAAGCATGGACATTCCCTCGGTGTCCCCCCGGACGGAGTTGGGGGAGGGTCAGATGCCCCGCTGGCTCGCGTAGAACACCAGCCGGTACTTGCCGATCTGCACCTCGTCACCGTTGGACAGCGGGACCTGGTCGATCCGCTCCCGGTTGACGTACGTGCCGTTCAGGCTGCCGACGTCGGCGACCGTGAACGAGCCGTCCGCGACGCGACGGAACTCCACGTGCCGGCGTGACACCGTCACGTCGTCGAGGAAGATGTCGCTCTGCGGATGACGCCCCGCCGTGGTGAGCTCACCGTCCAGGAGGAAGCGGCTGCCGGAGTTGGGGCCGCGGCGCACCACCAGGAGCGCGGAGCCCATCGGCAGCGCGTCCACGGCCGCCTGCGCCTCCGGGGAGAGCATCGGCGACGGCGCCGTCTGGCCCGTCACCTCGGCGTCGTAGGCCTCGATACCGGAGATGGAGATCGTGGACGTCGTCTCCGACGGACGCTCCGGACCGCCCCGCAGCGGCGCGCCGCAGTTGGAACAGAACCGGCTGTTCTCCGCGTTGCGGTTCCCGCACCTCGTACACACCTGGGCCGACATGGACGGATCCTCCTGCCGCGACTGCCCACCAGGGGCATGGGACGCATACGGATCGGAGGCGAACCCTCCACCCGCACTCGAGGCTGACGGTTCTCCGAAACCTATGCGGCCTTGCTGGCCAGGGTCAACAGACGACGCGCCCTGTCCACCGGGACCGCCGACCTGGTCCCGGAACAGCGGGCGGTCGCCGCCCTGTGCCTCGGCGTCTCCCTGACGCGGTGCGCGGTGACGGGCAGCCGCGCTGTCGCCGCTGTCCTCTCGCGTGCTCTTGCCGAACAACTTCGCAAACAACTTCACGGGCGATTCCCCTTGACCGAAACAGACCCGCCCGTGGGGCAGGACGAACCCTGATTGAACACACCGGTCGACCCGGACATCCTCACAACGTCCGTATCCACCAGACAGTTTCCACCACGCACCACCCATTCGGTGCGCCGACCCCCCGCAACCTCCCGCCCTCGCCCGACGGCCCCCATCCGACCGCCGTTCACCGGGAGGACGACCGAGCGTAGTCAGGCTGTTCCGCCGGTCGCAAGGCATCTACGACGATCTTCGTGGAGCGCTCCACCGTGACGGTGGCCTGCTCCTTCTCCAGTGTCTGCACCACGCCTCCCGGAATGTTCAGCGCCGGCTCCAGGTCCTGCGGCTTGCCGATGACCTTGAAACGATAGGGCTGGGTGATCTTGTTCCCGTCCACCTTCACTCCGTTTCCGGAGTCGGACAGATAGGTGCTGGCGACCACACGCACACCGTTCACCTCGATCGCCTCCGCACCGGCCGCGCGCAGCTCCTGGACGGCGTCGAGCAGCATGTCCGCCTTCACCGTCCCCTTCGCGTCGCCGATCGTCAGAGTGATGCCGGGGCCCTGGGCGGCCACGGTGCCCGCCAGGATGCCGAGTTGCTTCTCCTTCTCGACCGTCTGCTTGCGGGCCTCCTCGGCCTGGTTGGAGCTGTTCTCCAGCTCGGTGCGCTGGTCCTCCAGCCCCTGCTTCTCGTCCTCAAGACGCTGAGTGCGGCTGTCGAGTTCATCGAGAATGCGTACGAGATCTTCCTGGCGCGCGCCGCGCAGCGCGCTGTCGCCGTCGCTGTTGGACGCCACCTGGACGGCCAGGCCGAAACCGAGGCCGAACAGCAGCACCGCGACGATGAGTTGGGCCCGCGAGACCCGCGGCGGCCACAAGCCCTTGACCAGCCTCTGACGACCGGAGAGCGACGGCGGGCCCTCTTCACCGTCCTGCTGCGGCTCGGGCTCCTCCGGGGCCGCGGGGACCTCTTCCGGCAGCTCTCTGCGCAGCGGGTTCTCCGGCGTCCCGTCCTCGCTCGCGTTGGTGCGCCCGTTCTCTGTCTCGTTCTCGTTCTCGTTGCTCATCGGCCTCACGCCCGGAACACGTGCCGGCGGATGGCCGCGGCGTTGGAGAAGATCCGGATGCCGAGGACGACCACGACACCCGTGGACAGCTGGGCCCCCACGCCCAACTTGTCGCCGAGGAAGACGATCAGCGCGGCGACGACGACGTTCGACAGGAACGAGACCACGAAGACCTTGTCGTCGAAGATGCCGTCGAGCATCGCGCGCAGACCGCCGAACACGGCGTCGAGCGCCGCCACGACGGCGATCGGAAGGTAAGGCTCGACGACCGCCGGAACCTCGGGCCGGACCAACAGTCCAGCCACGACTCCTACGACGAGGCCCAGTACGGCGATCACGGTGTGCCCTTCTCTGTTCTCGGCTCTGCTGTACGTACGATCACACTCGGTGCCGCGGACAACCGGAGGTCCCCCTCGGCGGAAATGCTGGTCCTGATGCCGTAGTTCTCCTGCAAGGCATGCAGATACAGCCCGTCGGCGCTGTTCTGGAACCTGGTGCTGAGCCGCTGGCCGTCCCCCACCGCGAGCACCGTGTACGGCGGCACCAGCGGTCTGTTGTCGACCAGTATCGCGTCCCCCGCCGCCCTGATCGCCGACAGGGCGGTCAGCCGCTGCCCATTGACGGACACGGCCTCGGCCCCCGACTCCCACAGACCGTTCACCACGCGCTGCATGTCACGGTCCCGCACCCGTCCGGTGTCGGAGAACCCCGAGGTCTCCCGCGGATTGTTGGTGCCGTCACCGCCCGTGCTTGCTTCCTTGGCGTCGTTGACGACGAGCTTCACACCGGGTCCGTGCACCGCGGTCGCGCCGGACAGGATGCTCACGAGGTCGGCCTGAGCGCTGCCGCCCTTCTTCAGCGCGGCACGCTGGCGGGCGCTCACATCGGCGCGCAGGCTGTCGACGCCGCTCTCCAGCTTGTCGGCGGCCGTCGTCTCGCGACCGATGCGGTCGATCAGCTCCTGGCGTTCCTTGGCGACGACGGGCGCCGCCAGCCTCGCGTTCGCCGCTCCCACGGTGACCACGAGCGCGGCGAGCACCAGACCGACGGCGAGAGCCGCCTTGGCGCGGAGCGTCTTCGGCATACCGCCGGCGCCCTCGGCCTTCTTACGGGCCGCCGCTTCGGCGTATCCCTCGTCGAGGCTGTGGTCCATGACGTTGGTGAGCAGCGACATGGAGGCGTCCGGGCGCGACGGGCGCGGAGCGCTGCTCCGAACGGGGGGCTGCTGCGGCATGCCGCACATCGTCGCATGTCGCGGGTGCTACCTCCGAATGGCCCCACCGACGTGCCGGACAGGCCCACTGGAGGGCACCTGTCCGACACGTACGAGTGAAGATCGTTTCAGCGGCCCGCGCTGTCCACGACGGCCGACCACTCGTCGAGCAGAGCCTCCGCGGAGGTGTCGTCCGGGCCCTCGGCCCACAGATGGGTCACGGCCTCGGCGGGGTCCGGCAGCACCATCACCCAGCGCCCGTCCGTCTCGACGACACGGACCCCGTCGGTGGTGTCCACGAAGCGGTCTCCCGCCTCCTCCACGACCCGGCGCATCACGAGCCCCTTGACGGCCCACGGAGTCGCAAGATCGCGCTTGAGGACGTGCGCCCGCGGAATCCGCGCGTCGATCTGGCTGAGCGTGAGCTGTGTCCGCGCCACCAGACCGATGAGCCGTACGAAGGCGGCCGCGCCGTCGAAGACCCCGCTGAACTCCGGAATGATGAAGCCGCCACGCGCGTCTCCACCGAAGATCGTCGACTCCTCGCGGCCGACCCGGGTCAGGTCGTCGGGCGACGTCGTCGTCCACTCCACCTGCGTGCCGTGGTACGCCGCAACCTGTTCGGCGATCCGGGTCGTCGTGACCGGCAGCGCCACCCGCCCGCTGCGCCGCTCCGCGGCCACCAGGTCGAGCATCACGAGCAGGGCCCGGTCGTCCTCGACGATCCGCCCCTTCTCGTCGACGAGCGAGAGGCGCTCGCCCACCGGGTCGAAGCGCACCCCGAACGCGGCGCGCGCGGACGCGACGATCTCGCCCAGCCGCACCAGCCCGGCCCGCCGGGTCTCCACCGTCTCGGTGGGCCTGGACTCGTCGAGACCGGGATTGATGACCAGGGAATCCACGCCGAGCTTGCCCAGCAGGCTGGGCAGCACCAGTCCGGCACTGCCGTTCGAGGCGTCGACGACCACCTTCAGGCCGGACTCGGCGATCCCGGTGGTGTCGACATTGCGCAGCAGGGATCCGGTGTACGAGTCGAAGACGCTCGCGGGGAAGTGCAGGTCCCCGATCTCGCCGGGGAACGCTCGCCGGTACTCCTGCCGCGCGAACACCCGGTCCAGCTTCCGCTGGCCGCCCTGCGACAGGTCGGCGCCCTGCCCGTCGAAGAACATGATGTCGACGGAGTCGGGCACACCAGGTGTCGTCCGGATCATGATCCCGCCGGCGCTTCCCCGGGCGGTCTGCTGACGGGCCACGGGCAGCGGTACGTTCTCCAGGTCGCGTACGTCGATGGCGCTGGCCTGCAACGCGGAGATCACCGCTCGCTTCAGCGCACGGGCGCCTCGGGAGTGGTCGCGGGCCGTGGTGACGGTGGAACCCTTCTTCAGGGTCGTCGCGTAGGCGCCCGCCAGGCGCACGGCCAGCTCCGGGGTGATCTCGACGTTCAGGATCCCGGAGACGCCACGGGCGCCGAAGAGATGGGCCTGGCCGCGCGACTCCCAGATCACCGAGGTGTTGACGAAGGCGCCGGCCTCGATGGTCTTGAACGGATAGACGCGGACGTTGCCCTGGATGATCGATTCTTCACCGACCAGGCACTCGTCGCCGATGACCGCGCCGTCCTCGATCCGGGCGGCCCGCATGATGTCGGTGTTCTTTCCGACGACACAGCCGCGCAGATTGCTGTGCTGCCCGATGTACACGTTGTCGTGCACGACGGCCCGGTGCAGGAAGGCGCCGCTCTTGACGACCACGTTGGAGCCGACGACGGTGTGTTCGCGGATCTCGGCGTTCGCCTCGACCTTGGCGTAGTCGCCGATGTACAGCGGCCCGCGCAGTACCGCGTCGGGGTGCACCTCCGCGCCCTCGGCGACCCAGACGCCCGGGGAGAGCTCGAACCCGTCGAGTTCCACGTCGACCTTGCCCTCGAGCACGTCGGCCTGGGCCTTCACATAGCTCTCGTGGGTTCCGACGTCCTCCCAGTAGCCCTCGGCGATATAGCCGAAGACGGGCTTGCCTTCCTTCATCAGCTGGGGGAAGACGTCGCCGGACCAGTCGACGGACACGTCGGCCTCGACGTAGTCGAAGACCTCGGGTTCCATGACGTAGATGCCCGTGTTCACGGTGTCCGAGAAGACCTGGCCCCAGGTCGGCTTCTCCAGGAAGCGTTCGACCTTGCCTTCCTCGTCCACGATGGTGATGCCGAATTCCAGCGGATTGGGGACCCGTGTCAGGCAGACGGTGACGAGGGCGCCTTTTTCCTTGTGGAAGTTGATGAGTTCGGTGAGATCGAAGTCGGTAAGGGCGTCACCGGAGATGACAAGGAACGCATCGTCCTTCAACGCCTCCTCGGCGTTCTTGACGCTGCCGGCGGTACCGAGTGGCTTCTCCTCATTGGCATAGGTGAGCTCCATGCCGAGCTCTTCGCCGTCACCGAAGTAGTTCTTGACCAGTGAGGCCAGGAACTGCACCGTGACGACGGTTTCGTTGAGCCCATGCCTTTTCAGCAGCCTGAGCACATGCTCCATGATCGGGCGGTTCGCCACGGGCAGGAGCGGCTTGGGCATGCTCGAGGTCATCGGACGAAGGCGTGTTCCTTCGCCTCCGGCCATCACGACGGCCTTCATGTCGGAAGCGTCCTCCTTGAAGAGACGACGGTACAGCCGACTTCACCCGTCCTGATTGTCCCGCAGTTTTCGAGCGGGGGCCATCGGGCCACTGCAGCCGCTCAATCGGGCCGAGTTCATTCGGTCATGGAGTCCGCCCGGATCAGCCTGCGGACCTGCACCACGTAGAGGACTCCTGCCCACCAATAGAGCGTTGTACCCCACCCTGCGAACGCCCATCCGAAAATGGCGCCGACTGTCGCGATCCAGCCGCTGGCGTCACTGAGGAGCAGGAGCGGGAAGGCGTACATCAGGTTGAAGGTGGCTGCCTTCCCGAGGAAGTTCACCTGCGGCGGCGGATAGCCGTGGCGCCGGAGGATCCACACCATCACCAGCAGGACCAGCTCCCGGGCGAGAAGCGCGGCGGTGAGCCAGATCGGAAGAATCTCGCGCCAGGTGAGCCCGACGAGCGTCGACAGAATGTACAGCCGGTCGGCCGCGGGATCGAGCAGCCGGCCGAGGCTGCTGATCTGGTTCCAACGGCGGGCGAGCTTGCCGTCGAGATAGTCGCTGATGCCGCTCAGCATGAGGACGAGCAACGCCCAGCCGTCGCTGTTGGGACCGCCGAACTCCGGCCTGAGGATCAACCACAGGAAGATGGGGACGCCGGCGAGCCGGGCCATGCTGAGGATGTTCGGGATGGTGAGGACCCGGTTCGTCTGAACGCGGGTCTCCTGGACCTCCACCCGGGGGCCTCCTGTGGGAAACGAGCCAACGATGCCCCCTGACCTTACCCGCAGCCCCGGCGTCACAGCGCAGAGGGGGAGGCGAGAGTGGTCACGTCATCGGGAAGTCCTGCTTGGGAAATCCGCGCGGCGGGAAATGGTCCCTGAACGCAGAAAACCCCCGTACCGGTATCCCCGGTACGGGGGTTTTCACAAAAATTGTTCGGCGGCGTCCTACTCTCCCACAGGGTCCCCCCTGCAGTACCATCGGCGCTGTGAGGCTTAGCTTCCGGGT
>NZ_JBHXDQ010000099.1:7806-26698 GCF_042725875.1 Streptomyces sp. NPDC127038 | reverse complement strand
GGGATATGCAGCGCTGGCGCGCTGCATAGAATACGAATTGCGCAAGCGCAATTCAAAATTCCCGCGCAAGCGCGGGAATGAATTCCGTAAACGGAATTCTGAAAGCGGAAACAATTCGCGCAAGCGCGAATTGTGGGCACCCGCGCAAGCGCGGTCGCCTAGGGCTGGCGGCAAGAGGGTGCATCACGTGTCACGCCTGTGTGGTGACTGGGAATCACAGGTCATACCGTGCAGCTGGGGTGACGCTCCGTCGGACCCTGCGGGCCCCGGTGGGATGCTGGCCTCAACTGCAGTGACGGGTTCCGCTGCGCTCCACCCGAATCCCTCCCCCACTCATCTCCGCTCTCGAGGCCTGTCTGATCGCACTCGACAAAACTTCACAATAATACACACCAGCACATCGCTTGAGGTTAGAATCAGGCCAGTCATCGACTCATGTGGTGAATCTGATGCATCACTGGTGTCTGCTGTGTAGAGTCTGGGATCAGGCAGCACTACCACCAGTCCTCTTCATCAACATCAGACTTTCCAGCCTGATTGTGTGCCGCATAAGGAGAACACGGGAATGGCCGTGAAACTGCGTGACCATCAGATCGAGGCCGTCGCCGCCATTGTGCGCGGGCTCGACATGCCACCCGGCGGCATTCCCTCCAACGGTCTGCGCGGGCAGGTACACGCCGCATGCGGAACAGGAAAAACCCTCATCGCGGCAGCATCGGCCAAGCGCATGGTGCCCAAGGGACGCATTCTCGTCCTCGTACCGACACTGGACCTTCTGACCCAGACCGTGAAGGCATGGCGCGACGCCGGACACACAGGGCCGGCCGTCGCGGTGTGCAGCCTCACCGACGACCCGGAACTGTGGAACCTGAAGGTGCGCTCCACCACCAACCCCGTGCAGCTGGCGCTGTGGCACGGAGAGGGACCGGTGACCATCTTCGGGACGTACGCGTCGTTGGGGGTGCTGGCGGAGGCGTTCGAGGGCGTCTACGGGCAGCAGTTGGCCCCGCTGGACCTGGCCGTGGTCGATGAGGCGCACAGGACGTCCGGCTCGATGGGCAAGGCGTGGGCCGACATCCACAACCAGCACGTCATCCCGGCAAAGCGCCGGCTGTACCTGACGGCGACGCCGCGGATCTGGCAGGAACGGCCAAACTGGGAGGTCGCGGAGGGGGTGCGCGAGGCACTGCCGAAGGAGATGGCGGCCTCCATGGACGACGAGAACGTGTTCGGACCGGTGCTCTACAAGCTCTCGCTCGCATCAGCGGTGTCGCGGGGGCTGCTGGCGCGGTATCAGATCATCGTCCTGGAGCTGAAGGACCCGGTGGTCACCCCGGAGCGGCTGATGGGTGAGGAGCGGCGTAGTGAGGAGGTGCGTGGGCAGCGGCTCGGGGCGCTCCAGGCGGCGCTGCTGCACACCATGGAGCAGCACCAGCTGCAGACGTGCATCACCTTCCACCACCGGACGATAGAGGCATCGGCTTATGCGGAGGGTTTGGAGCGGGTGGCGCAGCGGCTGCATGCGGACCAGCCAGAGACATACCCGGCCGAGGTGTGGGCCAACTGGCTGTGCGGTGAGCACGTGCCCGAGCGCCGGCGCGAGGTGCTGGGGCAGTTCGGGACCACCGCGCGGCGCGCGGTCCTCTCCAACTGCCGGGTCCTGGGCGAGGGCGTCGACATCCGGGCAGTGGACTCGGTGGCCCTCCTGGACCCCAAGGGCGCCCCGCACGACATCGTCCAGGCCATCGGCCGCGCACTGCGGCAAAAGCCGGGACAGGGGAAACTCGCCTCTTTGATCGTGCCGGTATTTCTCCAGCCTGGGGAGAAGCCGGAGGACATGTTCACGTCGGGGTCGTATCGGCCTTTGGTGAAGGTATTGGAGGGTCTGCGGGCTCACGATGAAGAGGCCGTCGAATTGCTTGCCATTCCCCAGGAGCCTCAGAAGGACGTCGCGCAGCCGTCCGAATACATCGGTGCCAAGCCCGAGGACGGCGAGGAAGAAACCCGCCTCCTGCTCCGTTTCGCCGCTCCACGTGACCCGGTGATGGTCGCAAACTGGGTGTCCTTCAACGTGATCGACACGGAGAAGCAGGACTGGGCCCGCGGCTGGGCATCGCTCAAAAAGTTCACCGAACGTGAGGCACACGCCAGGGTTCCCTACGGGCACAAGGAAGGCACCTACCCGCTCGGGCAGTGGATCGCCGAGCAGCGACGGGCGTACGGGGCGGGGCAGATAAACGGCCAACGCGCACGACGGCTGGAACAACTGGGCATGGTCTGGTCGCCAGCTGATGAACGGTTCCAGGAGAACCTGGAGGCCGCCAAGGCCTACTACGACCAGCACTGGACACTGTGCGCACCCCGGTCGGCGACGATGCTGGACCGGCCCGTGGGGCAGTGGCTCTCCAACCTCCGCCGTGCTGGTGCGCTGGAGGGTCACCCGGAGTGGAAGACGGCGCTGGAGGCCGTGGACGAAGACTGGAACCCGGCCTGGCCCGCGGAATGGCAACGCCACTACGCCGCGCTGCGGGAGCTGCTGACGGACGAGGAAGACCACTCCGTCGTCCTGCCCGGGCTCACCGTCCACGGCATGGACATCGGCAAGTGGCTCGCCCGGCAACGGACACCGAAAGTCTGGCAGGCCCTGGCAGACGGGCAACGCCAGCGCCTGGAGGCCGTCGGCGTCGTCCCGGTGCCCCGTGAGCAGGCAGAGCCCGCCACCGCCCCCGGAAAGGCCGTGAGTGCCTTCGAGAAGGGCGTGGCGGCCCTGGCGCAGTACAAGACCCGCACAGGCTCTCTGGTGGTCCCCAGGGGGCACGTAGAGACACTGCCGGACGGGACAGAGGTCAAACTCGGAGTGTTCCTGTCCAACACCAAGAGCCGCCGGGCCAAACTCACCACCGACAAACTCCAGGCACTCGCCGGCCTCGGACTCGGCTGGGCGGCCATGGAAGGAGCGGCGTAGTGAGCGCAAGCGGCCGCGAGGCCGCGGAGCAGCGGGTGCAGGAGGCCGTACGGCGACACGGCCGCGCCCGTGCCTTCGCGGAGGCGGAGAAGGTCATCGCGCTGCTGCTGTCCGACCCTGGTGTGCAGGAGGCGCGGGCCCAAGTGGATGTGGCGGAGGCGGAGTTCGGCAGGGAGCTGTGCGTCCGTCTCCAGGCGTTCCAGGACCGCTACGACCAGGCCGTGCGCGACGGTGATGCGGACGGGCTCGCCGGGCTCTGTGCGGGCAAGCACGGACGCTGGGGGCGGATCTGCGTCCTGCCCGGCGGTCACGAGACCTCGATGGAGGAACCGCACTGGGGCCGCAACAGCGAGGGCCGGCCGATCGCGTGGGTGGGCAGCGCACCCGACGAGTGGTGAGCGGCTGTGAGAGCGGCGGCAGGACCCCGGGGCGCTGGGCGGCCCGGGGTCCCTTCGCTGCTAGAGGCCGCCGACATCGTGCCCCAGCCGCTCTCCCCTGGCACCGCGGCGAGCTCCCCGCCCTGGCCGCATCTGGCCCCAGCGCCGATGCGGATTTATCGGTGCGTCGCTGTCAGTGCCCGCTCGTACGCTGTTGGCCGGCGCGGCCGCGCCGGAGCATGGAGGCGTTCATGGCACGACAGCTGACGTATGAACAGCGGATCGCTTTGATCAACAAATGGAAGAACCCTCCGGGTGCTTCTGAACAGCTCCGGCTGGAGCGCGCCGAGCGCATGGTGAAACAGGCAGTGCTCCGACATGAGCCGTTCCGGGGACTCGACATCACGGTGGCGTCGAAGGGCTCGTACGCCAACAACACCAACGTCCGTGGTGACAGCGACGTCGACATCATGGTGAAGCTCAACGACCCCTTCCATACGGAGGGGCTGGCGGCTTGGTGGTTTGGGCAGCCAGCCGGCTACGCGGGGCCGTGGACTCGGCAGAAGCTTCGCCGGGAGGTGGAGAACGCGCTCACCAACCACTTCGGCTCGGTAGACACGGACCAGAACCTCGCCGTGTACGTTCCGGAGGTTGTGGGCAGCCGTCCCAGCATCGACGTGGTGCCGTGCTTCAAATGGGTGGCCTACGACACCACGGTTCCCGGCGGCGAATACGTGGGCAGCGTCGTCTATGGGCGCAACGGCAAGCGTGTCATCAACTGGCCCGAGCTCCAACTGGTCAACGGCCGTACGAAGAACACCAACACCAAGTACCGGTACAAGTTCGTGGTGCGGGTGCTGAAGAACGTCGAGAACGACCTCGCCTCCGAGGGCGTGATCAAGGCCCTTCCGTCGTACTTCTCCGAGTGCCTGATCTACAACGTCCCGGACGACGTCTTGCGCCTCGATGACAGCCTGGACGCTGTGGTCCGCGAGAGCCTGCGGCAGGTCTACAGGCAGCTCACAGGAACCTGGTTCAGCTATCTGCGCATGGTGGAGCCGAACGGGATCAAGAAGGTGTTCGGCGAGGGCCAGAAGTGGACCGAGAAGGACGCGCGCGAGCTGATCAAGCGCGCGTGGCACTACCTCAACTACGAGGGCTGACGATGAACACCGCGACCACCGTCCGCACCGGCGCCACCATCGCCGCCACCCTCTACACAGGCATCCTCGTCGTCCTGGGCCTGTACCCGTCCGAGTTCCGGTACCTCTTCGCGTACATCCCGGCCCTCGTGGGCTACGGCACCGTCGTGTTCGACAAGTGGGCCTGGCGCTGGCCCGTCATCCACCGCTTCACCGGCCGTGCCTGGGTCACGGGCACCTGGCGTGTCGTGCTTGTCCCGAGCCCGCAGAGCCACATACCGGAGGGAGGAAACCGGGGCCCGATCACCACGTACATGACGATCGAGCAGACCTTCTGGAGCCTGCATGCCACGCTCCGCACGAAGGAGAGCACCTCGCGGTCGAGCAACGCCACCATCATCGCCCCCGAGAACTCGGGAACTGCCGAGATCGGATTCCTGTACGACAACATGCCCCGCGTGGAGCACCAGCCTCGAAGCCCGCGGCACGAAGGGGCCTGCCGGATCGCGGTCACCGGCCTCCAGCCCAAGGCCGCGACCGGGCACTACTACACCAGCCGGTTCACAGCTGGCGACATGGACTTCACCCTGCTCAACCGATCCACCGACTACGGCACCTTCACCGAAGCGCAGGGCGCCGACCCGGCGCACACCAGCAACTGAAGAACAGCAAGGAGTGGGCCCCGGGAGACTGGTCTCCCGGGGCCCGGGGCCGTGCCGTCTCACGGAGCAGCGAGGATCACTCCTCGTCGGTCAGGGCCTTCGCGAACGCCTCTTCGGAGTCCAACGAGCGGAGCAGGGGACCGAGGAGCCTTCGCGTCACTGTTCCCGGCGCATCGCACAGTTCGCCCAGCGTGGCGCCGGTGCTCTCCTCGTACGTTTCGGCGCTGTATCGGTGGTTGCTGGCGAAGATGCTCGACGGGCTCCAGCGACGTCGGCCGCGGAGCCGGTTGGCTCCGATGGCCACGGCCCAGTTGCCGTGGTAGCCCACGTCCTCGGAGATAAGGCGGATCAGGTCCAATATGTGCCGGGTGAACACGACAACGGCAGCGTCGAAGATGACCTGCTCGGCCTCGCCTGGCGACTCGTACGGCTTGGAGATGCCTTCGGAGAGGCGGGTCATGAGCAGCCGCAGCCCGCCGTCCTCGAAGAGCTGAAGCTCAACGACGGACTCGTCATGCGAGCCGCCTTCCGGGGTGTAGACGCGGCCGGCCCCGAGCCCCGAGGAGCTGAGGGCTACTCCTCTCGCGCGACGGTGGCCCTGGTGGGCGGAAGACAGATCAGGGCTGAATCCTGCGGAGAGCGCTGCCCTGGTGCGAGGGGCTTGCAGGGCACGCTGGATCAGGGCGTGCAGGCGCTGGTTCCAGTCCTTGGCGCCGGTGATGGGCAGGCACATGTCCCGTCGTCCGGCGGTGGGCTGGGCGACCAGAAAGAGGTGGGATTGGGCTCCGACGTCGCGCAGCGGGTCCTCGTCCATCTCCTTGCGCAGCAGAGTGAGGGTGTCGGCTTCGGTGTTGCGTCGCCGTGTGTGGAGGGCGACGACTTCGGCGTCGCCCATCTGGTATTTCGTCTTGTCGCCGCGGCCGAAGTAGCGGTTGTCGACCATGTGCGGCGCGACTGGGCTGGCCGGGATGTGCACGATGAGGTAGCCGGTTCCGTTGTCGGCCGCCGCGCTGATCTCCTCGGTGATGACGGTCAGTGGCGGGTCGGGGATGGTCCGGGCCACCTGCTCAATCTTCTCCGGCAGCCCGTTCAGGGGCTGAGGGGCGAGTTCGAAGGTGCGGCTGTCCTTGTTCTCCTGCACCCCGATGATCAGGGTGCCGCCGTGGACGGCGAACGAGGACAGGTCGCGTGCCAGCTCCTTGTTGTCGCCCTTGCTGTTCGGGGCTTTCTTCAGATCCAGGTGGTGGCTTTCGTCGAACAGGCCGCTGTCGACCGCGGCCTGGAGGTCAGCCTCGGTCTTCGGCATCCACCGGGGGTTGTCGGAGGAGAGGTAGATCGACGTCACTTTGGGGTCCCGCTTCCCGTGATCCAAGGCCCGGCATCCGGACCACTGCCCAAGGGGCTGAGCACAGGCTACGGACTGGGTCCGACAACGGGCCTTCCATTTACCGGCACTCCGAGGAGCGCCGCCGTGCTGGCATCGCCCGAGACGGCGGCCGAACCGGACAGGTCCCGGTTCGCGACTGCCAGGCGGGCCGGGGAGCTGGTTCAGGTGGTGGTGGTCTCCAACGCGTAGAGCGCGTAGGCGACGGCTCCGTCGTCGGGGCACCGGGCCGCCTCAGCAAAGCAGGCGAGTGGCGGTGAGCGTGATGGTTAAACGTCACTGGGTGACGCTTACGGCAACGGCCGTTCGGATCCGTCACCAGCCGCGCCGGCAGCCTCGCGGCGACGCCGCCAGGCCCGGGTGCGGCACTTCGGGGAGCAGTACACCGAGTCCGTCCGCTTGCGCAGCGAGACCGAAACCCCGCACACCGGGCACAGGCCCTGCGCCCACAGGTACTCACCCCGCATCACCTGCAGGCCCTTGTAGACGGCGCGCTGGTAGATCTCCTCATGGCGCTGCACACGCCGCCAATGACGGCTGCGGCACATCGTGTCGCAGTACCGCCGGTTCGGGCCGGCGTCCCTGGGCAGCAGCGCACGGCACTGGGCACACCGGCGCACGGGTTTCCTCGTCACACGGCAAGGATCGCGCTCAAGGCCAGCAACGTGCGCACCTGTCAGGTCCCTGAGGCCAGGCCAGCCGGTAATCTCAAGGGCGGTCCGGCCCTGACAACGCTCTGGCAAGGCCGGACCACCCATCAAGACCGTGACTGGCCCGGGTCAGGTACGGAAGCGGGAGAACCAGCCGCCGGCCCTCTGCGCGGCGGCCTGTTCCCCCGCCTCCAGCCGAAGGCGTTCCTGCTCCTGGCGCTCGCGTTCGTCGGCTTCAGCCCTCTGCTCCCCCGTGACGGCCAGGTCCTGGCAGTGCTCACACAGATGCGGGTGCGACTGGCCGCTGCTCCAGCCGTGGTGGGAGCCGGTCGCCTCCCACCTCTCGTCGGTGAACTTCCTCCCGCAGTCCGCGCACACCGGCCGCCGCGCCTCCCGCTCCGCGGCTTCCCGCTCCTTGCGGCGCCGCTGTTCCCGTCGAGCGGCCTGGCGGCGGCTGGCGAGGTAGGCGTCCCGGCGGGGATTGCCGATCGCGTCCGTCAGCCGTTGGCGGTGGTCGTGGCCGAAGCGCCAGAAGGCGGGCCCGGCCGGGCCGTGTTCGCGCAGCGACTCCAAGGTGGTCGCCACGATCGGGATGCAGGTGTCGTAGGAGTGGTAGCCGCCCTCGGCATGCCACCGTCCCTGCCAGTGGTGGCGGGTGAGGTCGGCGACCCGGGCCATCTGGCTCTTGGCGGAGCGCTTGCCGATCTGGTGGAAGACGAGCAGGACCGGCGGGTGCACCCGCTCGTAGGCATCGTCCGCGGGCGTAGTCCAGCGAGTACACCACATCGGCTTCTCAATACCGTCGGTGTCCTTCTCCTTCCGCAGGAAGAACCGGGCGTACTTGTCGAACTTCGCCGCGATCAGCGGGGCTTCCTCGGTGCAGTTGTCCACCTCGATGAACAGCAGCGGCACCCCGGCCTGCGGAGCGGTCAGGACGACGTCGGCGCGGGGGCTGCCGATCGCGGGGTTCTTCCAGGTGCCCTTCACCGGCAGCGCGACCTCGGTCGCGTAGGAAGGGAGGCTGCCGATCCCATCCGGTGCGTCGACGGCGGCCTGCGCGGCGGCGACCGCTTCGGCTGGCTCCCCGACCACGAGGCCGAGGTCCGGTTTCGGGCGGATCAGCGCGATGACCGCCTCGTTCACCGTCATCGCATGCGAGGCACCGGAGCGGCCCCCGCTCCTGGGCATGGCGCCCATCTCTTCCGGTTCGCGGTCCAGGTCGATCGCGGCGGCCGCCAGCCCTGCCGCGGTGAGAAGGCGGACCTCCTCACCGCCGCGGGTGCGGCCGCCGTCGATGACCAGGCCGTGACGCCGAAGGTCGTTCGCCGCAGCACGGTGGGAGGCCGTTCGGGCCTCCTTCTGCTTCGCCCGGGTCGGCTTGGTCGTGTGCCGGTAGGTCAGGTGCGGCAGCGACAGCCGCTGGATCTGATCGGCGGTGGCGACCTTCAGCACCCCGAGGACACGCAGCACATCCGCGCGCAGGTCGTTACTCGAGTTCGCCTCATTCTCCGTGCGCCTGTCCGCCATCAGGTACGCCCTCCCCTCGACCGCGCTCCGGCCCACCAGCCGGTCGCTGGCCCGCCCGGCCGCACAGGGCACCAGCCACGCCGCCCCGAACCCGATGATCTCCTCCACCACTGACACCCCGTCCCTATCCCAGGGGTGTCAGTGGTGGAGGAGAGAAGAGGGTTGTGACCGTCCGGCGCGGGCCCGAAAACCCTTGGTGACAAGGGGAAATGCGGCTGCCGCAGGTGATGGGCACGGAAGTGGGATCGGCAGTGGGAACGCAAGCGCCAGCGGCAGGGGCCTACCGGGGCCTGCCCGGCAGCCGACCACCCGGGCGCGGCCGGGCCGTGCGCCGAAGGCGTGGTAGCCAGAGTTCCAGGATCGCGGCTGTGCAGAACAGTGGGAAGGGGCGGTCCGGTCGGGGGCGGGGTCGGTTCGGGCACGGGGTCCTCATTCCTTCGGCCTGCCGGCCGGATCGGCGATCATCCCGGCCCGCACACGACGGTGCGCACGAGCCGAGACCACCGTGAGAAGGCGCCCCTTGGCCGCGGTCTGACGACCGCCCCGACGGATGTCCGATTTCGCCTTGACCAGCCCCTTGACGGGCGGATTTGACCGTGGCCGACGCCACACCGCCAGAGCAAGGCATCGGCGCTTGCCCGGGCCTGTGGCGGCGGATCCGGGACCGGCAGGGCTGCCCCGCTGGCCGTGGCGCCGGACCCGCCGCCATCAGGCATCCGGACACGCCTCACACCGGGGGCGGGCGGAGCGTGTCCGGACGGCTTTCACGCTAGGAGTGGAGGCCCCGACCACGGCACCCCGACCAGCCACATCACTTTCCGGCAACACCCCCCAACCACCGCCCGCCAGACCCCGACCACAACCC
The DNA here is from genome assembly GCF_042725875.1 of Streptomyces sp. NPDC127038. Lineage (NCBI taxonomy): Bacteria > Bacillati > Actinomycetota > Actinomycetes > Kitasatosporales > Streptomycetaceae > Streptomyces > Streptomyces sp. NPDC127038. Next base: position 17,126 of record NZ_JBHXDQ010000099.1, on the reverse strand, counting down.
CCACCACCACAGGTCAGGGCCCTCCCGGGCGCGGCAAGGAACCGGACAAAGAATCTTGAATGCAGAGCGGACGCGTGACGGGCTTGCGCAGCTAACCGGTCTCTGAAGTAGGAAGGGGAGAGAGACGGCCAACCGGCTCCCGGCGCTCAGGCGTCGGGCAGGGTGCGCAGGAGCCGGCGGACCGCGCGGCGCACGGTCAGGCCGCGGGCGAGGCCGGGTGCGGCATACGCGATGACGACGAGCACGGCCACGGCGGCGAACGTGGTGAGCGGGCCCATCCAGCAGGACACCAGCAGCACGCCACCGGTCAGGAGCAGAACGGCGAGGGTGAGCGCCAGGCCCTGGTCCTGGTCGTGGTCGCGGGGCGCCAGGCTGGCTCGCTGGTTCATGTCCGGCGCAGGCATCCGGACGGCACCTGACCTCCGGCCACGATCCGCCACAGACTCCCGCCGCCGCACTCCCGGTACTGCGACCAAGAGGTACGGCCCACCGCCACGACGCAGGAACGCACCCGCACACCCCGGTGCAGGTAACGCACGACCGGCGAACGCGTCGTCGCGACCGGCCCCTCGTTCCACGCCGGCCTGCGCACCGCCACCGTCTGGACCGCCTGCCACGTCGACGTGCACGGTGCAGCGGAAGTCGGTGGGGCAGCGGACAGGGCGGTCGCAAGGACGGCGGTCACGGCGGCCGCAGTGGTGAGCAGACCTCGGGTCAGGTGCATGCACGGTCAACCCCGCTGCCCACCCGCCCGGTCACGGGCTCTGTCCCGAGATCACCCGCCAGGGGCAGCCGGGGCCTCCCTTACCTGCCTGCGTGACGCCATTCAATAGGCCGCCCTGGCCCGCTGCGCACGACCCGCCTCGAGCAGCTGCCCAACCTCGCGGACCGGCTCGGCAGTTGCATCCCGCCAACTATCGAATGAGCCCGCCGGACATGGCAACGTCCCCTCCCCGGCAGCACTTGCGCGGCTAACCCCCGCACCCCGCACAGTGCGGCCAAAGACCCGTCGCCCCTGTCCTGGCCGGTGCTCCAGCTGCGGCACGACACAAACGCCGCCGCCCTGTCACTGTCCTGCCCCCACCCCGCACACCAAGGGGTGAAAGACACCTGCCCGAAGAACTGGAGTCCGCCGTGCTTCTTCCCGCTCTTTCCCATGTCGTAGCCCTGTCCAGCGGGGCAGGCATGCTCTGGTACCTCACGGCGGCCCTCCGGCACCTCCTTCCCGGCGGCATCACACCGGTACTGCGGGCCCGCTCCGCGAACCGCATCGAGACCAAGGCGTGCAACCTGGCCGGCACCGACCCCGAAACCGCGCTCGCCATGCTCCGGATCACGCGAGGCACACCGGACACCCCGGCACCCCAGGACAGCCCGACCCCGCAGGACGTCAGACCGGCACAGCCTCGCGCAGCACCTGCGCGGTCCGGTCACAGATCCTCGCCAGCTGCTCGCGGAAGGGGTAGATCTGCCCGACCCCCGCGACGTCCCGCAGCGCCTTGAGGGTCTCCACCCACTCGACGGCATCCTCGGGCAGGGTGTATGGCTTCCCGCTCATCCTGACCGCCGGACGCGGCGGCGCAGGCACAGCCACGGTCACGGTCCGGGTCGCCGTCCGCTCCACCACCTCACGGACCGGCGCGGTGGTGCGGCCGCCGGCCGTCACGGGCCGCTCCGCACGGGCCTGCGCAGTGCGCAGTTCCCACGCCCGGGTGCGGTGCGCAGCCGTGCAGTACTTCGGCGGCCGTCCCCGGCCGCCGTACGTCATGACCGTCCCGCACCAGGCGCACGTCCGCTCCACCAGACGCGTACGCACCGCTGCCTCGCCGTCCAGGACCACACCCATTTTCGTCACGGATGTAAATCTACTACCTGCAAGAACACGATCTGAGGGCGGGGTTACGTGAGCAAGCGCAGCGGTCGCCAAGATCACCGGAATTCGAGCATGAGAACGATAATGGTGTGAGCACGGACCGGGCCCCGAGATGGGAGTGGGCTATGACAGAGGACCCAGCGGAGGCACGACCGTGGCGGGAGGGCGAAGGCCCGAAGCCCAAGATGCGGACATGGCCGCCCGCCGATCCGCCCGCGCTGTGGGTGCGCCAGAACGGCAGCTGGAAGTGGGCAACCGTGACCGCCCGGCAGGACTGGCCCGACGGCCGCACCGCTTACCAGGTCCTGATCGACACCGCCGGGACAACAGCGACGTCCCACCGCGCCTACTGGTGGCCCCATGAAGGACTGCGCATCGCTCACCGCAGCGCAGCCGAACCCACGGCCGAGGCCGGCCTTGGCGGAGACCTGCCCCGCCCGCCGCAGCGATGAAGCTGCTCTGCGAGCGGCGACGCGTGGTGTTTGCATGAGGTGATAAGTGGGCCGGTACAGGAGTCGCGGACAGGTAAGCTGCGCGGCTCCTCGTTGCCGGTGCTGCTTCCAGCGCGTGTCGTAAGTCCTGCTGTGAGCGCGCGGAAGGCGGGTATCAGGTCGGTTCTGACCGGATGAACGATGGAGGATGAAGTGGACTGGGGACAGTTCGGGCAGCAGCTGGCGACGATGGCACGGGACCTGTTGGCTCAGGACTCCTTCGATGCCACCCTTCAGCGGATCACGGCATCGGCCACGGAGCTGGTCGAGGGCTGCGACGCGGCAGGCATCCTCGTACTGCACGACCATCAGGTGGAAACCCTCGCCCCCACCGACCAACTCGTCATCGACAGCGACCGGCTCCAGGCGGAGCTGGGACAAGGGCCGTGCTTCGACGCAGCACACAGCGCGCAGGGGGAACGGGTCTTCCGTATCAACGACCTCACCGAATCGAAGCCGCGCTGGCCGCTCTTCGCCCCACGGGCCCACGAGCTAGCCGTGGGAAGCATGATGGGCTTCTTGCTGTTCACCGACGCCGAGGAGTTCGGGGCGCTGAACTTCTACTCCCGAAAAGCCGGTGCGTTCACCGCGGACAGTGAGCAGGCCGGGCTGCTGCTCGCCTCCCACGCGGCCATCGCCTTCTCCAGCGCCCGCACCCACGCCCAGATGGAACACGCCGTAGCCACCCGTCACGTCATCGGCGAGGCCATGGGCATCCTCATGGGCAGCCACCACCTCACCGAAGACCAAGCCTTCGACGTACTGCGCCGCTACTCGCAAGAGACCAACATCAAGCTCCGCGAAGTCGCCCGCCGGGTCTGCGAAAAGGGCGGCATTCCCTAACCTCCGGCCGGTCGAGTACGGCCCTTGGCTAACCGGACGGACACATCCGGCGCCGGGCCAGGAAAGGCTCTGGCGACGCGGTCAGGCGACCGTGGGCGGCGCCAGGAGCAGGGTGCGTCTGCCTGCCGCGTCGGTCGGCGAAAGCGGTACCAATGCCAGCCCAGGTGGTGAGGGTGAGAGCGGGGAGCCGGGCGCCTGAGAGCTGGGCATCGGCAAGGATCATGCCCTCTGTCTGATGCGGGTACCTCGGTCCCGCGTCATCCGGACGGGATCTGGCCCTCGCCCACGAACGGCACCAGCAGACGGCCCCGGCGATCCAGATACGGCGCACCCTCGGGACGAATACGCCGTTCCCGACCGCCCGGGAAACGCAGCCGTGCCCGGCCGCTCGACCGCATCGCTACCGCCACACGCGCCGGCTCACCCAGCAGAACGCCGCCCCATTCCGGGGAGCCCGCGGGGGAAAACGCTCCGAGCTCGGCATCGACCGCTACGCCCTCTCCCGATGTCAGGACAAGGACGGCAGGGCACGACGATGTAGTCACCCAGCCGCCATGCCAGCCTGCCGCCTGAGGCGCCCCGCAGGCCTGCGGCTCAGCCTTCTGCCGCGTGCTTCGTACGTACTCTCCCTGGGCGACCGCGTCCAGGGCCAGGGCGTGGATACTCAAGGTGAGCAGCAACTTGAGCAGTGCCTCGGCTGTAGCCGGTGCCGTCGACCAGGTCCGGTATCGCTCGAGGCGGTCGCTGCGCTCCCCGGGGATGCGGTCGACCGCCCGCAGGATCCGCTCGCTCCACATCACACACGCCACCCAGACGTCCACAGGGTCGGTCTCTCCTTCGTCCGCGGATTGAAGCTGCAAGGGGGAGGCCAAAGGCAGCGGGCGTTCAGGACGGCTCCGCTCACATCCGCGTTCGCGGTCTCGCCGTAGTGGATGGACCCGATAGCGCGGGTGCGGTAGCTGTACAGCGGATCCGAACTCCGGTACTCGCAGTGGTAGGCAGCCGTGGTCGTCCGGTACGGCGGCGAACTGGCGGTTGGACTGCGCCACAGTGAGCCACCGGCCCGGACCAGGGCTGTACCACTCGACCTTCGGCGCGCGTTGCACGAGAACGGAGCATGTGTATGGCCAGCCTCCAGGTGCGTGCCTGGTCGGTCGGCATGATCCTTGTGTCATGTCCGGATCGTCCGAGAAGTGGCCCGGGTGGGAAAATCCGGCCGAGCCGATCCCGCCTCCGCCTGACTTCTTCACTCCAGGCGACAGGCCGCCTGACGCTCAGCAACAGCGCCTGATCCTTGACTGGGCGGTGAACCAGCGGATCGCGTCGGGCTGGCGTGTGGAATCCCGCTCGGAGACGCAGGCCGTCATGGTGCGCGGGAAGCCCGTCAACCACGTCTTGCACGCAATTTTGACGGTCGTCACGTGTCTCTTGTGGGGGATCGTCTGGCTCATCCTTGCCACGACGAACCGGATGGAACGCGTGGCCCTCACAGTCGACGCCAGTGGTCACGTGGTAGCCGTGGCTGCTCCGGGTTCTCCGAACGTGTAGGCAGCCGTGGCCCCCGTGATCGTGTACCCGCCGGATGAGGAGGGGGGCCGGCGGGTCCGTGCCGATGGAGTGATCCTCGGCCGCGCGTTCTCCGTGCGGGACATCGTCGCGTTCCTGCAAGTGGCCGGGCTCCAAGGCTGGGACGAGATGGATGTCGTCAGGTCCGAGCTCATCGAGTGGCGGGGCGGCGGCCCCAACGCGTGGGAGCACTGACGCGGTCTGGCCGCTACGCGGGGCGGCCTCCCCGCAGGTGTCCGCGTAATGCCGCACGCAACTGCGGAAGGGCGCGTGGGGTCTACGAACTGCTGGGCGACGTCCTCAAGGGCCTGTCCACCGACGGCCGCTTCGAACTGCACGACGGCACCGAGGCCCTGGTCCTACGCGACGAGCTTGGGCACCGACGCCTGCCGAACAACGATGACGAAGTCGTGGCCCGCGCGGCCCATCTACAGGAGGCCATCGCACCGCGCCAGATCACCGTCATCACGCGCGACAACGGGATGCGCGGCAAGGCCATGACCTGGTGCCTGCCCTGGGACTTCCCGCCGGACAAGTACCTGATCCCCGAGGACGGCGTCGGTGCAAAGCACCGAGAGGCGAACCTTGCGAGCATCAGCGTTGACGTCTCTGAGGACGGTGACGACGCATAAGCAGCCCGCCCCCTGGCGGAGCGCAGCGCCGCGCGTCGGCGTGGCCAGCCAGCAAGGTCGCCAAGTGCTTACCGGGTAAGCACTTGGCGACCTTGAGGTCAGGCCGTCATCAGCTCGGCAAGTTCTACAACCTGCTGCCGTGTGAGGCGCCGCTTCAGTTCCTCGGCGAGTGCCGTCAGGTCTTCGTCCGGAGCCGCGACAGATGACGGCCGTCAGCGGACCAGCCGGCACGAGCGCCAGCTGTGCCCGTCACGCACCAGCACGCCGCGCTCCTCCAGGTTGCGCAGGTGGTACGCGACCGTGCTCCTACTGCGTAGTCCCGCCGCCACACCGATCTCCGTGACCGTCGGGCCCTCCCCGTGGTCCTGGATGGACCGGCGGATGATGCGCAGGATCTGCTCTTCCCGCTCGGTCAGGTGCGCCGGACGCCGGTTCACTGCGCACTCCGGGCCCGGACCCGATGGCGCAGCTCCACCCGCTCCCCCGGGCCCCTTCCCGGCTGCGACCAGAACGGGTGCCACCACAGTCGCGCCGACAACGTCTGCAGCCGGCGGCGCAGCACCGTCTGCGCGACCGTGCGGGGCGCGGCAAGGGCGTCGTAGGTGCGGATCCAGGCCGCCTGCAGCTGGACCAGGTCGTCAGGGAAGGGTGCGGACTCCATCACTCTATTAGTGCACATGTTCGAATTTTGGTTCAAGTCAACACCTCTACACCGTGCTGTGGTGCGCTGCTTCGGGTGGGTGCCGGACGGCGCAGTCCGGCACCCACCCGTCCCATGCCGACGCTTGCGGGGCGTGCGGCACGGATCCGGGACCGGCACAGGCCCGCACCGGCCGTGGCGCCGGATCCGCCGCCACAGGCACCCGGACACGCTCTGCACGGGGCGGGCGGAGCGCGTCGGAACGGCATTCACGCTGAGGATGCGGACTGGTGCACCCTCCCTCAGTACCTCGCCGTACCCAGCTCTTCAGGAACCTTCTGGAGATAGGGCCGCTCCACCGACTCAGCCTGCGATGACCCACACGATGCAGGCTCCGGATTGGTGGGCCGCCTGCTCCAGGTATGGGGCCGGTCGACCGCCGCGAGCAGAGCATTGACGCGACGGGCAAATTCCCTGCCGGGCAGCGGAAGTTCTGAGTCAGGCTCGCGTAGATAGCCGGCGGTCACGGCTGTGGGGATGTAGGCCATGAGCTTGCACACGGACGCCGGCCGGGACCGGACGGTCTGCTGAGCGAGGTGACGCAGGATCCGCATGAACTGCGTGGTCGACGCGCTGGTGATCCGGTTCTCTGCCGGATTCCAGCTGCTCCCGTCGTCCCAGGCCGGGGGCTCGGGCGTGGGCTGGACGGCATCGACCTGACGGTGCCACCAGTCGGCTGTCTCCGGCTCGCCCAGCGCCAGATGATGCAGGTAGAGGCAGTACGCAGCGGCGGCCTGCCCGGCACCGGCCGCGTACTGCCACCAGAAGCGGGCGCCCTCAGCGGTGTCGGTCAGCTGCAGAACGCAGGCCAGGACCAGGGCGCTGCGGGGTTCGGGGACCTGGTCGGTGACGAACTTGACGACGGTGGCAGGCGAGGTGTGCGAGACCAGGGTCTCGCACAGGGCGTGGAGGTCTTCCGTTGCTGCGTTGGGCTGGGGGTCCTGTCCGGGGGGCTCTGCACGGTGGTCGACTGCTGGGGTTGGAGCCGGAGAGGGGACGACGTCGCGCGGCACGGTGCGCTCGCGCACGAGCAGGGCTCTGGACAGGAGCTCTTCGATGCCGGTCACGAGGTGGTCCCTTCAGTGGAAGGAGGCGGGCACAACACGCTCTCCAGAAAGCGGATGGCGTGGCGTTCATCGGAGCGCACGGTGGCCAGTGAGGCGCCGAGGAGGGCGGAGGTGGTCTCGGGCGGGAACCCGCACAGCCGGCGCAGCACCATGACGTCGAGCTGGCCGGCGGGCAGTCGGCTCATGGCCGTGAAGAGCTCCAGGCTCTCGGTGACCTGGTTCATGTGGTGGTCCGGTTCGCTGAGGGATCGCAGGGCGACGGTGTCGAAGGCGGCTCTGCCCAGCTCGGGCCGGCCGTCGCGGTGGGGGGTGCGGGACATGACGGTGGCGCGCAGGACGTTCCAGGAGAAGTGGCGGGCGTCGTAGCTGGCGAGGGCGTCGTTCCAGGACAGCCAGAGGATGTCGAAGGTGTCGGAGACGGCGGCATCGCGCTGGTCGTCGTCGAGGAAGGTCTGGGCGTAGAGGCTGTAGTCGTTTTCCACCAGCTCGCGGAACGCACGGTGCTCCAGGGGAGGGGTCGTGGGGGCGGTCGTCAGGATGGGCTTGTGGTCGGTGCAGTTCTCGACCCAGTCGTTGTTCTTGTGCGCTTCGAACGCCGCCTGCCGCCACAGCCGGTAGAGAGGTGAGCTGGGCATGCCCAGCTCACCGGCCAGCATGTGCACGATCTCCCAGCGGGGGTACAGGCCCACGCCCCGGAGCAGTTCGGACAGCTTCGACTTGGCGAACAAGAGCCGAGTGCTGAGCTCGTTCAGTGTCAGACCGCTGGCCCGGTAGCTGCCGCGCAACGGGTCCAGCCAGGCACGGTGAACGCTGCCGACGCTGTCGGCGACGGGCCCGAGCTTGCGCCCCGGCCGCGCAGCCTGCGGTCTGCCAGACGGTGCTGGCGGTTCGGTAGGCATCGTCACGGAGCCTCACCCTCCTCGTCCCCGGCCACGTCCACGCGATGGCTGGACCGGGACGCTGAATGGGAACGGGTGGCGTGGACGATCTGTTGAACCGTCAGCGCAAGGGCAGGAGCGAGCGCAACCACCGCTGCCGTCTGGCCAGCCGCCACCAGCACTGCGCTCCACGCGAACACCGTTGCTGTGACGCCGATGACGACTATCGAACGGGACTTCATACACAGACCTTCCGCCGGAATTCTCGGCCGGTGCTCCATCCGAAAAGAGGCACCGGGTCCCGGGCAGGCGGGTGCCGAAGCCGCACTGGCTGGGAGGTCAACCAGCATGGCCAATGGGGCAGTTGCTACGCCACGTGATCGCGGAATCACGGAACAATGCCGATCACAGGATCGGTTCCAGGCGCTGCATGCACCTCGGTGGCTGCGACACAAGGCGGCACGCTGCCGGGTGGAAGTTCCCAGTTCTCCTTGCAATTGCACGCCCGAGCGACGTCAATAGAACATGACGCCGTTGGTGTCGGCCTTCCATCCGGAAGCGCCCGTCCCCGTGCCGAACACTGGGGGAAGCGGGCATCGCCGCTCTCGCCTGGCCGCCCTTAGAGGCCAGGCGAGAGCGCAACGATCCCAAGGGACCCTGGCGACCGTAGACCACAGCACTGACAATCACGAGACACACGTCTCGAGCGCACAAACGAGCCCGCTGAAACAGCGCGGAGCTTGCGGCGATGTTGCGCGACGAACAGCCCCCGACCGGGACCTGGTAGGGGGCTGTCTTCACGAGCCGTGGCCATGAAGGGCGGTCGCCTACGCGGCGAAAGGCTCCGCAGGGCTTTAGCCGAACGATCTTCCCCGCGGGCTATCACTGAGGCCCGGGGACACTGTGTGCTCTCGGGTTCGTCAGCACCTCATGGCGCAGGGCCGCGAGCGCCTCGATCCGTTCGACGGCGTCCTCGGGCAGAAGTGCAGGCCGCCAGGTCACCACCGACCCGGTACCTCTGCGGGTGATCCGCAGTAGCCGCCTGCCCTCGTCATCATCGATCTCGCGGACGCGTACTCGCTCTGCCACGGGCACCGCCGCGGGCTACCGGACTCGAACCGGCTCAGACCGACAAAGGGTCACAATCTCGAAGATTGAAGCGGATTTCCCATCACGCCTTTGCCCGCAGCGGCTGACCACAGCCTACCGACAACAGCCACGAGGCTCAGCAACAGATATGGGGTCGGCTTCTCCCCATACAGGGAGAAGC
>NZ_JBHXDQ010000099.1:0-7796 GCF_042725875.1 Streptomyces sp. NPDC127038 | reverse complement strand
TGCCTCCCCACCACTTTGGGGGGCGCGCACTCCCCATACAGGGAGAAGCCGACCCCATACCGGCAATGCCGCCTGCGCCTCTAGTCCGTTTTGGGGAGTCGGATGGCGACGGCGCGGTCGATCTGCTGGAGCAGCGTCCCGATCTCCTTGATGAGCGGAACAGCGATGTCCGGCTGGACTTCGACAGCGCGGCGCACGGAGGACCGGTTCACGCTCTTCGCGGCATCCTTCAACGCGGCGCGGGTCGCCTGCAGACGCTCGATGTCCTTCGCCGTGGAGGCGTCGGCCTTGCTATTACTGGCCTTCGAGCCCGACTCCCCATTTGGGGAGTCCTTGCCCATGGAGCTGATGTCGGGGACGTCTGGGGTGTCGCTGGACTGATCGGCCGTCGGTTTCGGGGCTTGGAGGAACTCTCGTACGCGCCGTCCGACTTCGGCGGGCTTCACATCAGCAGGCAGCGCTCCGAGTTGGTCCACGACCTTGCCCACCAGATCACCGGTGACACGGGACTCGCAGCGGGCGATCGTGTCGTAGACCGTTATGGCGACCTTGTCGCTGGTCTTTTTACGGAGCTCCGTCAGCCGCCGGACGTGGGACTCCAACGGCTTGTGCCCGAGACTGGCGAGGGCTTCCCCGACGCGCCATTCGTCGATCAGCCGGTAGAGCTGCGACTCGGAGATCTCCCAGTTGTCCCAGACCCAGGCGGCAAAGTTCGGGTTCTCTTCGCGGTGCAGTTGAGCCGTGCTCATCGTCTCGAGCGACTTGCCCGCGACCCAGAAGGCGTTGCGCAGGTTGTCGACGCCAGCCTTGCAGGCTTCGAGGTCCTGGCGCTCCTGCTCCGAGAGTTCGTCTTCTCCTCGGGGCGCATAGGCAGCCGGGATCAAGGACAGCGCTGTTCCGGGTAGCGGCTGCACAACCACGCTCACCGCGGCGGCCTGTGCGGGCAGGCTGCTGAACAGCCCGCTCGCTTGGGGCTGCTGCTCTCCCGCGTCCACGTCGAACAGGTTGCCCATCAGGCCACACTCCCGCAGTGCTCGAAGATCTCGTTGGTCAGCTCCCGCATCTCCTTGGAGAGCGGAATGATCGTTTCAGGAACTATGTCGGCTCCCGTCGCACGGCCGGCCTTCACATCGGCCGGCGTCGCGGACGTCGGCAGGAGGTCGGCGTACTCCGCGAACAACAATCCCTTCTTACGGGCATTGCGCGCAGGGACTTCGCGGTAGCCGACGATCGTCTCCAGGATCGGAGTGCCTTCTCCCAGCGTCGCCCGGATGTCCTTGCGGACGTCGGCGTGCATGAGGGTGGCGGCCCGGTTGGAGCCGTACAGGAAGGCACCGGCCATCTGGAGGTAGGGGTTCACCTGCTGCTTGACGACCTTGAAGTTCTGGCTGATGCGCCTCATCCCGTGGATCGATGAATCGTCGGAGCGGGTGGGCACTATCAGCGTCCTGGCGCTGCCGAGCACCAGCTGCTCCAGCGAGTCCTGTTCCGGGGCGCTGTCGAAGATGATGCGGTCGTAGAGGGGCGCGATCGGGGCGAGGGCGCGGGCGAGGCTGAGTACGACGCTGGGACCCTCTTGCATCAGCCGCATCATCAGCAGGTTCGCGATGTCGGTGACGCGGGGGCCGCCGGGCAGCACGTCCAGGTTCGGGCGCACTTCGCGGATCGGCTGGAGGGGGACACGGTCGTGGATCGCGCGGTACAGGCCCTCGCCGTCTATGGCGGATGCTCCCTGCGGGTGCACTCCATGCCCGAAGCGCTTGATGCCGAGGTCGTCGTCGTCCTGTCCGGTTACGCAGATGAGGAGGGTGCGGTACCCGTCGGCGGCGGAGTCGCCGGCGAGGTGCGCGGCGACAGTGCTCTTGCCGACACCGCCCTTGCCGGTACCGACAGCGATGCTGCATTCCGGTGGTTCGATCGCCTGTCCGGCACTCTGGTTCAGCACGGGGTGCCTTTCCTCGTTCCTCACGTGTGGACCGCACCGTGCGCGGCACACGAGGCATCTTGGCACACTCGAATCCCTTGCCAGCACTGGCTTAGCGCCATCACTCCCCATTTGGGGAGTCCGCAAGAGGCGGCAGGATTCACCAGGGTTCCGGGGCCCGGGAGTTGACGACTTCCTACCCCCAACCACAGAAACAGGCCGGGCTCGTCGTACGGGCCGGCCCTCAGTCGTCGGGCTCCGCCCGCGAACCAGTCAGAGGGGCAAACGCAGTATCTGGGAGCGTGGGTCAGCGCTGAACAACAAGGCCGTTCAGCTGGACGGAGCCGACCCGCCGCGGAAGACTGGGAGGGTCGATTCCATGCCGCCGGACAAGACGTTCCGGGCGTTCACGCCCGAACGGATGCTGTTGATGCCAATGTCGTTGGACGACTGGCTACCCAAGGCACATCTGGCACGGTTCGTCGCCGAATTGGTCGACGCGAGGTGCTGGACCTGACGGCGATCCGCGCCTCCTACACCGAGCCGCGCGGCTATCCGCCCTACGACCCTCAGTTGATGGTGCGGCTGCTGGTCTACGGCTAGGCAGTCTCGTTTGGATCTGAGGCGCCAATGTGTGCGCGGCATGAAGCCTTGCCCGGAACCGGGACAGCCGCCCCGCCAGGTCTAGATCATAAGATCTGTGACGAGAGCGCCTGAACCCGATCCGGTAGCCGCTGTGCGGGACTATTACGAGCAATCAGCAAAGCGTGAAGCCGACAGGCTGAGCAGGCCCGCGGACGGTGCCGTCGAGTGCGAGTTACATGCGCGGGCGCTGGAGGAGTACTTGCCTCCTCCACCCGCGCGGATCCTGGACAATGGTGGGGGTCCTGGCACGTGGACCTTGTGGCTCGCGCACCGCGGCTATCAGGTGACACTCACCGATCTGTCGCCGGCGCTGCTGAGTGTTGCCCGGGATCGCGTCGCGCAGGCTCCCCGGCAGTGTGCCGCGAATGTAGAGGCCGTCACGGAAGCGGATGCGCGTGATCTGAGTGCCTTCCCGGACGGTTCATTCGACGCTCTGCTGTGTCTGGGGCCCCTTTATCACCTGACCACCAGCACCGACCGCGGTCAGGCCTTACGGGAAGCTCGTCGAGTTCTGCGACCAGGCGGGCTGCTGATTGCGACCATGATGCCGCGCTACATGCGCTTGGTCTCCACCGTCCTGGAACACGGGTCCGCCGCCTTCACCACGGGTGCGGTCGACCTCATCCTGGACGAAGGCCGTTACGACGACCCACGGCCCGGACGCTTCACCGGTGGATACCTCACGCGCCCCGACGATGTCACGCCTCTCTTCGAGAACCATGGGTTCCGTGTGCGGCGCCTGTTGGCGTCTCAAGGCATCCTGGCCTGGGCACAGCAGGAAGCTGCTGCTCTTGCCCACCGAGATCCAGACGCCTACCAGCGTCTGGTCGACATCGCTTACAAGACTGCCAGCGACCCGTCCATTCATGGCATGAGCGGACATCTGCTCGTCATAGCCGACCTTGCTGGGGCCCAGAACGCAAAAATGCCCCGGTCCCGCGACTGAGTCGCGGGACCGGGGCGTTGTCGGTGTCCATCTGTGTGGTGCAGCGTGGGATCGCCGAGGTTCTCAGATGGCCCAGTTGGCGAAGAGGTCGCGGTCAGGGTTGGGGATGGCGGCGGCCGTCAGCCCTGCGGCGGGGTGGCGCATGGCGGTGATCGGTACGGCGCCGGTTTCGTGGGCGGGGGCCCACGCCATACGCCACGTGTCGTCCCACTCGCAGCTGCACGTGTTGTCGGGGTGCGGGTGGTAGAGGAACCGTCCGTGTGCGTGGACCGCACGGGGGATGCGAGGGATGAGCTCGGCGGGGTCGTCGCCGGGGTAGAGGTGGAGGCTGCGCCAGCTGTGGACGCGTGCCATGTAGGCGGCCGCGGCTTCGATGGTGTCGGCCCATGTCTGGTGCCCGAGAACGATGAAGCCTGCCGGGTAGAGAGCGTCCTCAGTTAAGGAGTCCAGGCCCGTGACGAACATGCCTCGGTAGTCGATGAATCCGTGACCGGCCGCGCCGTCGGCGCAGGGGGTCCAGAGGTGTTCAGCAGGTTCCATGGTGCCGTCGTCCGCTTCGCGGGTCGCGATCTCGTACAGGGTCGCGGTGCTGTCAGCCACGTTCGTCCCCTTCCGCGGGGTGGGTGTAGCGGATGGGCTTGCTGAGGCTGCGGGCGTAGGTGATCTCGCGGCGGGTGGACTCGCCGATGTATCCGCCGGGGTTGATGACCAGGACGTCGTCGGCGAGGTCGATTTTGCGCAGGTGGAGGTTGTCGAGCATGTGCTTGATGCGGTCGGCCTGCGTGGGGGTCGCCCACAGGGGGTGCGGTTCCCTGAGGTTGCAGCCGGGGGCCAGGACGATCCGGCCCGCGGCCGTCTCGTACAGGGCGGCCTCAGTGAATTGCTCCCAGAAGCGGGTGGAGCCGCACAGGACGACGATCGGCGGCCGCGGTGTGGTGCCGGTGGAGCTGGGCATGGGATTCCTTCGTTCGGTTTGGTGCGGCCCGCCGATGTGCCGGCAGGCCGCGGTGATGGTCAGCGGCAGAGCTGCCGGAGGGTAGGGACGGCGCGGATGCTGGCGCAGTCGACGGGGCCGTTGGTGAGCGGGGAGCGGCCTTGGGTGGGGGCGAGGTCGGTGAGGATTTCGACCATGGCGTCCTCGGTGTCGAGGGTGACGCCGACGTATCCGCGTCCGCAGGTGCAGGGGACGATCAGCGTGAGGACGTCGGTGGCGCCGTCCTGCTCGGTGATGCGTTGGGTGTGGTGCAGCCACGCTCCGCCGTCGAGCCAGGCTACGGCGGAGGGTTCGTGGCGGCGGTTGTCGCCGGTGACGGCCGGATAGCCGTGCCAGTCGACCGCGTCGACCACCCGGGCGAGGGTGCTCGCGTAGGCGTAGTAGACGTGGTGGGCGGCGGCCGTGGCGGCGTCCTCGCGCTGCTCGTCGTCGTCCGGCCCGGTGACGTCGGAGGCGATGGCGAGCAGGACCGCCAGCGGGCTGTCCGACGCGAACGGGAGGGTGCGGGGCAGGGTGCTGGTCATCGTGTCTCCGATCGGGTGACGGCGGTACGGGGGCGGGGGGTGTGGAGTGCGAGGGCCAGAGCCTCGCGGTTGCGGCGCTGCCGCTCGGGGGTGAGAGGCTGTCGGGCCGGTCCGTGGCGGTGCCACAGGCGCGAGGCCGGCGGTTCCGGGTAGGCGAGGGTGCGGTCGACGGGGCGGGGAGTTCTGCTCATGGGTGAGCCCTCCGTGCGGAGTGATCGAGCAGGGTCAGGCGTGGTCGCCGACGGGGGACTTGGAGGTCTTGGGCCGGGTGTCGGAGGCGAACCGGCCGAACGCCCGCGCCTCGGTGGGGTTGTCGGTGATCCAGTCCTCAGCACACGCTTTGTGCACGGCCTCGCCTGCGTGGGAGCGCATCGGTGTGGGCTTGTCACACAGAACGCACGGCTTGTCCTGCCAGTGGTCGAAGTGGCGGGAGTCGCGCCAGTCCAGGAGGCTGCCGGGCCCGGGGATCAGGCCCGGCACGAACGGTGTCCGCCGGGCGGTCGTCATGCGGCGCGGCCGGGCACAGCGGTCCGGCTGGGGCGGGTCTGCTCCTGGTCGGCGAGGACGTCGACCCAGTTCGGCCCGAGGCGGGCTGCGATCCGGTCGCGTAGCTGGGTGCGCTGCCGGGGTGTGGTGCCCGCGATGATCCCGGTGGGGGTCAGGCTCTTGTTCACCAGTGCCCAGAGCAGGCAGTCGGCGGCCAACGGGCAGCGGGCGCAGGCGCGGCGTGCCTGTGCCAGTTCGAGGGCCTTGCGGGCACAGTCGCCGCGCTCGAAGTCGAACAGCGACGGCTCGCGCTGGCACCGGGTGAGGGTTGGGCTCTGCGGCCGGGAAAAGCGCGGGTCCTGCGTGACGGTGGGGTGGATGGTCATACGGCCCGCCCCCACAGGTGGGTGCCGGGGCGGCCCGGACGACGCCCGTGGACCGCAGGCGTGTAGGCGTCGTGCCGGGTCGCCAGGTAGCCGGGCTGCTGCTCGCGTGTCTTGACCCGGTACATGGCCATGTCCGCACCGCGCAGCAGGCGTGCGGCGTCGGCTGGGTCGGGTAGGTCGGCGGCGCGGGCGGTGCCGATCGACACGGCCGGACCCACCGTCTGCCCGTCGACGTCGACGGGCTGCTCCAGCAGCGCGCGCAGCCCGGCCAGCTCCCGGCCGGTCTCGGTTGAAGGCAGCAGCAGGGCCACGCCGAATTCGTCGCCCCCCAGGCGCGCGGCGAGCCCGCCGCGGGCGGCGGCCCATGCGCCGAGGCGGTGGCCGATGGCGGCGATGAGGATGTCGCCGGCGGCGTGCCCGAGGGTGTCGTTGACGCTCTTCAGTCCGTCGGCGTCGGCGACCAGGACGTGCAGCTGCTCGCGATGGGTACGGGCGAGCCGGTCGGCGCGGGTCATGAGGGCGTCGCGGCCCGGCAGTCCGGTGAGGGGATCTTTGCGGGCGGCATCTCGCTGGCGGCGTACGCGGACGTCGTCGGCGAGCAGAGCGGCCAGCGCGAGCGGCACGGTGGCCGCGGCGATCAGTGTGCGGGACCGCTGACGTAAGAGCACGGCAGCAGGCATGATGGCTCCTGTTCTCGCCCCCTTGCGGGGCGGAATCGAGAGAGGCGCACCCTTCGCTGTCCAGGCTTTGGGGGTGCGCCTCTTGCTGTGATCATTTGTGTCCGGTCCGACCCTGGGGTCGGGCATGCTGGATGGTGCTCCCCGCTTTCGTGACGGGAGGGGGAGTGCCCGGGGCGGTCAACTGCGCCTTAGCCGATGCTGCCGGCCGTCCCGGGGCCCGCTGGATCAAAATTCAGGCTCGTCGGGCCAGGGATCGGTGGCCGGGGTGTACCGGAGCGGGATTCGCAGGTGGCGCCGCTCGGACCAGCAGCCGCAGGCTTCCATCTCCGGGAATGATCCGCTGGTCCAGACGCCTCCCGCGCCCCGGCATGTGGTGCAGTTCCGACGGGGCCGGGGCGTCACCGTCATGTGCTTCCGGTCTACGTCCACCTGCCAGCGGCCGACCTTCAGGACAACCATGGCTACGGCCGGCACGATGGCCGCCGCGAGGAGGGTTCCGCGCATGAGTGCTCCTTTGCGATCTCCGTTTTCAGGCGGCAAGGCCGTGTCCGTCAGCGGCGGGCGCGAGGTATGTCGAGGGATCCGCGGGGGTGCCGTCGTGGCACTCCAGGCAGGAGCCGAGGCTGCGCAGCGGGATGCACGCGTGGTAGCGGCGGCCGCACAGCGGGCATCGCTGGCGTGCCTCCATGGCACGGTCCAGCGCCCGTTCCTTCGCGAGGGTCATGGGCCGGACCGGGAGGGCACGGTCGATGCGGTACAGGAACGTCGGCCGCGTGCAGACCCGTTCGTAGTTCCGGCACTTGCGGCAGCGCAGCACGATCGGCGCCTGCCCGGCCGGGCGCAGGCCCTGGGCACGGAGCTGGCGGCGCGTGGCGAGGCCCTCGGGCGCGGTACCCCAGTCGTACTCCGCTAACAGCGGCCTCCCGTCGAGGCTGGGGAGATGGCAGCCCATCACCGGGTCCAGGCCGGGGTGATGCGGGCGGGGCGGTGCGGGTAGCGGGGGCCGGGGCGCTGCGGGCGGGGCCGGCCGATCCGGCGGCGCGGGCGGGGAATAAGCATGCGGTTCCTCCAGCAGTCGGTGGACAGCGCTGCGCCCCGCCGACGTCGTGCTGGTGTGACGCTGTTGGCGAATTCAAGGCGCGGCGTGACGTCGGCCTTCACGACCTGGTTGGGGTCGTGGAGGCCGACGTGCGTTGGGGGTGGGTGCGGTG
>NZ_JBHXDQ010000098.1:0-27948 GCF_042725875.1 Streptomyces sp. NPDC127038 | reverse complement strand
CGCGCCGCCCGAGCCGGTGGCACCCGGCCCGCCGCCGGCACCGGCGGCACCGGCCGAACCGCCCGCGCCGGAGGAGCCGCCCGAGCCGCCGGACCCGGTCGCACCGCTGGGACCCATCCCCCCGCCGGAGCCGGAGGCGCCCCGGCTGCCGCCGAGCTGGACCGCGCCGCTCGCGAGGCTGGAGCCCGCCTGGCCCATGGAGGACATCGGGTTGCCGGTGCCCATGGCCGCGGTCGCGGGCACGATGAGCTTCAGCAGCGCGGGCAGGGCGATGGCCGACAGCAGCATGACGCCGATGCCGGCGATCCGGGTGTTGATCGTGCTGACGTCACCGGTGCCGCTGTTCTTGCCCGAATTGATCATCGCCATACCGGCGTTGAGCACCAGGGCGACGGCGGGTTTGTAGAGCAGCCAGGCGATCATCCAGCCGATGTGCTTGCGCCACCAGCCGGCGCCCCAGTCGGTCATCGAGGCGGCGGCGGCCAGCGGGAGGGTGCCCAGCAGCAGCATCATCACGCCGAGCCGGATGTACATCAGGACCGTGTGGACGATTCCCGCGATCAGCAGCAGGAACGCGAGGACCAGCAGCAGGAAGGACTGGATCCCGCTGCCGTCCGAACAGGCCCCGACGTTGTTCAGCGAATCCCGTACGGCGTTGTTGAACAGGTAGTTGGAGTAGCTGTCCCCGACGGCCGCGGCGGCCACGACGACGGTGGTGGCGGCGCCCGAGACGAGCACCACCCGCATGATGCCCTTCAGCGCCGTGCGGCCCGCGTCGCCCTTGCGTTCGATGGCCATGCGGCAGGCGGCGAAGAGCAGCGAGCCGACGGCGAGGTAGACCACGATCCACTGGGTGTCGCTGCTGATGTCCTTCGACGTCTGGGTCTGCTCCAGTGTCGGGACGTTGGTGGTCAGCGCGGCGAACACGGCGACCGCGCCCGCGAGGATGGTCTTCGCGATCAGGTCGACGATGGTCCCGATGGGGTCGCCGAGGAAACTGAAGAACCCCTTCACCAGGTCGATGACCGGATTCCCGGACGTGCAGTTCACGTCAAACCCCCCACAGGACGAAGCCGTTGGTGCTGCTGACGGCCGCCACGGGCGAGTGCAGCGAACCGTTGTCGTCGGGCCGGACCTTCCAGTCGCCGCCGCTCCAGCGCAGGGAGATGTCGGTCGCCGCGTAGCCCTGGGCGCTCTTGATCAGCAGCCGGACGGTCGCCGCCCTTTCCGTGTACGAACTCACCGAGAAGCCCGCGTACGTGGCGACCGTGGTGCCGCTGGTCTGCGTGTCGGTGCTCTGGACGGTGGCGCGCTGGAACTCGAACATGTCGCGGCCCCGGCCCGGGACGACCTGCTGCTCGGTGACGGTGCGCCAGTCGGACCCGCTCATCTGCGAGGGGATGACATGGGCGGCCAGCGCGGCCCCGGTGGGCGTGTGCGCGTAGCACCACCACAGGGGCCCCTGGATCACGGTCGGTCCCGCGGAGGCGGAGACGGGCACCCGGGCGACCCCGAGCGTGCGCCAGCCGACGTCCGTGGGCGCGGACCTGGGCAGTGCGGGGCCCGCGCTGTCGTCGGTGCGGCAGCCCCGCGGCCGGCCGTCCTTCGCGGACGGGCCGGCCAGCGGGCCGGAGGAGGCCGCGGCGTTCGCGTGGGCCGTGGTCGTGTCCGGGCCGGACAGCAGGGTGACGACCCCGCCCACCACGGCCACGACGGCCAGGAATCCCGCCGACAGCTGCCAGCTGCGCTGCTTGTAGTACGGCCCGGATTCCTCGAGCCGGCGCTCCCTGCGCTTGAACATCACGACCGTCCGCCGGGCCTACGCGAAGACGAAGCTGATCAGCGGGCCCGCGGTGGCCACGAGGACGCAGCCGCCGAGCACCATGCCGAGCCGGCTCATGTGCTCCGAGCTCTCGCCGCGCTTGACGGACACCGCCATCATCGCGCCGGTGATCAGCACGCCGGCGACACCGGCCGCGGTACCGGCCCAGGCGGCTATGCCGAGGACGGTGTTGACCTTGGAGGTGAGCTCTCCGGGGGCGTTGGCCGCGGGCTGCGGGACACCGGCGGCGAGGACGCTGGAGGCTGCTTCGAGCAGAGAGGACATGACGATCTCCGAGTGATTCGGCGCCCGGACGAGCGGTGGGCGCGAGGACGACTGGGGTGTACGGGAGGGCGTGCCGGGCCGGCCGCGGGGAACGGGGCCGTGCCCGCGGAGCCGGTGGCCGGGACCGGCACGCCGGTGATCAGGGACCGAGGAGCTGGAGGCTGCCCAGGGCCGCGACGAGCGGTCCGGCGCAGGTGGCGACGAGGCAGCTGAGGGTGACGAAGAAGACGCCGCGGAAGTGCTCGCCGCCCTCACCGGGGTCGCCCCGGCGCAGCTGGAGCGCCATCTGGATGCCGACGATGATCAGTCCGCCGACACCGCAGGCCGAGGCGCACCAGGCGAGCAGGCCGAGGATCGTGCCGGCCTCCACGGGCGGGGTGTAGGCGGCGAGGAGGTGCGGGCCGAGGGGGGACCGGTTCACGACGCGGCTCCTTCGGCGTGGAGGCCGGCGCCCACCAGGCCCGCGAGCGTGGCGAGTTGCCGGGGAACGGACTTCGGACTCCCGCCCGTGCGCCAGGCCGGTATCCACGGCACGCGGTGCACCCGGGCGACGGAGCGCAGGACGCGGATGCGGCGCAGCAGGGTGAGCGGCAGCCGTCCGGGGGCGTCGGCGACGAGGACCACGGCCAGCAGTTCGAGTCCCTGGGGGGCCTCGCCGTCCTTGAGCGCGCCGAGCGCCTGGGAGACGGACCGCAGTCCGCGCGCGCTGGTCCGGCCGACCAGGACGACCCGGCGCGGCTCGCCGCGGGCGGGGTCGGGCCAGCGTGCCCCCACCTCCACCCCGCCGAACACCTCGGCGAGCGAGGTCGCGCCGGAGCCGCCGTGCGCCTTGACCCAGCCGATCCCGTCGCGCGAGGTGCCGCGCGCCGGTCCGGGCCGCTTCGGCCGGCCCCAGGACGGCTCCGTGGCCGGCGCCTGTGCGGTGCGCCGTCCGGGGCCGGACCGCGCCGGGCCCGCCTTCCGCCGGGGTTCGGCCCGCGGGACGGCCTGCGCCGCGGGCGCCGCGGCGAACACCTGCTGTGCTGGCGGGACTTGGGAGGAAACGGTCCCCGCCGGAGCCGGAGCCGGAGCCGCGGCGGCCGGAACCACCGGAGCGACCGGAGCGGCCGGGGCGGCCGGGGCGGTGGCGACCGGGGCCGTTGCGATCGGCGCGGCCGCCGCGACGGTGGCGACCTGGGCCGCCACGGCCGGGGCGACCTGAGCCGCAGCACCCGGGGTGACCGGGGCCGCAGCACCCGGAGTGACCGGGGCCGCAGTGCCCGGGGTGGCCGTGACGGCGGTGGCCAGGGTGGCCGTGGGCTGGGTCTGTGGTGCCGTCGGCCGGACGGCGCCGTCCGCCTCGGGAACGGCGGGTGCCGCGTCCGGTGACGTCTGCCGCTGGTTCTTCGGTCCCCGTACCCATGACCCCGGGCCCGACGGCATCGCCGAAGGAGTGCCCATGTGTGCCCCGCCCCCCTCTTCGCTCGTTGATCGGCTGCTCTGGCTGATCTGGTTTCCACTGGTTTGAACTTCTTTGCCCCGGGGCCCGTTTGGATCTGTCGAGCCCGTCGGACAGCACAACGGGCCGTGTGGCCACAGCGGTTCAAGGCGAGGGGAAGAAGGCGGGCGCCCATGAGCGAGGAGAGCGGGGAAGGCGGTACGTCGGCCGCCGTACGGAACGGGATCATCGCGGGCACCGGCTGCGGCTGCCTGCTGTCACCGCTCGCCCTGGCCGGGACGCTGGTCGTCGTCGTGATCCTGGGCGGGTTCGGCGTCCTGCTGGCCCCGCTGATCGCGCTGTACCTGCTGTTCCACGGAGGCGGGGGCGATCCCCCCAGCCAGGACACCGCGGACCAGACCCTCGGCATCTTCCAGGGCGACGGCAAGGGCGAGCTGGACACGTCCACGGTCCCCGACGACCTGGTGGACCCCATCCAGAAGGCCGGCGAACTGTGCGGCGCCATCGGCCCGATCGTGATCGCGTCGCAGATCGAGAAGGAGTCCGGCTTCAACAGCGCGCTGGTCGGCCCGAACGGCGAGAAGGGCCTCTCGCAGCTGCCGCCCGACGTCTTCACCCAGTACGGCAAGGACGACGACGGCAACGGCAAGACCTCGGCCCTGGACGCCAAGGACTCGATCATGGCGCAGGGCCGCTACCTGTGCGAACTGGCCAAGGAGGGCCAGCAGATGATCGACGCGGGCGAGGTGGACCAGAGCGACGGGAACGGGACCACCAACACCGTCCTCGACCTCGCGCTGGCCGGCTACGACGTCGGGATGGATGCCGTCCGCGCGGCCAGGGGAGTGCCGCGGACGAACGAGGCCCAGGGCTATGTCCTCGCCATCCGCGCCCAGTTCGCGAAGTACCAGGGCATCGGCGCGCCTCCCTCAGGCGCCACCCCGGGCGTCACGCCCGACCCGGACTCGACCACGGCCGGTCCCTCGCCGGCCACCACCTGAGGAGGACCGCCATGGACCGCTTCGACGTGTACATCTCCGGCGACGGGCTCGCCGAGATCGACGGCACCACCCTGGTCCCCGAGCCCGGCGCGTCCGTGCACGAGGCCGTGCTCGACCGCCTGGAGGGGTACGCGCGGGAGCGGGGCGCCGCCGTCGTGGCCACGGTGTACGACAGCCCCGGCGCCGCCCGTTTCCTGCTGGAGGTCCTGCCGGACGGATCGAGCCGCGTCCTGGACCCGGACGATGCCCCCCGGCCCGAACCCGCCCCCACCGCCGCCGGCCCCCGGTCCACACCCCCGCAGACAGACCCCGCAACCGCCACACCCACACCCCCGGTCACGCCCACCGGGCCCGAGCCCACGGCCCCGGCCACACCCACAGAGCCCGAGTCCACACCCCTGGTCACGCCCACCGGGCCCGAGCTCATATCACCGGTCACGGCCGCCGAACCCGACCCCACACCCCCGGCTCCCGTGGTCGTCCCCTCCACCGTCGTCGTTCCCGCGCCCTCTCCGGAAGGTGCCTCCGCCGTGGCCACCGCAGTGGCCCGGGCGCGGGCCACGGCCGCTGCCCGGGCCGAGATGCCGGACCCGGCCGCCGTCGCGGCCCCCACCGTGACCACCGCGCTCCCCGCCGACCTCGCCGAACGGATCGCCGGCGTCAACGCGCTGGCCGCCGACGGCCGCCTCGACGAGGCGTTCGCCGACGCGAGCGCGCTGCGCGAGAGCCTGACGGACGCGCTGGGCGCCGAGCACCCGTACGCCGTGGAGGCGCGGGCCGTCGAGGCGTACCTCGCGCATCTGCGCGGCGACCACCGGGAGGCGATCGTGCTGGCGCTGGCCGTGGCCAGGATCCGCTGCGGGGCCCGGGACGGCCGGGCGCCCGCGGAGGTGGCCCGGGCGGCGGCGGCCTGGCAGCAGCTCGACGACGACCGGGCCGTCGTCGCCCACGGGCGTGAACTCCTCAACATGTGGGCGGTGCTGGACCGCAACGGCCTGCTGCCCCCGGGCTACGCGGCCCTCGTCGGACAGGTCCGCAGACAGGTCGACGACCTGGAGGCGTACGTCTGAGCCCCGCCCGACGCCCGCGACCCCGCGGACACCTCCGGTCACACCCGTCCCGACCAGCTCGTCCATCGATCCGTAGACCCGACGTCAAACGAACGTGGAACGCCCCTCGGAACACTCCGTTCCCCCGGAGGTCCCGGCCCCAGGTCCCCGCCGACCGGGCCCGGCCGTCCCAAGGAACAGGAGCACCACCATGAACGTCACCGTCATCGGATCGGCGAGCGCCGCCTCTTCCGAGGAACGGGCGCTGCGCGACCTCTACCTGGAGCACGGCCCGGCGCTCTACACGTACGTCCTGCGCATGCTGGGCGGGGACACCCACCGCACCGAGGACGTCATCCAGGAGACGCTGCTGCGCTGCTGGAACAAGCGGAACCTGGTCGACGCCGAGGGGATGGCCGTGCGCCCCTGGATGTTCCGGGTCGCCCGCAACCTCGTCATCGACGCGCACCGCACACGGATGGCCCGCCCGCTGGAGATAGGCGGGGCCACCTGGCTGAGCGAACTGGGCGCCGAGGTGGACGACATCGAGCGGATGCTGTCGTCCATCGTGGTGCAGGAGGCCCTGCGGGCGCTCACCCCCGCCCACCGCGACGTGATCCGGGCGACGTTCCTGGAGGACCGCACCACCCAGGAGGCGGCGGAGGCCCTCGGCATACCGCAGGGCACGGTCAAGTCCCGGGTGTACTACGCGCTGCGCAGCTTACGGCTGGCTCTGCGCGAGCACGGTGTCGTCGCGGACGAGGACGGCACCCGGCAGCGGCCGGACACGGCCGTACGGCGGCCCGACGCCACCGGTACGGCGGCCTGACCCGGCACCCGCGGCTCGGGGTGCCGCCCGTACGGCGGCCCGACGCGGCACCCGCGGGTACGGCACGTGACCTGATGTCAGGCGGGCCCCGGCCGCGCCGGGCCGTCCCCCGCGGGCTCGGCCGCGTTCAGATCGCGCAGGGTCTCCCGCAGATCCGCGGCCTCGGGGTGGGCGTTCTCCTCCAGGAGGGCCAGCGCCGCGCGGAAGGCGCCGATCGCCGCCTCGCGGTCCCCGGCGGCGAGCCGGGAGTCGGCTATGTGCCGCAGGGTGTCCGCCTCCAGATAGTGGTCGCCGACCTCGCGGTACAGCGCCAGCGCCCGCTCGAAGCGCTCGACGGCGGCCTCGTACTGGCCCAGCTGGTGGTGGGCGTAGCCGACGCTGTCCTGCGCCGCGGCCTCGCCGATCGGATCGCCCGTCTCCTGGTGCAGGGCGACGGCCTTCTCGCAGTGCTCCATCGCCTTGTCGTGCTCGCCGAGCAGGATGTACGTCCAGCCGACCTCGTTCAGGACGACGGCCTCGCTGCTGACGTTGCCCTCGGCCCGGTACAGCTCCCGGGCTCGGGTGTAGTGGTCGAGCGAGACGGTGAACCGGCCCTCGCCGTTGGCCTGGTAGGCGAGACAGCGCCGGGTGCGGGCCTCGCCGGGCCCGTCGCCCTCGGCCCGGAACAGCTCCAGCGCGCGGCCGAGGTCCCGCTGCGCCTCGGCGGAGTGAGCGAAGCGGGTGTGGAAGAAGCCCAGGCCGCGCAGGGCGTGCGCCTCGCCGGTCCGGTCGCCGACGGCCCGCGCGGCCCGCAGCGCGGCGCTATTGATCTCCATCAGGTCGTGCCAGAAGCCGAGCCGGTCGAAGTAGAGGTCGAGGCCGGCGGCGGTGCGCCAGGCGTGGTGCTCGTAGCCGTGGGCGGCGCCGTGCTCGACGACCGCCCGCAGGACGTGCCGTTCGGTGCGCAGCCACCGCATGGCCTGTCTGCGTCCGGTGAACCGGACGGTGCCGCCGTCCGTTGTGCTCGGCGGCAGGGAAAGGGTCTCGCGCAGCGGGTTGATGATGGCGGAGGCGTGGTGGGTGGTGTGCAGATAGTGGTCGTGCATGCGGCGCAGCGCCTCCTCGCGCCGCTCCGCGCTGTCCTCGGTGTCGGCCAGTTCGCGGGCGTAGGCGCGCAGCAGGTCGTGGAAGGCGAAGCGTCCCGGCGCGTGTTCGCCGAGCAGGCTGGCGCCGGTGAGTTCGGCGAGCAGGGCGCGTACCGGGCGGACGGGTGCCGCGGCCAGGGCAGCGGCCGAGGCCGTGCCGATGTCGGGTCCCGGGTGGAGGGACAGCCGGCGGAACAGTTCCGCGGCGGCGGGCGGCAGCGCGTGGTACGACCAGGAGAAGACGGCGCGCGCGTCGGTGTGGGCGTCGCCGCCGGCGAAGGCGTCCAGGCTGCCGTGGGTCTCGCGGAGTTCCTCCACGACGTCCGCGAGCCGGAAGCCGGGGTGGTGGGCGGCCCGTGCAGCCACGATGGCGAGGGCCAGCGGCAGCCGGGCGCAGAGTCCGACGATGGCCTCGACGGCCTCCGGTTCGGCCTCCACGCGGGCCGCGCCGAGGCGGCGGGTGAGCATCGCGCGGGCCTCGTCCGCGGTGAGCGGGCCGAGGGTGAGCGGGTGGGCGCCGTGCCCGGCCACGAGTCCGGTCAGCCGGCTGCGGCTGGTGACGATCACGAGACAGCCAGGGGTGCCGGGCAGCAGCGGCCGTACCTGGGCGCTGTCGCGGGCGTTGTCCAGCACGATCAGGACGCGTCGGCGGGCCAGGACGCTGCGGTAGAGGGCGGCCTGCGCGTCGAGTCCCTCGGGGACGGCCTGCGGTGCCACGCCGAGGGCGACGAGGAAGGTCTCCAGTGCCTCGGAGGGGTCCATGACGGAGCCGCCCCGGTCGTAGCCGCGCAGGTTCACGTAGAGGCTGCCGTCGGGGAAGCGGTGGGCGACCCGGTGCGCCCAGTGCACGGCCAGGGTGGTCTTTCCCGCTCCCGCCATGCCGTTGATGAGCCCGATGACGGCCGTCTCCGGGTGTCCTTCGCCGGGCAGCAGCGCGTCCACCTGGCCGAGTTCGGTGTCCCGTCCGGTGAACAGGGGCAGGTCGGCCGGGAGTTGGGAGGGGTGTACGTCACCTCCGGCGCGCGGCGGAT
Organism: Streptomyces sp. NPDC127038; assembly: GCF_042725875.1. Taxonomy (NCBI): domain Bacteria; kingdom Bacillati; phylum Actinomycetota; class Actinomycetes; order Kitasatosporales; family Streptomycetaceae; genus Streptomyces; species Streptomyces sp. NPDC127038. Next base: position 19,369 of record NZ_JBHXDQ010000098.1, on the reverse strand, counting down.
CGTCCCGGCCCCGGTCGTCCGCCGGTCCGTCGTCCGGGCCGTCCCCGGGGTCCGCGGTATCGGTGTCCGCGGCGGGGACGGGAACGGGGGGCGGCGACAGGTCGGAGTCCCCGGCCAGCAGCCGGGCGTGGGCGGTGCGCAGGGAGGGTCCGGGTTCGATGCCGAGTTCGTCCACCAGCGTGCGGCGGGTGCTCGCGTAGACCTCCAGGGCCTCGGCCTGCCGGCCGCAGCGGTACAGGGCCACCAGCAGCAGTTCGCAGACGGCCTCGCGCAGCGGCTGGGCGGCGCGCAGTGCCACCAGTTCGGGCAGCACCGCCTCGTGGCGTCCGAGTTCGAGTTCGACGCGGAGCCGGTACTCAAGGGCGGTCAGCCGCCGCTCGGCCAGGCGGGTCCGCTCGGCCTCGGCGAACGGCCCGGGGACGCCGGCGAGGGGGGTGCCGTGCCAGTCGGCGAGGGTGGTGTCAAGGAGCCGGGCGGCGCCGCGGCTGTCGCCCCGGGCGCGACGGCGTTCGGCCCGCGCCAGGTTCTCCTCGAACTCGCCGAGGTCGCTGGTGATCTCCTCGGTCCGCAGGGCGTAGCCGTCGCCGATGGAGACCAGGAGCCGGGGCGGGGCGCCGGGGGCCCGGCCGGACTCCAGCAGCTTGCGCAGCCGTGACACATAGGTGCGCAGCACGGGGACGGCCCCGGCCGGCGGGTCGTGCCCCCAGAGGCCGTCGACGAGTTCGCCGACGCCGGCCGGGCGCCCGCGGCGCAGCAGCAGGACCGCGAGCACGGCCCGTTGCTGCGGCGGGCCGAGGGGGATTTCGCTCTCGCCCCGCCAGGCGCGCAGCGGACCGAGTAAGGAGAAGCGGAGAAGTCCCGCACCATCAGTGACGTCCACGGCACCAGAGAGTAGCGAGAGCCGTTACGAACACTCGGTCGATTCGGCCATTTCACAGGGGCGTGTCGTGTACGCGGCGGAACGTCCCCGTGGCCGGCGCCGCGTTCCGGTGGCCGGGCGTCAGGCGCGCCCGCCGAGGGCCTCCAGCGCCCCGTCCGTCAGCCGGTACACCGTCCACTCGTCCTGCGGGCGCGCGCCGAGCGACTCGTAGAAGCCGATCGAGGGCCGGTTCCAGTTCAGGACGGACCACTCCAGACGCTGGTAGCCGCGCTCGACGCAGATCCGCGCGAGCTCGGCGAGCAGGGCCCGGCCGTGGCCGCCGCCGCGTGAGGCGGGGCGTACGTACAGGTCCTCCAGATAGATGCCGTGGACACCGCGCCAGGTGGAGAAGTTCAGGAACCACAGCGAGAAGCCGACCGATTCGCCGGTGGTGTCGTCCTCGGCGATGTGCGCGTACGCGGCCGGATCCGGTCCGAACAGCGCCTCTCGCAGCTGCTCGGGCGTGGCCCGTGCCTCCTCCGGGGCCTTCTCGTACGCGGCGAGTTCACGGACCAGGGCGTGGATGACGGGGACGTCTTCGGGCGTCGCGACACGGATCATGGGCCGAGCGTAGGGCCTGTCCGGTGACGCCGGTCCGCCCGCTCGCGCACCTGAGGCCCGCTCGACAGGGGCGGCTCATCCGGAATGTCGGTCACATACGGGACACTGCTGGCATGGGTGAAGCAGGCCATGCGGGGTGAGCGGTTCTTCCACAGGGTGTGGACGTACGTGCGCGGCGCGCCGGGCACGTACGTCTGGCTGGCGATTCTCTTCATCACCACCGTGGCCCTGCACCACATGTCCCCGGATTTCGAAGAGGACTTCCTGCGGCAGCGCTCGACCAACCTCCACGAGCTGTCGAACAACCCGGTGCGAGTGCTGTTCGCGAGCGCGATGTGGATCGACGGCGGGCGCTGGGTGCCGTACGCCGTCCTCTACACCGTGTTCCAGGCGCCGGCCGAACGCTGGCTGGGAACCGCCCGCTGGCTCGCCGTCAACGTGGTGGCGCACGTCGTGTCGACGCTGGTCAGCGAGGGGGCGCTGCTCTGGGCGATCCAGCACGGCGTGGCACCGCACTCCGCGGTCGACACCCTCGACGTGGGGGTGAGCTACGCGCTGGCGGGGGTGGTCGGCGTGCTCACCTACCGGATCGCGCCGCCCTGGAGGTACGCGTATCTCGTGGTCCTCGCGGGGGTGTACGGGATTCCCCTCGTGACCGGGCGGACCTTCACCGATCTCGGGCATTTCACCTCGGTCCTCCTCGGTCTGGCCTGTTATCCGTTGACCAGAGGGCGCGGAAAAGCATGGAATCCGAAGGAGACAGTCGCAGCTCACCGGGGTTAACGTCCCGGCATGAGCAGCTCGGTGAGCAAGGTCGTGAACGGTGGCGTCTCCTTCTGGTACGCGGACGACGGTCTGCCCGCGCCCCGGGAGCCGCTGTCCGGCGACGCGACCGCGGACGTCGTGGTGGTCGGCGGCGGCTACACCGGACTGTGGACCGCGTACTACCTGAAGAAGGCGGCCCCCTCCCTGCGGGTCACCGTCCTGGAGCAGAAGTTCTGCGGCTACGGGGCCTCGGGGCGCAACGGCGGCTGGCTCTACAACGGCATCGCGGGCCGCGACCGGTACGCGCGGCTGCACGGCCAGGAGGCGGCCGTACGGCTCCAGCGGGCCATGAACGACACCGTGGACGAGGTCGTCCGGGCCGCCGCCGAGGAGGGCATCGAGGCCGACATCCACCAGGGCGGCGTCCTGGAGGTGGCGTACACGCCCGCCCAGCTCGCGCGGCTGAAGGCGTTCCACGAGCACGAGCTGTCGTTCGGCGAGAAGGACCGCGAGCTGTACGGCGCCGAGGAGACCGCCGCACGGATCCGGGTCGCGGCCGCGCTGGGCTCGGCCTGGACCCCGCACGGGGCCCGGCTGCACCCGGTGAAGCTGGTCAAGGGCCTCGCCGCCGCCGTCGAGGCGCTCGGCGTCACCATCTATGAACAGACGCCGGTCACCGAGATCCGCCCGCGGCAGGCCGTGACCCCGTACGGCACCGTCCGCGCCCCCTACGTCCTGCGCTGCACCGAGGGCTTCACCGCGAACCTCAAGGGCCAGAAGCGGACCTGGCTGCCGATGAACTCCTCCATGATCGCGACGGAGCCGCTGACCGAGGGCCAGTGGGCCGAGATCGGCTGGGAGGGCCGCGAGACGCTCGGCGACATGGCCCACGCCTACATGTACGCCCAGCGCACCGCCGACGGCCGGATCGCGCTCGGCGGCCGCGGGGTCCCGTACCGCTTCGGCTCGCGCACCGACAACGACGGCCGCACCCAGGACGCCACCGTCGACGCCCTGTACGAGATCCTCGTCCGGTTCTTCCCGTCGCTGGCCGGCGTCCGCGTGGCCCACGCCTGGTCGGGTGTGCTCGGGGTCCCGCGCGACTGGTGCGCCACCGTCACCCTGGACCGCTCGACCGGTCTCGGCTGGGCCGGCGGCTACGTCGGCTCGGGCGTCGCCACCGCCAACCTCGCCGCCCGCACCCTGCGCGACCTCGTGCGCCAGGACTCAGGGGAGGCGGGCGCGACCGGGCTGACCGAGCTGCCCTGGGTCGGCCACAAGGTCCGCAAGTGGGAGCCGGAGCCCTTCCGCTGGATCGGCGTCCACGGCATGTACGCGACCTACCGCACGGCCGACCGCCGCGAACTGACCTCCCACGGCCCGGAGTCGTCCCGGCTGGCCCGGATCGCGGACCGGGTGGCCGGGCGCCACTGACCGCCCCGGGCGGGTAGCAGTGGTCCCGCGGTCAGCCCACCGACTCCGGGACCGCCGCCCCCGACGCCACGTGCTTGGGGGCCTTGGCCGTGACCATGAGCCCCGCGACCAGGCCTGCCAGCAGCATGAAGCCGGTGGCCCACCAGATGGCCACGGTGTACCCGTGGACGATGCCCTCGCGGACGATCAGCGCCTTCTGCGCGGGGTTGCGCAGATGGGCGGTGATGTAGGCCGTGCTGGCGGTGGTGGCGATCGTGTTCAGCAGCGCCGTACCGATCGAACCGCCCACCTGCTGCGAGGTGTTGACCGTCGCGGACGTCACGCCCGCGTCCTGCGGGGCCACCCCGGCCGTCGCGGTGGCGAAGACCGGCATGAAGGTCAGGCCCATGCCGAGGCCCATCAGGATCAGACCCGGCAGCAGTTCGCCCGCGTAGTCGGACTCGACGGTGAGCCGCGTGAACATCGCCACGCCGCCGGCGGCGAGGAGCATGCCCGGCACCATCAGCTTGCGCGGCGCCACATGGGGCAGCAGCCGCGCCGAGATCTGCGTCGAACCGATGATGATCGCGACGGTCAGCGGCAGGAACGCCAGGCCCGTCTTCACCGGCGAGTACCCGAGGATGACCTGGAGGTAGTAGGTCATGAACAGGAACACGCCGAACATGCCGATGATGGCGAGCCCCATCGTCAGGAAGCAGCCGGCGCGGTTGCGGTCCTTGACGATGTGCAGCGGCAGCAGCGGACTCGGGGCCCTGTTCTGCCACCACACGAAGAGGGCCAGCAGCACGATCCCGCCCACGATCAGCCCCAGCACCAGCGCGTCCGACCAGCCGCGCGAGTTGGCCTCGCTGACCCCGTAGACGATCGCCACGAGCCCGCCGCAGCCCAGCACCGCGCCCGGCACGTCCAGCCGCACGTTCTTGTGGCCCGGCCGGTCGCGCAGCAGCCCGAACGCGCCGAAGACCGCGATGACCGCGATGGGGATGTTGACGTACAGACACCAGCGCCAGTTCAGATACTCCGTCAGCAGACCGCCCACGATGAAGCCGATCGCCGCGCCCGAGCCCGCCAGCGCGCCGTAGATGCCGAACGCCTTGCCGCGTTCCTTGGGATCGGTGAACGTCGTGGTCAGCAGGGACAGCGCCGAGGGCGCGAGCAGCGCCGCGAAGGCACCCTGGAGGGCGCGGGCGCCGAACAGCATGCCGGAGGTGGTGGCCGCGCCGCCGAGTCCCGAGGCCAGCGCGAAGCCGATCAGTCCGATGATGAACGTGCGTTTGCGTCCGACGAGGTCGGCGACCCGCCCGCCGAGCAGCAGCAGCCCGCCGAAGGCCAGCGTGTAGGCCGTGATGACCCACTGCCGGTTGCCGTCGGACATGCCGAGGTCCCGCTGCGCGGAGGGGAGGGCGATGTTCACGATCGTCGCGTCCAGCACGACCATCAGCTGGGCGAGCGCGATGACCACCAGCGCCCACCAGCGATGGGGGTCGGGACCCACCGGCGCGTCCGGTTCACCTGTCCGGGTGACACTCATTGGCTCAGAACACCATGAATCGTCATGATCCGCATCTTTGAGCGATATCGCCTCGCGCGGTGCGGTGGCATCGCCCGCGCGGCGGATTCCGCCCGCCCGTGCTCAGGGTTCCAGCACCACCTTCCCCGTCGTCGCCCTGCTCTCCAGGGCCCGGTGCGCCGCGGCCGCCTCGGCGAGGGGGAAGCGGGTCACGGCCGGGACCAGCCGCCCGGCGGCGGCCTCCGCCAGGGCCCGCAGCTCCAGGGTCCGTACGGGGTCCGGGCCGCCGGCCCGGCGCATCATCACCGGGCCCAGCACCTGCTCGGACACCCCCTCCACGAGGTATGGGGAGCCGCCCGGCAGACCCGCGCCCGACCAGCCGAAGACGAGATGCCGGCCGCCGGGGCCGAGCAGCGCGACGGCCTCCCGGGCCACGTCGCCGCCGACACCGTCGAGCACGAGGGTCGCGGCCCGTCCGCCGAGGTGCGCGCGGACCTTGCCGGGCCAGCCGGGATCGGTGTAGTCGACGGCCGGGTCGGCGCCGTTCGCGCGGGCCCTCGCCACCTTCTCCGGGCCGCCCGCGAGGCCCACCACGGTCGCGCCCGCGTGGCGCGCGTACTGCACGAGCAGCGTGCCGATCCCGCCCGCGGCCGCGGGCACCACGACCACGGAGGAGGGGCCGAACTCGGCGAACTGCACGATCCCCATGACCGTACGGCCCGTCCCGATCATCGCGACGGCCTGGGCGAAGTCGAGGTTCCCGGGGATGTCGTGGAGGCGCTCGACGTCCGTGACGGCCAGTTCGGCGTACCCGCCGGGGGCGAAACCCAGGTGGGCGACGACCCGTCGGCCGAGCCAGAGCCCGGCGACGCCCTCGCCGAGGGACTCGACGGTTCCGGCGACCTCGCGGCCGGGCACGGTGGGCAGGACGGGCGCGGGGGCCGGGCCGCCCCGCATGCCCTCGCGCAGCGCGGTGTCCAGGAGATGGACGCCCGCGGCGGCCACGGCGATCCGGACCTGGCCCGGCCCGGGTTCGGGGTCCTCGGTCCGCTCGTGGACGAGATTCCCGGCGGGACCGAAGGCGTGCAGACGGATCGCGTACATCGGGGGCTCCTCGGGCTGCGGGATCTGCGGGGTCGCGTCACCAGGCTTCAACCTCAAGCCCGCTTGAGGTCAAGGCGGTCCCGGAAGGCGCCGGTTGTCGGTGGGGGCGGGCAGGATGGGGGCATGGCGAGGAGAGTGGCGGGCGGGCGCGGCGGTACGGGTGCGAAGGCGCAGGGGGCGGGGCCGAAGGCGGCACGGCGGCCGGAGCTGCGGCTGCCCCCGCTGGAGCCGTACGAGGGCGGCGGGCTGGAGCCGGACGGGGACTACGACGGGCTGGAGTTCCGGGAGGCGGACCTGGCCGGGCAGGACGGCGGGGGAGCCCGCTTCATGGACTGCGCGCTGACCGGCTGCGCGCTGGACGAGACCCGGCTGCACCACGCGCGCGTGCTGGACTCGGTCCTCACGGGCATCCGGGGGGTCGGCACCGATCTCGCGGAGTCGACGCTGCGCGACGTCGAGCTGGTGGACGCCCGCATGGGCGGGGTGCAGCTGCACGGCTCCGTCCTGGAGCGGGTGGTCGTGCGCGGCGGGAAGATCGACTATCTGAACCTGCGCAAGGCGCGGCTCAAGGACGTGGTCTTCGAGAACTGTGTCCTGGTCGAGCCGGACTTCGGGGGCGCACGTCTGGAGCGGGTGGAGTTCGTCGACTGCGTCCTGAGGGGAGCGGACCTCACCGAGGCCACCCTGGTGGACGTGGACCTGCGCGCGGCGGCCGAACTGGACATCGCGCGCGGGGTGGAGCGGCTCGCGGGCGCGGTCATCAGCACCCACCAGCTCCTGGACCTCGCCCCGGTGCTCGCGGCGGCGCTCGGCGTACGGGTGGACGGCGGTCCGGAGCGGACCTGAGCCCCGCCGGCCGCGGTCACCGCCCGGCGGGCACCCGCCCCCGGGCGGTCGCGCGCCCCGGCGGCCACCGACCCGGTCACCGCCCGGGACGGGCCCTAGGAGACCCGGGGGAAGCGGGCCTGGAGCGTCCAGATCGCCGGGTTCTCGGCCAGGTCCTCGTGCAGGTCGGTGAGGTCCGCGAGCAGGTCGTGCAGGAAGTCGCGGGCCTCGCGGCGGAGCTCGGTGTGGGAGACGGTCAGCGGCTCCTCGTCGCTCCGCATCCAGTCGGCCTCGATGTCCACCCAGCCGAAGCGGCGTTCGAAGAGCATGCGGTCGGTCGACTCGGTGAAGTCCAGCTCCGCCTGCTGGGGCCGCGAGGCCCGGCTGCCGAGCGGGTCGCGGTCGAGCTGCTCGACGATGTCGCACAGCGCCCACGCGAAGTCGAGCACCGGCACCCAGCCCCAGCCCGTGGACACCTCATCGTCCGTCTTGGTGTCGGCGAGGTACACGTCACCGCAGAACAGGTCGTGCCGCAGCGCGTGGACGTCCGCGCGCCGGTAGTCGGTCTGCGGCGGGTCGGGGAAGCGGTTGGAGAGGGCGTAACCGATGTCGAGCACGAGGTGATGGTGTCACGCCCCGGGCGCCCCACGGCGGCCTAGGATCGCTGATGTGCCCCGATCCTCCGTCGCCGCCCCCTTTGCCCTGGCTCTCGCCCTCGTCGCCGGCCTCACCGCCTGCGGCGGGGAGGCCGTGCACGGGAAGCCCGGCACGGCGGGTGTCGGCGACCCCTACTTCCCGAAGATGGGCAACGGCGGGTACGACGTCACGCACTACGGGCTCACCCTCTCCTACGACCCCGGGCACAAGCGCCTGACGGGAACGGCCGAGATCACCGCGCGGGCCCTCCAGGACCTCAGCGCCTTCCACCTCGACCTGCTGGGGCTGCGGGTCTCCGACGTCGAGGTCGAGGGCCGCGGCGCCGGCTGGAGCCGGGCGGGCCAGGAGCTGACCGTGCGCCCGCGGCACGACCTCGACCGGGGCGAGACGTTCACCACGAAGGTCCGCTACTCCGGGGTTCCCCGCACGATCACGGACGCCGACGCCTCCAAGGAGGGCTGGCTGCGCACGGCCGACGGCGCCCTCGGTCTCGGCGAGCCCACGGGGTCGATGGCCTGGTTCCCCGGCGACCACCACCCCTCCGACAAGGCCTCGTACGACATCACGATCACCGTCCCGAAGGGCCTCCAGGCCGTCTCCAACGGCGAGTTGACGAGCGAGTCGACCAAGGACGGCAGGACGACCTACGCCTGGCACACCGCCGAACCGATGGCGAGCTATGTGGCGACCCTCGCGATCGGGCACTACGACATCACCCGCTCGAAGGCGGGGAACGGACTGCCGGTCTACGTGGCCGTCGACCCGGAACAGAAGCGGGCGAGCGAGAAGGTGCTGGGACGGATCCCCGGGATCATGGACTGGGAGGAGTACAACTTCGGTCCGTACCCCTTCTCCTCCACCGGGGCGATCGTGGACCGCCCCGACGACGTGGGCTACGCCCTGGAGACCCAGACGCGCCCCGTCTTCCCCGGCGCCCCCGACACCGTGACCCTGGTCCACGAACTGGCGCACCAGTGGTTCGGCGACTCGGTCACCCCGAGGTCCTGGCGGGACATGTGGCTCAACGAGGGCTTCGCGACCTACGCGGAGTGGCTGTGGCAGGAGGACCACGGCGGCGACTCCGCCCAGAAGATCTTCGACTCCCTCTACAAGGGCGACTACTACGAACCGGTCGACAGCGGCGAGATCTGGGCCTTCCCGCCCGCGAACCCGCCCGGCCCGGCGCAGATCTCCGACCCGCCCGTCTACTACCGCGGCGCGATGGTCCTCCAGAAGATCCGTCAACTCGTGGGCGACGACACCTTCTACGACATCGTCCAGGGCTGGGCGGCCGCCCATCGGCACGCGAACGCGGACACCGCCGAGTTCACCGCGTACGTCGAGAAGGCCGCGCCCGGCAAGGACTTCAGCGGGATCTGGAAGGACTGGCTGTACGGGAAGGGCAAGCCGGCCCACCCGTGAACCGCGCACGAGAGGAGCCCCCGGTGAACCGGAGTCCGGGGGCTCTTCTCGTCAGGTGCGTGTGCCGGACGGTCAGACGTTGACGCCGAAGTCCTGCGCGATGCCGACCAGGCCCGAGGCGTAGCCCTGGCCGACGGCGCGGAACTTCCACTCGGCGCCGTTGCGGTAGAGCTCGCCGAAGACCATGGCGGTCTCGGTGGCCGCGTCCTCGGAGAGGTCGTAGCGGGCGATCTCGGTGCCGCCGGCCTGGTTCACGATGCGGATGTACGCGTTGCGGACCTGGCCGAAGTTCTGCGAGCGGTTCTCCGCGTCGTAGATCGAGACCGGGAAGACGATCTTGTCGATGTCGGCCGGGAGACCCGCCAGGTTGACGTTGATCGCCTCGTCGTCGCCGGCGCCCTCACCCGTGGTGTTGTCACCGGTGTGGACGATCGTGTTGTCCGGCGTCTGCTTGTTGTTGAAGAAGACGAAGTGGGCGTCCGAGTAGACCTTGCCCTGGGTGTTGACCGCGATGGCCGAGGCGTCGAGGTCGAAGTCGGTGCCCGTGGTGGTGCGGACATCCCAGCCGAGGCCCACGGTGACGGCGGTCAGGCCCGGTGCCTCCTTGGTGAGCGAGACGTTGCCACCCTTGGACAGGCTTACAGCCATTGTTGGGAGTCCCTTCCCTCGTGACGTACGGGCTTCGTACTGGGGACGAAGCTACCGTCACCCCTATGAACGCCAAGGGGGGTACCCGAGGTTCCGTCTGTCTTTACCATTTTTACCCGGACTCCCCCCTTCGCCCCGGCCGACCCCGAAAAAGGGGTGACGCGGACCGGCCGCGCGGGCGACCATGAACGCATGTCCGGTCCCTATGTCATCCGCGGCTCCGTCTCCCTGCCCGAGGCCGAGCTCATGTGGCGTTTCTCGCGCTCCGGCGGGCCGGGCGGGCAGCACGTGAACACCAGCGACACGCAGGTGGAGCTCCGCTTCGACCTGGCCGCCACCGAGGCGCTGCCGCCCGTCTGGAAGGAGCGCGCCCTCGCCAAGCTGGAGGGCCGTCTCGTCGACGGGGTCGTCAGCGTGCGCGCCTCCGAGCACCGCTCCCAGTGGCGCAACCGCGAGACGGCGGCCGTGCGCCTCGCCTCCCTGCTCGCCGAGGCCACCGCGCCGCCGCCCCGACCGCGCCGCGCCACCCGCATCCCGCGGGGCATCAACGAACGCAGGCTGCGCGAGAAGAAGGCCCGCTCCGAGACCAAGAGGGGCCGCACGGGCCGCGACTGGGGCTAGGACCCGCGTCCGGGTCCCCGGGCCCCGCCGTCTCAGCCCAGCTGGCGGTAGCGGCCCTTGAAGTACGTCAGCGGGCCGCCGTCCGCGCTCGGCACCCGGGCCGTCAGGACGCGGCCGACGACGAGGGTGTGGTCGCCCGCGGCGATCCGCTGCTCGGTGCTGCACTCCAGGGTGGCCAGCGCGCCGCCCATCAGGAGCGCCCCGGAGGCCTCCCCGCGGACGTAGGGGATGTCCTCGAAGAGGAGCCGGTCGCTGATGCGGCCCTTCATGGAGAAGCGGCCGGCGATGTGGCGCTGGCTCTCCGCGAGCACGGAGACCCCCCACAGCGGCTGCTCGTCGAGCAGGTCGTCCATCCGGGACCCCTCGCGCAGGCTGACCAGGACGAGCGGCGGCTCCAGCGAGACGGACATGAACGCGGTCGCGGTCATGCCGACGTCCTCCCCGCGCGGCCCGTCGGGGGCCAGCGCGGGCTCGTGCGCGGTCACCAGGACCACGCCCGCGGCCAGCCGGGTCATGGCGGCGCGGAACTCGTCGTTGCTCACCCCCTCAGCATGCACGGACGCGGGGACGGGGAGAGCGGGGGAAGTCGTGAGCACGCCGAAACGCTAGTCTCCGCACCGAGTGCGCCGCATCGGACCTCGGGCCGATCCGGGACCTAGGTCCGGGGACGGAGAAGGGCCGCGGTGGCCTTACTCTCATTCCTACTCGTACGACGGGTCACGGGCGTGCACAGGTTCTGCACGGCCGGTCGACAACGCATTCTGCAAACGCACAATGAAATGCAGAAACTCCACTCAATTGCTCAGGTTACGCTGTGACTTGAGTCACAGGAGCCATATTTTGTTGACCCTGTGTACCGAGTGGGGAGCGCGCTGTGATTCAGTGGCTGAGGCGTTACGGGGGGAAGCTACCAAGCAGTACGGCGTGAAGGGGTTCCAGGGGGAGCGCCGGACAGTCAGCACGGAACCGAAGAGCACCCAGAACGCCGAGGGAACCCTGGAGTTGCTGCGAGGTCTCGAGGGGAGGGCGAATGGAGACCGAGTCGGAGCCCTACGTCCGTCTTGCGACCCTGCGGCAGCTGCATCAGGTGATGGCGGACATGAACACCGCCCGCAGCCTGGCGGACACGCTGCAGACCGTCGCGGACGGCGTGGTCACCGGGCTCGGCTACGAGCTGGCCTGCGTCAACCTCGTACGCCCCGACGGCGACCTCGTCGTCGCCGCCCTCGCCGGGAACTCCGCCGCCGAGGCCCTCATCACCGGCCGCGTCGGCTCCCGCGCCTCCTGGGAGCGCCGGCTCACCATGGGCGAGTCCTGGGGCGACCTGCGGTTCATACCGCACACCGAGGGCTGGGTCCTCGACGAGGACGACGTGCCCCAGTGGTACACCGACGGCCCCGCGCCCCGCTTCGAGGACGAGTGGCACCCCTCCGACCGGCTCTTCGCCCCGATGTACACCCCGAGCGTCTCGGGGGGCGGCGGAGGCCACGGCGAGCTGATCGGCGTCCTGTCGGTCGACCGGCCGCGCAACGGCCGCAGGCCGGGCGCCTGGGGCCGTGAAGCCCTCCAGATGTACGCCTTCCAGGGCGCCATCGCGATCAGCAACGCCCGTCTACGCGCGAATATGCAGCGCGCCCTGGTCCGCCTGGAGCGCGAGCAGCAGGCCCTGCGCGCCAGCGAGGAGTCCTTCCGCCAGGCCTTCGAGTACGCCCCCTCCGGCATGGCGATCGCCGAGATGGGCGGCGACCAGCACGGCCGCATCCTGCGCACCAACGACGCCCTGTGCCGGCTCCTGGGCCGGCCCGCCTCCGCGATGCGCCGCTACTCCTTCTCCGACCTCGTGCACCCCGAGGACATCGGCACCCTGCTGCGGACCTCCGCCGAGGGCGGCCGGGCCGAGCTGCGGCTCGGGCGCCGCGACGGCACCTACGTCTGGGTGCACCTGCGCAACTCGGTCGTCGCGGACGCCGCCGACGGCCCGCGCTTCCTGCTCACCCACGTCGAGGACATAGAGGACCGCAAGCGCCGTGAGCTCCAGCTCGCGCACCGCGCCTCGCACGACGCCCTCACCGGTCTGCCCAACTCCGCCGAGCTGCGCTCCCGGCTCGGTGCCCGGCTGTGCCGGCGCCCGCAGTCGCTGCCGCCGGGCGCGGTCGCCTCGCTGGACGCGGCGTACGGGCACGCGGACCTCGCCGGCGAGTTCGACGACGGCCACCCGGCCTACGACGGGAACGGGCACGGCTTCGACTTCCGGGCCGGCGCGGAGGCGTTCGAGGCCTTCGACCACCACGTGCACACCGTGGCCCCCGAGGGCGAGACCGACGACGGGACCAAGGGGCTCGCGGTCCTGTTCTGCGACCTCGACGGCTTCAAGTCGATCAACGACCGGTTCGGGCACAACGCGGGTGACGAGGTTCTCATCGAGGTCGCCCGCCGTCTCACCCACGGGGTCCGCGACGGCGACACGGTCGCCCGGCTCGGCGGCGACGAGTTCGTGGTGCTCGCCGACGGGCTCGGCCGGGCGGACGCGCAGGACCTCGCCGTACGCCTGCGGAACGCGATCATCCCTCCCATCAGGGTCGACGGTCGGGCCGTCCGCGTGGGCGCCAGTTTCGGCATCGGATGGGCCCACTGCGGGATGACGGCGGACGAGGTGTTGAAATCCGCTGACGAACGGATGTATGTCGAGAAACGTTCTCGTCCCAAACAGCATCGGCGCGCCGGGTAAGACGCAGGTCAGTGCGTCCATGCGGTGAAGGACCCCCGTTTGGCCGAGCGAAACCGGGTAGGCTCGCCATTCATTCGTGTACCGCATCAGAACCGCACCCGCTGAGGAGACCAAGGGATGACGCCCGGCAACAACGGCGCGAGCACGCCCGAGGAGGACGACCCGTTCGGCTATCTGTACGCCGACGGTCAGGCCAACGGAGCCACGCCGCCCTCTGGAGGCGGTGGCTACGGCTACCCGGGCTCGGTCAACCGGGTGCGGGCGGTCGGCGAGCGCAAGTACGGCCAGCAGACCGCTCAGGGCACCTACGGCCAGCAGGCCACCACCGCCCCGTACGGCCAGGTGCCGCAGCAGGGCGGCTACGGCCAGTCGAACGCCCACTACGGAGCCCCCGAGACCGTTCCCGGCGGCGCGCAGACCGCGCGGACGCCGATGCCCGGTCACGGTGACGGCGGCGGGCGCGGACGCGGCCCCAACACCAAGGGTCTCCTCATCGGCGCGGTCGCCGTGGTCGCGGCCGTCGTGATCGGCATCAGCGTCGCCATGCTGGGCGGCGGGGACGACGGCAAGAAGGGCGACCAGGCGGGCCCCACCGCCTCGACCTCCCAGAGCGCGGCCCCCACCGACTCGGAGACCAAGGCCTCCGACGCCAGCGTGAAACTCCCCACGATCGACGCGAAGACCCTGCGCCTGGACGGCGGGGCCACTCCGGCCTCGGACGTGAAGGGCGCGAAGGCCGACGGCGGCTTCTACGTGAACGGCTTCAACCAGGTCGGAGCCTCGCTCACCTGGACCGTGAACGGCATCCCCAAGGCCGGCAAGTACAGCGTCTACATCGGCTACAGCGTTCCCGGCAAGGACCAGACCGCCACCCTCACGGTCAACGGCACGGCCTCCGACACGCCTGTCGGTCTGAAGAACTGGGCCGGCGCTCCTGGCGGCGACTACGAGAAGGGCTGGACGAAGACCTACAACTGGGTCCAGCTCAACAAGGGCACGAACACCATCAAGCTCTCCTGCGAGCAGGGCAACCAGTGCGACGCCCTCATCGACCAGATGTGGCTGGTGAAGGGCTGGGTCAACTCCTGACCCCCGAGACGATCTTCCGGCCCGGATGTGCCCGGGCCGGAGACGTCCTCGTCGGGTTCACGCAGCGGTGGCCTCGGTGGTGACCGTGACTCGGGTCAGCAGGTTCTCGTACAGTGCGCGGTCGAACTCGCCCGCCACGGGTGCGGCCACCGTCGCCGCCGACAGGGCGACGGCGCGGGTGAGCCGGGCCGGCCAGTCCAGGTTCTCCACCAGCCCCGACAGCAGGCCCGCGACGGCGGAGTCGCCCGCGCCCGTGGGGTTGCCGTGGGTCCGCACCGGCGGGGTCGCCCGCCAGTGGCCCTCGGGTGTGTGGGCCAGCAGTCCGTTCGCGCCGAGGGAGGCGACCACCGTGTGGGCGCCGCGACGGCGGGCGTTGCGGGTGGCCTGCAACGGCTCGTGGGAACCGGTGAGTTCGGCCAGTTCCTCGGCGTTCGGCTTGACGACGTCCGGGCGGGCGGCGACCCCCCGGCGCAGCGGCTCGCCGCTGGTGTCCAGCAGGACCGGTACGGCCAACGCGCGTGCCGTGCGTACGAGTTGGGCGTAGGCGCCGACCGGGACGCCCGGGGGCAGGCTGCCGCACAGGGCCACCGCCGAGGCGGAGCGCAGCAGATGCTCGTACGTCTCCTGGAAGGCGGCCCACTCGGCGGGGGTGATCGCCGGACCCGGTTCGTTGAGCTGGGTCGTGTCACCGGTCGTCGTGTCGACCACGGCTATCGTGCGGCGCGTCGGCCCCTCCACCGGGACGAGCGCGTCCACGACCCCGGCCGACTCGGCCAGCCGGTCCCGCACGACGCGGCCGGTCGCACCGCCGGAGAAGCCGGTGACCGTCACCTCGTGACCGAGCGCGGCCAGCACGCGTCCCACGTTCAGGCCTTTGCCGCCCGGCCGTTCGCTCACCTCGCTCACCCGGTGCGTGCTGTGCGGGCGCAGGGCCCGTACCCGGTAGGTGATGTCGAGAGCGGTGTTCAGCGTGACCGTGAGGATCACCTGCGACGACCTCCCCCGAAGAGTTCTGCGACCTGGGCGCCGGTCGGACGCCCGCCGGTGGTTCCGGAGGCTCGATCATGCCAAACACAACGGCGGTCGGCCCAGTCCCCCGGGCCAACCGCCGTAAGCAACAATGGTGTGAATCACCCCAGTTGGGGATCGACCACCCATTCTCCGCCGCGCATCACGCCCTTGAGCGCGAAGTCGGCGTCGAGGACCACGAGGTCCGCGTCCTTGCCCGGCTCCAGCGAGCCCACCCGGTCGTAGCGGCCCAGCAGGCGCGCGGGGTTGACGGAGAGGGCCGCCACGACGTCCTCGACCGGCAGCCGGTCGACCGTCACGGCACGCTGGAAGGCGCGGTCCAGGGTCAGCGTGGAGCCGGCGATCGAACCGCCCTCCACCAGCCGGGCGACACCGTCGGCGACCTCGACCTCCAGCGGTCCGAGCATGTAGCGGCCGTCGCCGAAGCCCGCCGCGTCCATCGCGTCGGTGATGAACGCGACCCGGCCGGGACCCGCGTGGTGGAAGGCCAGTTCCAGCGAGGCGGGGTGCAGATGCGTGCCGTCGTTGATCAGCTCGACGGTGATCCGCTCGTCCTCCAGGAGGGCGGCGATGGGACCCGGCGTCCGGTGCCCGAGCGCGGGCATCGCGTTGAACAGGTGCGTGGCCACGGTGGCGCCCGCGTCGATGGCCGCCTTCGTCTGCTCGTACGTGGCGTCGGTGTGCCCGATCGCGGCGATCACCCCGTGCTCGGCGAGCAGTCGTACGGAGTCGAGGCCGCCCGGCAGTTCGGGGGCGAGCGTGACCATGCTGGCCCGGCCGCGGGCCGCGTCGAGGAGCTTGCGGACGTCGGCCGGGTCCGGGTCGCGCAGCAGTTCCTCGGAGTGGGCGCCCTTGCGGCACGGCGAGATGAACGGGCCCTCGAAGTGGACGCCCGCGATGTCACCCTGCTCGGCGAGTTCGGAGAGCATCCCGGCGCGCTCGGCGAGGCCGTGCATGTCGCCGGTGACGGTCGAGGCGACGACGGTCGTGGTGCCGTGCAGCCGGTGGGTGTGGATGCCCCGCAGGACGTCCTCGGCGCTTCCCGAGGTGAAGGACGCCCCGCCGCCGCCGTGGTTGTGGATGTCGACGAAGCCGGGGACCACCCAGTGGCCGGACAGGTCGGTCACCGGCGTGTCCGCGGGGATCGGGGCCGGGGCCGCGTCCGGCCGCGCGCCGGCGGCCTCCGTGCCGGCGATCCGCCGACCGTCGATGATCACGCGGCCGTCGTTCACGATCCCGGTGGGCAGTACCACCCGGGCGCCGGCGAGAACCTTGCTAGGGGCCATCGGGTGGTTACCTCCGGGGAGTCGTGGGAGTGGTGTTCAGGAGGTCCCGGGCGAGGAGCCCGGCACCGAGGCATCCGGCGGTGTCCCCGAGGGCGGCGGGGACGATGGACGGCAGCTTCTGGAACGTGACCCGGCGTTCGACCGCGGTCCGCAGCGGTGTGAACAAGGTTTCCCCCGCCTCGGCGAGCCCGCCACCGATGATCAGCGTGCGCGGGTCCAGGAGGGTGAGCGCGGTGACCAGGCCGTCGGCGAGCGCGTCGACCGCCTCCTGCCAGACGGCCAGCGCCCTCGGGTCGCCCGACTCGACGGCCTTGGCGCAGTCCGCCGCGTCCGCCGCGGGGTCGCCCGAGGCCTCGGCCCAGGCCTGGCTGACGGCCGCCGCCGAGGCGAACCGCTCAAGACAGCCGCGCTGCCCGCACGGACACGGGGACCCGCCGGGCCGTACGACGATGTGGCCGATCTCGCCGGCGAAGCCGTGCGCGCCCTCCTCGACGCCGCCGTTGATGCCGATGGCGCCCGCGATGCCGGTGCCCAGCGGGACGAACAGGAAGCGGTCGGCTCCCTGGCCGGCGCCGATCCGGCCCTCCGCGAGGCCGCCGGTGCGCACGTCGTGCCCGAGCGCCACCGGTACGCCGCCGAGCCGCTCGCCGAGCAGCCGGCGCAGCGGGACGTCGCGCCAGCCGAGGTTGGCCGCGTAGACCGCGACGCCGTTCTGCGTGTCCACGATGCCGGGGACGGCGACGCCCGCTGCCAGCGCGCTCTCGCCGAAGTGCTCCTCGCCGTGGGCGCGCAGTTCGGCGGCGAAGTCGAGGATCTCCTCGACGACGGCGTCGGGCCCGCGCTCGCGGCCGGTCGCGCGGCGGGCCTGGTGCAGCAGCGCGGGGTGCCCGGGGGCCTGCGGGCGCTGCGCGCCGGGGCGGTCCGGGGAAGGCTCGTTGTCCACCCCGACGAGGGCGGCCTTCATCCCGGTGCCGCCCACATCGAGGGCGATGACGTGTCTCACGGGGGACAGTGTCGCCCTTTACCCCTGGAAAGGTCTAGTCCACTCGCGGGAGTGCTTGTCGGTGCCGGGGACTACCGTGCTGTCCATGGAAGAACTGCCCGCGCGCGAACGGAGCATTCTCGCGCTGGAGCGCCGCGGCTTCCCGGGCCCCGGCGCCAAGGAGCGCGCCATACGCGAACAGCTGGGCCTGGCCCCGGTCCGCTACTACCAGCTGCTCAACGCCCTCCTGAACGACCCGCGCGCCCTGGCGCACGACCCGGTCACGGTGAACAGACTCCGCCGCGTACGGGAGGCCCGCCGGGGGGAGAGGTGAAGTTTCAGCCCCTCCGGCGTTTGAGGAGCGGGGGTCCGGGGGCGGAGCCCCCGTATGGGACGGGTAGGGGCGGAGGGGGCGAGAGAACGTCTTGGTGGGGCGGGATCCGGGCGTTCCGGGTGGCGGGGCGCTCGGCCGGGCGTGAGTCGGGGGTGCGTCCGGCGTCGCACGGATAGGGTCGTGCCATGGGCAGCCACCCCGAATCCAAGGACTCCTTGCCGGCTCCGGTGACCCCCGCCGGACGCGACGCTCTGGAAGCGATCCTCACCCACCCCGCCCGGACGGTCGTCGCACTCGACTTCGACGGCACCCTCGCCCCCATCGTCCCCGACCCCGACCGCGCCCGCGCGCACCCCGACGCGGTCCCCGCGCTCGCCGCGCTCGCCCCCAAGGTCGCCTCCGTCGCCGTCGTCACCGGCCGCCCGGCCGGAGTGGCCGTGCGCCACGGCGGCTTCGCGGGCGTTCCCGGCCTGGAGCACCTGGTCGTCCTCGGCCATTACGGCGCCGAGCGCTGGGACGCCGTGAGCGGCACCGTCACCGCCCCCGCCCCGCACCCCGGCGTGGCCGCCGTCCGCGCCGAGCTGCCCGGGTTCCTCGACGGGATCGGCGCCTGGCAGGGCACCTGGATCGAGGAGAAGGGCCGGGCGGTCGCCGTGCACACGCGGCGCGCCGCCGATCCTCAGGCCGCGTTCGAGGCGTTGCGGGAGCCGCTCGGTGAGCTTGCCGCGCGGCACGGGCTGATCGTCGAGCCGGGGCGCATGGTGCTGGAGCTTCGGCCGCCGGGCATGGACAAGGGGGTCGCGCTGATGGAGTACGTGCGGGAGGTCGGGGCCGAGGCCGTTCTGTACGCGGGGGACGACCTGGGTGATCTGCCCGCCTTCGCCGCCGTCGACAAGCTTCGCTCCGACGGGGTTCCGGGGCTTCTGGTGTGCAGCGGCAGCTCCGAGGTGGCCGAACTCGCCGAGCGGGCCGACCTGGTGGTCGACGGGCCCGCCGGTGTCGTCCGCCTCCTCGCCGCCCTCGCGGCCCAACTCGCCTGACCCGGGGGCTCTTTGACCGGCGGGGGCCGGGGCGAGGACAGACGTTTCCTCGCCCCCTCCGCCCCTACCCGACCCGTACCCGGGGGCGCCGCCCCCCGGACCCCCGCTCCTCAAACGCCGGAGGGGCTGAATGTCCCCCGGAACCCAAAGGGCGGGCCGGGGAAGGGCCACCCCCGGGGCTCCGCCCCGGACCCCGCTCCTCAATCGCCGGAGGGGCTGAATGTTCCCCCGGCCGGGGCTGAAAGGCACGCACCCAAGCCACGGCACTCCCGCAGTCGGCCGCGGGCCGTCGGGGCCGGGCCGGTACATCGATGGCCGTCGCCACCTACGGTCACACCTCACCCAACGGCGACGGCCTGATGCACCGGCACGGCCCCGACCCACCCACCCACCGGATCCGGAACCGCGACCGCCG
>NZ_JBHXDQ010000097.1:0-28583 GCF_042725875.1 Streptomyces sp. NPDC127038 | reverse complement strand
CCTCGTGACCGAGGGGCGCCTCTTCGTCGTTGCCGCCGGATCAGACTCCGGCCGGCTCCGGGGACTTGTCCTCGTCGCTCACGGCGGGGGTGCCGGCGGACTTCGCCTCGCGCTTCGCCGCCTTCTTCGCCGCCCGGCGCTCCTTGCGCAGTTCGATCATCGCGTAGAGCGTCGGGACGAGCAGCAGCGTCAGCAGCGTCGAGCTGATGAGACCGCCGATCACGACCACCGCGAGGGGCTGCGCGATGAAGCCGCCCTCACCGGTCACGCCCAGCGCCATCGGCAGCAGCGCGAAGATCGTCGCCAGCGCCGTCATCAGGATCGGGCGGAGCCGGTGCCGGCCGCCCTCGATCACGGCCTCGACCACGCCGTGGCCCTGTGCCCGGTACTGGTTGACGAGGTCGATCAGCACGATCGCGTTCGTCACCACGATGCCGATGAGCATCAGCATGCCGATCATCGCGGGGACACCCATCGGGGTGCCCGTGACGACGAGCAGGCCGATCGCGCCGGTCGCCGCGAACGGGATCGACACGAGCAGGATCAGCGGCTGGACGAGCGAACGGAACGTCGCCACCAGCAGCATGAAGACGATCGCGATCGCCGCGAGCATCGCCAGGCCCAGGTTCTTGAACGCGTCGCTCTGGTCCGAGGAGACACCGCCGACCGAGGCGGTGGCACCGGCGGGCAGCTTCAGCTTGCCGAGCTTCGCCGAGAGGTCGGCGCTGACCGCGCCGGTGTTGTCACCGGTCGGCTTGGCGGTGATCGTGGCGGCGCGCTGGCCGTCGATGCGGGTCATCGAGACCGGCCCGTCGACGAGCTTCACGTCCGCGATGTCACCGAGCTTCACCGCGCCGAGGCGCAGCGCGCGCAGCTCCTCGATCGTGGTGACCGGCTTCGCGGACTTGACGACGACGTCCCGCTCGGTGTCGTCCAGGATCGCCTTGCCCGTGGTCGTGCCGCGGACCGCCTGGGTGACGGCCGCGCCGAGGGTGGCGTCGTTGAAACCGGCCGCCGCGGCCTTGGAGTTGGCCCGGACCGAGATGCGCGGAACGCTCTGGGAGAGGTCGCTCGTGACGTCGGTGACGTCGTCGAGCTTGGCGACCTCGTCACGGACCTGTCCGGCCGCCTTGCGCAGCACGTCCGCGTCGGCCGCCTTCACGACGACCTTGAGGTCCTGGCTGCCGAAGGCGTCACCGGCGGCGACCGTGGTGGTGCCGAGGCCGGAGAGCGCGCCGAGCCCCTTCTCGATGCGGTCCTGCACGTCCTTGGCGGACGCGGAGTCCTCCAGCATGACCTGGTACGACGCCTGGTTGGTGTCCGTGCCGCCGCCGAAGGCCGCCAGGAAACCGGAGGAGCCGATGGTGACCTGGTAGTCCTTGACGCCCTTGACGCCGCCGAGGAGCTTCTCGACCTTCTTGGCCTGCGCGTCGGTCGCGGCCAGGCTGGTGCCCGGCTTCAGCGCCTGCTTGACGGTGAGGACCTTCTGCTCGCCCTGGTCGAAGAAGTTCGTCTTCAGCAGCGGCGCCATGCCGAACGTGCCGACGAGGACGACGGCGGCGATGAGCAGGCTGGTCACCCGGCGACGGGTCGCGAAGCGCAGCACGGGGACGTAGAAGCGCTGGAGACGGCTGCGCTCCTCCTTCTCCTCGGCCTTGCGGCGGGCCTCCTCGGCGTCCGCCGGGGTGCCCTTGGGAGCGCGCAGGAACCAGAACGAGAGCACGGGGACGACCGTGAGCGAGACGAGCAGGGACGCGAGCAGCGCCGCCGTGACCGTCAGGCTGAAGGAGCCGAACAGTTCGCCGACCATGCCGCCGGTCAGACCGATCGGCAGGAACACGGCGACCGTGGTGAGCGTCGAGGAGGTGACCGCTCCGGCCACCTCGCGGACGGCGGTGAGGATCGCCTCCTGGCGCTCCTCGCCGTAGCCGAGGTGCCGCTTGATGTTCTCCAGGACGACGATCGAGTCGTCGACGACCCGGCCGATCGCGATGGTGAGCGCGCCCAGCGTCAGCATGTTGAGCGACAGGTCACGGGTCCACAGCACGATCAGGGCCAGCACCACGGACAGCGGGATGGACACCGCGGTGACCAGCGTGGAGCGGACCGAGGCCAGGAAGAGCAGGATGACCAGGACCGCGAACAGCAGGCCGAGGGCGCCCTCGGTGGTCAGTCCGTGGATGGACTTGGAGACCGCGGGGCCCTGGTCGCTGACGACGGTGATCGTCGCGCCCTTGCCCAGGTCGGCCCGCAGGCCGGGCAGCTTGTCCTTGACGGCGTCGGAGATGGCGACGGCGCTGCCGTCGTGGGCCATGGTGACGGTGACGGCGAGGCTCGGGCGGCCGTCGGTGCGCGTGATGGAGTCGGCCGCGGCCTGCTGCTGCTCGACGGTGGCGACGCTCGCGAGACGCACGGGCTTCCTGCCGGGCGCTCCCGGGACCATCAGGTCCTGGATCTGGCCGAGCGAGGTGAAGCCGCCGCCGACCCGCACGGTGCGGTTGCTGCCGTCCTGGTCGAAGGATCCGGCCGGGACGGTCGCGCCGCCGGCCTGGAGCGCCTGGCCGAGGGCGGCGGGGGTCAGGCCGGCCTTCGCCAGCTTCCTGTCGTCGGGGGTGACGGTGACCTGGAGGTCACGCACACCGGCGACCTGGACGCGGCCGACGCCGGAGATGCCCTCCAGCGAGGGGACGACGGTGCGGTCGAGCCGGTCGGCGAGCGCCTGCTGGTCCTGGCCGGAGGTGACGGCGAGGACGACGGTCGGTATGTCGTCCGTCGAGCCGGCGATGACCTGCGGGTCGACGGAGTCGGGGAGCTGGGAGCTGACCCGGTTGACGGCCTGCTGGACGTCGGCGACGAGCTGCTTGGTGTCGTTGCCGTAGTCGAAGGACGCCATGATGACGGCGTTGCCCTCGCTCGCGGTGGAGGTGACACCGGTGATGCCGTCGACGGCCTGGAGGCTGTTCTCGACCGGCTCGACGACCTGCTTCTCGACCACGTCGGGAGACGCACCCTGGTACGGCGCGAGCACCGACACCACGGGCAGTTCGATGGTGGGCAGCAACTGCTGCTTGAGCTGGGGGATCGCTATCGCCCCGAAGACGAGCGCGACGATCGACATCAGCCCGATGAGGGCCCGCTGCGCGAGGCTGAATCTGGACAGCCAGGACATGGGTGGTGGGTCTCTCTTCCGTGGTTCGGGCGGAACGCGGGGGACGGGGGAACTCCCCACGTCACACCCTGGGCCATGAACGGGCGGTGATCCGTAGCCCCTGGGTCCATTTCCTTACCCGGAACCTACTCCAGGCGCAGTACGGCCGGGTAACGCTCAGTCCACCCTCGGGCGGACCAGACCCGACTCGTAGGCGATGACCACCAGCTGGGCCCGGTCGCGGGCGCCCAGTTTGGCCATGGCCCGGTTGACGTGCGTCTTCACCGTGAGCGGACTCACTTCGAGACGTTCGGCGATCTCGTCGTTGGACAGGCCCGCGGCGACCTGGACGAGGACCTCGCGCTCGCGCCCGGTGAGCGCGCCGAGCCGCTCGGAGCGGGCGGTGCCGGGTGCTTCGTCGTCACCCCGCGCGAGGAAACGGGCGATGAGGCCCTTGGTCGCCGCCGGGGACAGCAGTGCCTCGCCGCCCGCGGCGATCCGGATGGCGTTCAGCAGCTCCTCGGGCTCGGCCCCCTTGCCGAGGAACCCGGACGCGCCGGCCCGCAGCGACTGCACCACGTACTCGTCGACCTCGAAGGTGGTCAGCATCACGACCCGTACATGCGCGAGGCCCGGGTCGGCGGTGATCATGCGGGTGGCGGCGAGGCCGTCGGTGCCCGGCATCCTGATGTCCATCAGCACGACGTCGGCCCGCTCGTCGCGGGTCACGGTCACGGCCTGGGCGCCGTCGGAGGCCTCCCCCACGACCTCCATGTCGGGCTCCGAGTCGACCAGCACACGGAACGCGCTGCGCAGCAGGGCCTGGTCGTCGGCGAGCACGACACGGATCGTCATACGGGGTCCCCCAGGGCCGAGGCGTGGTTCTCGACCGGAAGGATCGCATGGACGCGGAAGCCGCCTCCGTAGCGGGGACCGGTCGTGCAGCTCCCGCCGATCGCGGTGACGCGCTCGCGCATGCCGAGCAGTCCGTGGCCGCCGCCCTCCTGCGGTCCGGTGTCGTCCGCCGGGTCCGGTCCGGGGCCGTCCTCCAGGCCGGGGCCGGGGTCCGCGGCGGTTCCGGTGTCCCGGCCGGCTCCCGTGCCGTGTCCCGGACCGTCGTCGAGGACGGTCACCTCGACCACGGGACCGACCCGCACCACGCTGACCTCGGCCTTCGCTCCCGGGCCCGCGTGCTTGCGCACATTGGTCAGGGCCTCCTGGATCACCCGGTACGCGGCGAGGTCGGCGGCCGCGGGCAGCGCCGTGCCGGCGTCGGAGCGGGCCACCTCGACGGGGAGCCCCGCGTTGCGGAAGGTGTCCGCGAGCTCGTCGAGCCGGGCCAGTCCGGGGGCGGGCTCGGTGGGGGCCTCGGGGTCGCCGGACTGGCGCAGCAGGCCCACGGTGGCGCGCAGCTCGTTCAGCGCGGACCGGCTGGCCTCCCGTACGTGGGCGAGGGCCTCCTTGGCCTGGTCGGGGCGTTTGTCCATGACGTGGGCGGCGACTCCGGCCTGGACGTTGACCAGGGCGATGTGGTGGGCGACGACGTCGTGGAGGTCGCGGGCGATCCGCAGCCGCTCCTCGGCGACGCGGCGGCGCGCCTCCTCCTCGCGGGTGCGCTCGGCCCGTAGCGCGCGTTCCTTGATGGCGTGCACGAAGGCGCGCCGGCTGCGGACGGCGTCACCGGCCGCGGCGGCCATGCCGGTCCACGCGAAGACGCCGAGGTTCTCCTGGGCGTACCAGGGCAGCGGTCCCGCGAGCATGGCGACGGCCGTCAGGAGCGTCATGGTGAGCAGGCCGACGCGCCAGGTCGTGGGGCGGTCGGTGGCCGAGGCCACGGTGTAGAGGGCGACGACGGCGGACATGGCGACCGGGGCGCGGGGGTCGGCGGTGACCAGTTCCACCAGGGAGACGCCGACGGTCGCCGCGAGGACCTTCATCGGGGCGCGGCGGCGGAACACCAGGGCGGCGGCCCCGAGGACCATCAGGGCGAGGCTGAGGGCGTCCGGGGCGCGGTCGGTCCAGGCCGTGCCGGCGGCGCCGCGCGACTCGGCGAAGGAACCGGCCACCATGGCGGCGAGGACGCCCGCGGCGAGGGCGGCGTCCAGGGCGAGGCGGTGGTCCCGCAGCCAGTCCCTCGTACGCTCCAGGGTGCTCATCCGGTCCACGGTACGGGTCCCTGCCGGGCCGGGAACCGGCTGGTACGGCACGACTCTCCCGACCCGGGGGCCGGAGCAGCCCGCTCGGGGAGCGTGAGCGCATCCGGCATCACCCGACCGCCGCGGTCAGAGCTCCCCCGGACTCAGAACCCGGCAGGCACGGCCCACCTGCGCGGGCGGCTCGCCCCGACCCGGGCACGGGACGGAGCCCGGGAGGCGCCGGTCGCGGTGGGGGGTTCTCGGGGCCCGGCCCCGCCGGGACGGCGCAGCCGGCCTTACGGGACCTCGCCGGGGCGCGCCGCAGCGGACCCGGCCGGGCGCACGCGTGGTGTGCGGCCCGGCTTCCGGGGCGGTGGGCGTCGGGACCGGGGTGGTCAGCCCGGGATCAGGCCCTCGTCGCTCAGCATCGCGCGGACCTCCTCAAGGGTGGCGTCCGCGGCCGGGAGGATCAGCTCCGACGGCTCCAGCGAGTCGTCGGGAAGCGGGGTCCCCGCGCTGCGCACCGCGTCCAGGAGAGCTCCCAGAGTGCGGCGGAAGCCGGACTCGTCACCCCTCTCCATCTCGGCGAGCAGTTCGTTGTCCAGCTTGTCCAGGGCGGTGAGCCGGCCGTCGTCCAGCTTCACCTGCCCCTCCCCCATGATCCGTACGATCATGACGCCTCCTCGGGCACGGGCCGCCAGGTCAGGTCACTGCTTGTCGAAGCGCGGAGTGTCCTGCGGCTGCGAGGACGACTGGTTCTGGCCCGTGCCGCCCTCGATCGCCTGCTGCTGCGACGAGGAGCCGCCGGCCAGCTCGGCCTTCATGCGCTGGAGCTCCAGCTCCACGTCCGAACCACCGGAGATCCGGTCCAGCTCGCTCTGGATGTCGTCCTTCGCCAGCCCGGACTGGTCGTCGAGGGCTCCGGAGGCGAGCAGCTCGTCGATCGCGCCGGCCCGCGCCTGGAGCTGCGCGGTCTTGTCCTCGGCGCGCTGGATGGCGAGCCCGACGTCGCCCATCTCCTCGGAGATGCCGGAGAAGGCCTCACCGATCCGGGTCTGCGCCTGGGCCGCCGTGTACGTCGCCTTGATCGTCTCCTTCTTCGTACGGAAGGCGTCGACCTTGGCCTGGAGCCGCTGGGCGGCGAGGGTGAGCTTCTCCTCCTCGCCCTGGAGCGTCTGGTGCTGCGTCTCCAGGTCGGTGACCTGCTGCTGGAGCGCGGCACGGCGCGACAGCGCCTCACGGGCGAGGTCCTCACGACCGAGCGCGAGGGCCTTGCGGCCCTGGTCCTCCAGCTTGGAGGACTGGTTCTGGAGCTGGTTCAGCTGCAGTTCGAGACGCTTGCGGCTGGTCGCCACGTCGGCGACACCGCGCCGGACCTTCTGGAGCAGCTCCAGCTGCTTCTGATAGGAGTAATCGAGGGTCTCGCGCGGGTCCTCGGCCCGGTCAAGGGCCTTGTTCGCCTTCGCGCGGAAGATCATCCCCATACGCTTCATGACACCGCTCATGGGCTTCGCGCGCCCCCTTCTGACGGACTCCAGCTCCAGGTACTGCAACAGGACCCACAGTACGGGCCCCACATCCATTACCGCACTGTTCGGGGAAGGATGCGCTCATCCCCAAGGACGATCGTGCCCGTCACCGCTCCGGCGTGAGGAGTAGGTGGCACCCCGGGATCCACCCCGGGACGACATCCCCTCTGTCCAGCACAGACGCAGGGTGTTGCCGGATCGTTCCCCACTCGGCCGACGTCCATGCTCGCGGACCCCGTACCCTTGGGTTTTGTGTTCCGTAGCCGTGCGAAGGAAGAGAAGGCCCCCGCCGACAAGGCGCCGGTGACCGACTCCAAAGTGACCCGTGACCCTCAGGCCCCGAAGGGCCGCCCCACGCCCAAGCGCAGTGAGGCCCAGACCCAGCGCCGCAGCGTCGCCCAGACGCCGTCGACGCGCAAGGAGGCCGCCAAGCGCCAGCGTGACGATCGCCGTACGGCGATGGAGCGGCAGCGCCAGGCGCTGGCCAGCGGTGACGAGCGGTATCTCCCCGTCCGCGACAAGGGCAAGGTCCGCCGGTTCGCCCGCGACTACGTGGACTCGCGGCTCTGCATCGCCGAGCTCTTCCTGCCGCTGGCCGTGATCATCCTCATCCTGAGCGTGGTCCCGGTCGCGATCCTGAAGAACGTGGCGCTGCTGCTGTGGGCGGTCATCATCGTGATGATCGTCGTGGACTCGTTCGTCATCGCGATCCGTCTGCGGAAGCAGCTCAACACCCGCTTCCCCGACGAGAACACCCGGGGCGCGGTCCGCTACGCGCTCATGCGCACCCTCCAGATGCGTCGACTCCGGCTGCCGAAGCCGCAGGTCAAGCGCGGAGAGCGGCCCTGACTACTACGTCGTTCTCCGGGGGCGCGGCGGATGCCTGGCTGAGCAGGCTGGGCGGGCTGCGGGATGTCGTACGGCAGGAACTGGTGGCCCGGCAGCTCGATGAGCAGATAACCGGGCGGTATCCGGTGGGACAGCGCCTTCGGGTGCTCGACGTCGGAGCGGGCCAGGGCACCCAGGCCCTGCGGCTCGCGCGGGCCGGCCACCAGGTGACCGCTCTTGAGCAGGACGCCACGATGCTGTCCGTGGCCCGTGAGGCGCTGGCCGCCGAGCCCGAGGGCATCCGGAGCCGGGTGCGTCTCATCGAGGGCGACGGGCACGAGACCGGTGTGCACTTCCTGCCGGGCAGTTTCGACGTCGTGCTGTGCCACGGCGTGCTGATGTACGTCGAGGAGCCGGACGCGCTGCTCGCCGGGCTGGCGCGGATGCTGGCCCCGGGCGGGCTGCTCTCGCTGCTGGTGCGCAACGCCGACGCGCTGGCCATGCGGCCGGGGATCGGCGGGGACTGGGCGACGGCGCTGGCCTCGTTCGACACGACGGCGTACACCAACCGGCTCGGCCTCGACGTCCGCGCCGACCGGCTCGCCACGCTGACCGGCACGCTCGCCGGGATCGGGGCGCCGCTGCACGCCTGGTACGGGGTGCGCGTCTTCACGGACACGGTGGCCGACGGCGCTCCGGTGCCGCCGGACGCGGAGGTCCTGCTGGCCGCCGAGGAGCGGGCGGGCCGCACGGACCCCTACCGCCAGGTGGCGGCGCTGCTGCACCTGTGCGGCGTACGGGGCTGAACGCGCCCGGGGCCGCTCCGGACGCCGGACGGCCCCCGGGCGTCGATGTCGCCCGCACGGGGTCCTTCGCCGACGGCGGCGGGGGGGGGGGGGGGGGCCCCCCCCCCCCCCCCCCGCCCCCACCCGTAGGGGGGGGGGCGACATTGGCGCGTGGTAAGGGTGGTGTCGAGGCGTAGGTAGACCAGTTGGGGGCGGGTTCGGGGGCTGACGCCGCCGGGGCCCGCCCCGCCCGCCGGCGGGCCCCGGGGCGTCTTTGGCCCCCGCCGGGGGTCCTTCGCCGACGGCGGCGGGTTGCCGGGGACGACCCCGGCAACCCCCACCGGCCTACTCCGCTTCGGCGTGCAGGCTCATCGGACCGTAGATCTGCGTGCTGTCCTCGAAGAGGAACACCTGGTCCGCGCCACCCGCCAGAAGGTCCTTCCACACCTCACCGATCCAGGACTCCGCATCGCCCTGGGTGGTGAACTCCTCGGGCTGCACCGCGGGTTGGACCTCTGTCCCGTCGGACTTCTCGAACCGCCACGTCCATGCCGCCATGTACGCCTCCAAGGTGTGAGCACACTGCACAGCGGAAGCCGGACAAGATCCGTCTCCCGTCCGAAGCCTAGCCGGGCGCGCAAGACGTGCGGGGACACGGAAAAATCGGCGGCGTGGAACTGACACTGCTCGGCACCGGTGCCCCCGCGGGCCTGCCCCGCCCCGACTGTCCCTGCGCCGCCTGCGCGAGCGCGCTCGGCGAGGAGGCGCGGGCGGCCACCGCACTCATGGTCGACGGCACCCTGCTCCTCGACCTCACCCCCGGTGCCGCGTTCGCCGCGGCCCGCGCCGGCCACTCGCTGGGCGGTGTACGGCAGGTGCTGCTCTCCCACCCGCACGACGGGCCCGCCATGGAGGTGCCGGCCGGGCTGCCGCAGCCCGGCCGGGTCCCCGACGGACGGGAGTTGGCCCTGCTGACGGGTCACCGGGTGCGGGCGGTGCCGACGGACGCGCCCGGCACCGGGTACGCGGTCACCGGGCCGGCCGGACAGCGGCTGCTGTACCTGCCGCCGGGCGCGGCCCCCGCGGGCCTGGACGAGAACGGCGGGGCCTACCACATGGTGCTCCTGGACGTGGTGGGCCGCCCCGACGCCCTGGCGAGGCTGCGGGCGGCCGGCGCGGTCGACCCGACGACGGACGTGATCGCGGTGCACCTCGACCACGACGTGCCCCCGGGGGCCGAGCTGCGCAGACGGCTCGCCGCCGCGGGCGCCCGGGCCGTGCCCGACGGGACGACGCTCGACGTGGGCGTCTACGAGGACGTGCCCGACGTCCCGCGCCGGACCCTGGTGCTCGGCGGGGCGCGCTCGGGCAAGTCGGTGGAGGCGGAGCGGCGGATGGAGACCTTCGCCGACGTCCTGTACGTCGCCACGGGAGGCACCCGCGGCGGGGACTCCGAATGGGCGCAGCGGGTCAGTGCCCACCGTGAGCGGCGGCCCGGCTCCTGGCGGACCGTCGAGACCTGCGACCTGGTGCCGCTCCTGGCCGAGAAGGGCCCGCCGCTGCTCGTGGACTGTCTGTCGCTGTGGCTGACGGACGCCATGGACACGGTGAACGCCTGGGACGACGCCGAGTGGTCCGGGGGTGGTGAACGGGCCCTGCGCGCCCGCGTCGAGGAGCTCGTCTCCGCCGTCCGCACCACCCGCCGTACGCTCGTCGCCGTCTCCAACGAGGTCGGCTCGGGCATCGTGCCCGCCACGGCCTCCGGGCGCCGCTACCGCGACGAACTCGGGCGGCTGAACGCGGCGTTCGCCGGGGAGTGCGAGCACGTGCTGCTGGTGGTGGCGGGGCAGGCCCTGACGCTGCGGGGCTGACCCGGCCCGCCGTCCCCCGGCCGCCGGGCCGCGCCGGGTCAGTCCTCCTTGCGGGCGACGACGCGGTAGGCGTTCGAGAAGCGGGTGCGGCGCAGCGCGGGGGCCAGCAGCCGGTCCAGCGCGACGGCCGGGGCGAGGAGCGCGACGGACGCGCGGCCCAGGACGCGGGACGCGGCGCGCCGGAGGGGGGCGGGCGCGGACGGGCGCGAGGGGGCGTCGGGGGCCGGCAGGACGCGCGCGAGGGCCAGCGCGAGGGCGCCGGAGAGGTCGTGGGGTACGTGCGGTTCGCGCCGGTCCGTGGCGACGACCACGCAGCCGAGTGCCTCCAGTTCGCCGAGCAGGCTGGGGAGCGGCACGAGGTGCGGATGGTCCGGACGGCCGTGCGCCGGCCACCACGTGCCGAGCAGCGCGGCGAACGCGCAGTCGGGGTCGGTCGTTTCGACCAGGAGGTGGCCGCCGGGCCGCAACAGCTCCAGCGCGGCGCGCAGTTCCTCGCGGGGTTCGGGCGCGCGATCCAGGTGGTGGAACATGCTCACGACGTCGTAGCGGGCCCGCAGCCGCTCCGCGATCGGGGGGTCGGCGGGCCGTCCGACGTGCGCCTCCTCCACCCGTCCCGCCGCCCGCGCCCGCTCGACCCGCCGTGTCGGGTCGAGTCCGTCGAAGGACGTGTACGGGTGGACCGTCCTGGCCGCCGCGGGGAAGTGTCCGTGCCCGGTGCCGATGTCGAGCCAGCTCTCGGGCTCCGTGAAGGGCAGCAGGGCGCGGGCCGCGGCGCGATGGCGGGCGGCGAGACCGGGGTGGGCGAGCAGCCGGTCGTGCGGGAAGGCCGGCATCCCGGTGGCGCGCCGGGGGTTCTGGAAGACGTGGGCGCAGTCCCCGCACGCGTCGACCACGGACCCTCCCGGCCCGCGCCGGCGCGGGTCCGGTGCGCGCAGCCGGGCGCGCAGGTTCCCGGAGCCGCACCAGGGGCAGTCGGCGCGGCGCGGTTCGGGGAACCGGGCGGTGCCCTGGGCGGGTTCGGCCGTGTCGGCGGCACGGCGTTCGGCGGTCGGCTGCGGGCTGGGGGGCATGGTCGCTCCTGTCGGGGACGAGCCGTACGACAATCCGATACAAAAGGTACGTATGAGATGGCGATCCGGAGTGCAGCGACGTGGCGCGGACGCGTTCGATCAGTGCCGGTACTGTTCGGCGAATGAGCTCGCTTAATCTCGACGACTTCACCGATCTGATCGAGCGTCCCGACGGTGGCGTACGGCGTGACGCCGAGGCGTACCGGGAGCGCAGGACCGTGCCGCCGGGGGCCCTGGGCCGCCTCGACGACCTGGGCGAATGGCTGGCCGCGGCGCAGTCCGCGGTGCCGGTACGGCCGATCGAGCACCCGCGCGCCGTGCTGTTCGCGGGCGACCACGGGGTCGCGGCCCTCGACGTGTCGGCGCGCCCTGCGGGCAGTGCCTCCGCGCTGGTGCGGGCGGTCCTGGAGGGCGCGAGCCCCGCTTCGGTGCTGGCCCGCGGGCTCGGCGTCCCGGTGCGGGTGGTCGACATGTCGCTGGAGGCGGATCCCGCGGAGCTGCCCGAGGACGTCTCGCGGCACCGGGTCCGGCGCGGTTCGGGGCGGATCGACGTCGAGGACGCGATGACGCCGGAGGAGGCGGAGGCCGCGTTCCGGGCCGGGATGGCCGTCGCCGACGAGGAGGCGGACTCCGGTACGGATCTGGTGGTACTCGGCGACATCAGCGTGGGCGGGACCACGGCGGCGGCCGTCCTGGTCGCGGCACTGTGCGGGACCGACGCGTCCGTCGTGACCGGGCGCGGCGGGCAGGCCATCGACGACCTCGCGTGGATGCGCAAGTGCGCCGCGGTGCGCGACGCGCTGCGGCGGGCGCGGCCCGTGCTCGGGGACCAGCTCCAGCTGCTGGCGACGGTGGGCGGGGCCGATCTGGCGGCGATGACCGGGTTCCTGCTCCAGAGCGCGGCGCGGAAGATGCCGGTGATCCTCGACGGGGTCGTGGCGGCGGCGTGCGCGCTGGTCGGACAGCGGGTCGCCTTCCGGGCGCCCGACTGGTGGCTGGCCGGGCAGCGCAGCGGGGAGCCGGCGCAGGCGAAGGCGCTGGACCGGATGGCCCTGGAGCCGTTGCTCGATCACGGGGTGACGGTGGGCGAGGGCGTGGGGGCGTTGCTCGCGCTGCCGCTGGTGCGGGCCGCGGCGAGTCTCGCGGCGGAGCTTCCGGAGGCGGCTTCCCCGGAGGCGGAGGCCCCGGAGGAGCCGGCCGGGTCCACGCCGGACGCCGCTCCGGAGGCCGGGCCCGAGGGCGGTCCGGAATCCGGGCCGGGCGCCGGAGCCGGCTCCGAGGCGTAGCCCAGGCCGGGACGGACCGCCGCTTCCCGATCGCCGGAGGGGCTGAATCTTTACGGGCGTTTTGACCCATATCATCGCCCGTTATGGGAGATGCCCGAATTGCCGTTGACCAGGGACGGGCGTCGGCCCGCCGGAGTGACGGGGAACGGCGGTCCACGGCCGCCTCGCGGCGGTCCGCGGCCTTCGCCGTGTGGTACCTGCGCGCGGTCACGTTCATCAACTTTCTGAGCGCCGCCTGGGTGTCGCTCGGCCAGGACGTGCGCCGGCACAACACCGAGAACTACTTCACGCCCTATCTGCTGACCGCGGGCTTCGCCTCGGGCGTGTTCACGATGTTCCTGGCCATCACGATGCGCCGGCGCAAGCGGGCCGCGTGGATCCTCAACTCCGTGCTCAGCGGCCTGTTCCTGCTGCTGCTGGGTGTCGCGATGGCGTTCCCGGAGATCCGCCAGTACGCGCAGAACTGGGTCTCCCTCGCCCTGACCGCCGCCTTCGTGGTCTCCCTGGCCGCCGGGCGCCGGGAGTTCTACGCCAAGGGCGACCGGTCGAACCCGAAGCTCGCCGCGGCCGTGGCGGCCGGGGGGCTGCTGGTCACCTCGCTGCTCGCCGCGCTGCTGGTCACGGTCACCAACCACGCGCACGACGCCCACCGTTCGACCTTCCTCGACCGCTGGCGCTACGGCACCCTGCGGCTCGTCTCGGTCGCCGCCGACGGCTCCCACTACCCCGGGATCGCCACCCCGAACTGGGTCAACGTCTCGGTCAACGTGCTCAGCACCCTGCTGGTGCTCGCCGCCCTCTACGCGGCCTTCCGCTCCCGGCGCGCCGTCGACCCGCTCACCGAGGACGACGAGAAGCGGCTGCGGGAACTGCTGGAGCGCAACGGCGACCGGGACTCGCTGGGCTACTTCTCGCTGCGCCGGGAGAAGAGCGTGGTCTGGTCGCCCACCGGCAAGGCGGCGGTGGCGTACCGGGTGGTGGGCGGGGTCTCCCTGGCCGGCGGCGACCCCATCGGCGACCCCGAGGCCTGGCCCGGCGCCATCGAGCCCTGGCTCGCCGAGGCCCGCGAGCACGGCTGGATCCCGGCCGTGATGGGCGCGAGCGAGGAGGCGGGCACCGTCTACTCCCGGCACGGGTTCGACGCCCTGGAGCTGGGCGACGAAGCCCTCGTCGAGACCGCCGAGTTCACCCTGGAGGGGCGGGCCATGCGGACCGTCCGGCAGGCCTACAACCGGGTGAAGCGGGCCGGGTACCGGGTGCGCATCCGGCGGCACGAGGACATCCCGGCCGCCGAGATGGCGTATCTGCTCCGGTGCGCGGACGACTGGCGCGACGGGGCGACCGAGCGCGGTTTCAGCATGGCGCTCGGACGGCTCGGCGACCCCGAGGACGGGCGCTGCGTGATGCTCGAATGCACCGACGCCGAGGGCGGGTTGAGGGCGGTGCTGTCCTTCGTGCCCTGGGGCCCCGAGGGGCTCTCCCTCGATCTGATGCGGCGCGACCGCGACGCCGAGAACGGGCTCATGGAGTTCATGGTGATCGAACTCCTGCGGCGCGCGGGGGAGATCGGGATCACTCAGGTCTCACTCAACTTCGCCATGTTCCGTTCGGTCTTCGAACGTGGGGCGCGTCTCGGCGCGGGTCCGGTGCTGCGGCTGTGGCGGTCGCTGCTCAGCTTCTTCTCCCGCTGGTGGCAGATCGAGTCGCTGTACCGGGCCAACGCCAAGTACCGGCCCATCTGGGAGCCGCGGTTCCTGCTCTTCGAGAAGAGCGCGGACCTGCTGCGCATCGGGGTCGCGTCCGCGCGCGCCGAGGGGTTCCTGGAGGCACCGGGCCTGCCGAAGTGGCTGCACCGCAAGCACCTGGGCACGCACAGATGAGACCGGCGGGGGCCGGCGTGAGGAGAGCCGTGGGGACGACCGGATGAGCACACTCGCCCGCTGGGCCCGAGCCGAGTGGGGTCTGCTGTACGCGACCGTCCGCCGGGCCCTGCGGGCGAGGGGGTGGCGGGCGGTCCCGATGACCCTCGGCGCGGTGTGCCTGACGGCCGCCCTCCAGTTCGTCCAGAACCGGCCCTGGGGCTATCAGTTCGTGCAGGAC
This sequence comes from Streptomyces sp. NPDC127038, assembly GCF_042725875.1. Classification (NCBI taxonomy): domain Bacteria; kingdom Bacillati; phylum Actinomycetota; class Actinomycetes; order Kitasatosporales; family Streptomycetaceae; genus Streptomyces; species Streptomyces sp. NPDC127038. The sequence goes on along the minus strand of NZ_JBHXDQ010000097.1, from coordinate 13,831 downwards.
ACCGGCGCCGTGCGGGCCGCGGACCCGCTGTGGCAGGCCCTGCTGCGCACCCCGCTCTCGCTGTTCGTGCCCGCGCTCGACCTGCCGGTGTGGGGCGCGCTCGCGCAGATCCTCGTCGTGTTCGGGATCGCCGAGATCACCCTGGGCTGGTGGCGCACGCTCGTCGTCGCGTACGTGGCCACGCTGGCCGGGACGCTGTACGCGCGCGTCGGCATCGCGCTGGGACCGCACCGCCCGCTGGGGCTGCCGGGGGCCGACGCGCTGGTCGTCGACACCGGCCCGTCGGCGGCCGTGGTGGGCCTCGCGGTGTTCCTGGGCTGGCGCTACCGGGCGTACGTGACGGCCGGGATCGTGATCGGCGCCATGGTGGCCGAGGTGATCCTCAAGGACAACCTGGCGGGCAAGGAGCACCTGGCGGCGATCGCCGCGGTGTTCGTGGTCTGCGCTCTCTCTGCGGCGCATCACCGCCGTTCGGGCAGGGAGCGGGCGGGCGCCGGGTCGGGTTTGCCGCCGATCCACTCCTGAACCCTGCGGGCGGGGCCCGCCCAGCGGCGGTCGTGGCGGTAGGAGCGGAGTCTGGACCGGGCGCGGGCCCGCGGCCGGTTCCGGTAGAAGCGCCTGGCCCACGGCGAGGCGGGCTTCGCCAGCCTGACGGCGCCGATGAGGGCGATGAAGGGCACGATCACCCCGAAGATCGCCATCCGGGTCTTGCCCTTGCTCAGGGTGAGCAGCGCGAAGAAGAAGTTCAGGACGATGGTCACGATCGCGCTGGCCCGGTCCTGCGCCTCCTGGTTGCCGACGTCGTTGACGCCGAACGGCGAGAAGCCGCTGAGCATCAGGCCGACGAGGGCCGCCGTGACCACCACGACCTCGACGCTCTTGCGTCCGTCCTCGCTCCAGTAGACGTCGTCGAGGTGCAGGATCAGCGCGAACTCGTCGAGCACGAGACCCGTTCCGATGCCGAACACCACCGCGCTCACACAGGGCCAGAATCCGTAGCGGCTGCCGGCGACCGCGCCGAAGCCCCCGATCACCGTGAGCACGACACCGGGGACCACGTGGTGGATGTGCAGATCGCCGGCCTTGACGTTGCCGAAGGGGCCCTTGCCTGCGCGGATCATCCGCACGATGACGCGGGTGACGACGAAGGTCACCACGAACGAGGCCAGCGCCAGGAACAGGGGGAGCTTCCCGGGCTCGACGATGTTCCGATACAACCAATGACCCATATGCGAACTTTATCCAGCACCGCTGCATCCGCCCGCCGGGCGTCCGGATAGCCTGCGCCGATGTCCAAGACCGCCTCCGGGCCCTCGCCGTCCGACAGTCTGCGTTTCGCCTTCGGCACCCTCACCGTGCTCCCCGTGAAGGTGACCCGCTGGGACCGTGAGGCGGCACGCGGCGGCATGCTGTGCGCCCCGCTGGTGGGTCTGACGGTCGGGGCGGGCGCGGCACTGGCGGGGGTGGCGCTGCTGGCCATGGGCGCGGGCCCGCTGCTCGCGGCCGTGGCCACCGCCGCCGTACCGGCCGCGCTCACCCGGGGTCTGCACCTCGACGGTCTCGCCGACACCGCGGACGGGCTGGGCAGCGGAAAGCCCGCCGAGGACGCGCTGCGGATCATGAAGCAGTCGGACATCGGCCCGTTCGGTGTGATCACCCTCCTGTTCGTCCTGCTCGCCCAGGTGGCCGCACTCGCGCAGGCGTACGAGGTCTCGTGGGGCCGGGGTGCCCTCGCCGCCGTCGTCTCGGCGGGAGCGGCCCGGCTCGCCCTCACGCTCGCCGCCCGCGCCGGGGTGCCCCCGGCCCGCCCCGAGGGACTGGGCGCCGCGGTCGCGGGAACCGTGCCGCCGCGGGGCGCGCTGCTGGTGGCGGCGGCGCTGACGGCGGTGGCGGCGGGCGCGGGCGCGCTCGGGGGGACGTACGGGACGGTGCGCGCCGCGGTGGCGGTGGGCCTCGCCTGCCTGGCGGCCGAACTGCTGCTGCGGCACTGCACCAGGCGGTTCGGCGGGGTCACCGGCGATGTGTTCGGCGGCCTGGCGGAGACGGCGGCGACGACCGCGCTCGTGGTGCTCTCCCTCGGCTGACCCCGGCGTTCACGGGTGAGGGCCCGGCCGTGGGGCCGGGAGAGGGACGGTCTCCCGTGCCGGCACGGACGCGCACCCCGGCCTGAGACGGCCGGGGTGCGCGTGGCGAGCCGTGGTGGTGCGCGCCTAGGCGGGCAGGTTCAGCTTGACGGCGGACTGGAGGAGCTCCGGCGTGGTCCAGTCGTTGCGCTCACCCGCGTACGGGGTGCCGAACGCGGCAGTGCCGAGCGTGAGCTGCTTCGTGGTCCCCTCGGGCACGGTCACCGGGATCTGCGTCCCGTTCGGGGCGGTGACGGTGACCTTGTTGCCGACGCGGTAGGCCGTGACCCTGCCGCTCGCCAGGGCCGTCTGCCAGTCGGTACGGCGCTGGAGCTCCGTGCCGATGGCGCTCTGGCGGGGGTTCTGCAACGGGGCGTTGTCCGCGTAGATCGCCTTGTAGTCGGCGAGCACCTTGTTCAGGACCGGGTAGAGGATGCGGCCCTCGGCCAGGTTGGACTGGTGGACGTAGTGCGGCCGCGGGTCGTTGCCGATGGCGTGGCCGAGCGCGGTGCGCGCCTCGGTCGGGACGATGTAGTCCGCGTAGCCGGTGGCCGTGTTCAGCGGGGCCGTCAGGCAGGTGGACGTGGCGCTGTTCTCACAGACGCCGCTGCCGCCGTCGGCCTTGGAGGTGTAGATGTAGTTGTACTCGTCGGCCATCTCCTCGGGCGTGCCGGTGTTGTAGTAGATGTTCATCGGGTAGCGGGGGACGGTCATCACGCCGTTGCCGACCGAACGCTGCTCGGGCTCACGGGAGTTGTCGGACCCGGTCCACTTGACGCCGTTCGCGGACAGGGCGCGGGCGAGGTTCGGGTTGTCGACGGGCTGCTGGGGCAGCGTCTTGAGACCCGAGTGCTCGCCGGTCACCAGCTCGGTGCGGTCGGTGGAAAGGCCGTGCGAGGCGGCCCAGTTGTTGTTGTTGGAGATCTCCGCGGAGATGTCCGACCGGCTCACCCACTTCGTGGAGCCGTCGGCGTTCTTCGAGCAGGTCCAGGGGACGGTCGTGGTGTCCTGGACGCAGCCGAGGAACAGGTGCGTGTAGGTGTGGTTCATCCAGCGGAACTTGGCCTTGTCGGCCAGCAGTTGGTCCGTGAGGGCGTCGGTGCCGCCGTTGTCGGACTTCCACTCCTCCCCCGCGCCCGCGTTGAAGACCATGTCGAGCGTGAACCCGTGGTCGGCCTCCCACTGGGCGGCGTAGGCGGCGTCGGCCGCGGTCATGCGGATCGGCGTGGTGGTGTCCCCGCCGTCGCTGCCCGCGCAGTCGATGTCGCCCGGGGTGCAGTTGCGCTGGGAGTCCCAGCGCGCGTCGGACGCGAAGACGTCGTCGACGTGGACGGAGAAGTAGTTCCTGGCCTGGCCGAGGTGCACGCCCTGGGTGAGCCAGTCGACGATGCCGCGCGCCAGGACCTTGAACTGCTTCTGGTACTGGTTGTAGGCGAAGGTCACCACGAGTTCGCGGCGCCCGTCGTGCTCGTACTGCCCGAGCATCGAACCGCCCGAGGGCGCGTTCAGGTAGCTGGTGAACCCGTCCCTCGGGTGGGCCGCGTAGCCGTAGGTCTCCTGCACGGCCGGGTCGTTGTCCTCGAAGGTCAGCGGTCCGTCGAGGTAGCGGAACGGGCCGGTCGTGCCCGCCGCGGTGACCTGCGTGGTCTGGCCGTCCAGCACTCCGGACCAGCCGCCGTTCTCACTGGTGTAGTCGAGACCGACCTCCGGGTGGGCCCAGGTGTAGGCGTCGACCTGCGGGATGCCGAACGTCTTCTCGTAAGCCTCCAGAGCGGTCTGTTCGGCCGAACCCGCGCCGAAGGGCGCCTCGTTCGGCAGGACGACGCCCTGGTACTTGGCGCGCGGGACGCCGCCCACGGTGTCACTCAGGAACGTCGCGTTGATGGTCGGGCGGTTCGCGTCGCCCAGGTTGACCGTGGTGTACGGGACACCCTCGTTCTTCAGCTCCGCGGTGATGGCTCCGACCTGGCCCGCGCCGTTGTCCACGACCAGGACCTTGAGGTCGATCCGCGGCGTGACCGCCGCGGACGCACCCGGTGCCCCCATGCCCAGCGCCAGGAGTCCGGCGGCCCCCAGGACGGCAGCCGTCCCTCTCCACCGAAGCAGACTCTGTGCCATATGTAGCTTTCTCCCCCTCGAGCATTCCCCACGGGTGGAAACCATGGGGAATCTGTGGAAATCGTGCAAATCAGTGGACGGCGTGTCCACTGAACACGATGAGTGTGTCTCAGCTCACCGGGAGTGAAGGGCAGGAATCATGGACGGCGCCACCTGTGGGTGAACGTCCGGAGAAATGAGCGAAACCGGGCCCCGAGCGTAGGCTCGTCCCGGGTACACGCCCGCCCCGTCGGGGGCCCCGGCAAGGACCGCCCCCGAGGACGGATCTAGGGTCAGCCGTCGGGCCCGGTCGACCCACCCCCTCTCGGCCACACGAACTTTCAATGGAAGCGGAGATCTCACCACCGTGACTGCTCTCACTCTCAGCACCGCCGCAGCGTCCGGTCTGCGGGCCGACGCGATCGTCGTCGGTGTCGCGAAGGGCCCCAAGGGCCCGGTCGTCGCACCGGGCGCCGAGGCCGTGGACAAGGCGTACGACGGCGGCCTCGCCGGAATCCTGGAGACCCTCGGAGCCTCCGGTTCCGAGGGCGAGGTGACCAAGCTGCCCGCGCCGTCCGGTTTCAAGGCCCCCGTCGTGGTGGCCGTCGGCCTGGGAGCGGTCCCGGAGGACGAGGCCGGCTACGACGCGGAGGCCCTGCGCCGCGCTGCCGGTGTCGCCGCCCGCGCTCTCGCCGGCGCCAAGAAGGCCGCGTTCGCGCTGCCGGTCTCGGACGCCGCCGACGCCGGTGCCGTCGCCGAGGGCGCCCGCCTGGGCGCGTACGGCTTCGACGCCTACAAGGAGGCGGGCCGCGACGAGGCCGCCAAGGGCCGCAAGGGCCCCCTCGGCGAGGTGACCGTCCTCGGCGGCAAGCCCCGGGACGCGGCGTACAAGGCGGCCCTGGCGCGCGCCACCGCCGTGACCGAGGAGCTCAACCGCGCCCGCGACCTCGTCAACACCCCGCCGAACGACCTCAACCCGGAGTCCTTCGCCGCCGTCGCCACCGCGGCCGGCAAGGAGCACGGCATCAAGGTGCAGGTGCTCGACGAGAAGGCCCTGGTCAAGGGCGGCTTCGGCGGCATCCTGGGCGTCGGCGCCGGCTCGGCCGCGGGTCCCCGCCTGGTGAAGCTCTCGTACACCTCCTCCAAGGCCAAGAAGCACCTCGCCTTCGTCGGCAAGGGCATCACCTACGACTCGGGCGGCATCTCGCTCAAGCCGGCCGGCCACAACGAGACGATGAAGTGCGACATGGCCGGCGCCGCCGCGGTGTTCGCCGCCGTCGTCACCGCCGCACGCCTCGGCCTCGAGGTCAACGTGACGGGCTGGCTCGCGCTCGCCGAGAACATGCCGTCCGGCTCAGCCACCCGTCCGGGTGACGTGCTGCGCATGTACAGCGGCAAGACCGTCGAGGTCCTGAACACCGACGCCGAGGGCCGCCTCGTCCTGGCGGACGCGCTGTGGAAGGCGTCCGAGGAGAAGCCCGACGCGATCGTCGACGTGGCGACGCTGACCGGCGCGATGGTGCTGGCGCTCGGCAGCCGCACCTTCGGCGTGATGGCCAACGACGACGCCTTCCGTGGCGCGATCGTCGAGGCCGCCGAGGAGGTCGGCGAGGAGTCCTGGCCGATGCCGCTGCCCGAGCACCTGCGCAAGGGCATGGACTCCCCCACCGCCGACATCGCCAACATGGGCGAGCGCATGGGCGGCGGCCTGGTCGCCGGCCTGTTCCTGCGCGAGTTCGTCGGCGAGGGCATCACCTGGGCGCACCTGGACATCGCGGGCCCCGCGTTCAACGAGGCCGGCCCGTTCGGCTACACCCCCAAGGGCGGCACCGGTTCCGCGGTCCGCACCCTGGTCCGTCTCGCCGAGCTGACGGCGGCGGGCGACCTGGGCTGAGCCCTCCAGCGGCACACGGCCCCGGGCGTGAACGCGCCCGGGGCCGCTCGTTTGGCCGAACGGAGGTTTCGCCCTCGACGAAATCCGCAGGTTCAGCCTGCTCCGCACCCCGTCGACGTGATGGATCAGACGCCGCACACACCGGCCCGGCGTCTCGCTCGCCCTCGACAAGTGCGAAGATGGGTTCTCGGCAGGACAGGGCCCCCACCACAGGGCCGTAGAAAGAGCGGCCGGACACCAGCCGACCGACCGGTCAACCACCCGTAAGGGACAAAGGTGCCCGGCGTAACGGCGCACATGCATGGAGGACGTGACGTGGCGAACGACGCCAGCACCGTTTTCGACCTAGTGATCCTCGGCGGCGGTAGCGGCGGTTACGCCGCGGCGCTGCGCGGAGCGCAGCTGGGCCTGGACGTCGCCCTGATCGAGAAGGACAAGGTCGGCGGTACCTGCCTGCACCGTGGGTGCATCCCCACGAAGGCCCTGCTGCACGCGGGCGAGATCGCCGACCAGGCCCGCGAGAGCGCGCAGTTCGGCGTCAAGGCCACCTTCGAGGGCATCGACGTACCCGCCGTCCACAAGTACAAGGACGGGGTCATCTCGGGCCTGTACAAGGGTCTGCAGGGTCTCATCGCGTCCCGCAAGGTGACGTACATCGAGGGTGAGGGCCGTCTGTCCTCCCCGACCTCCGTCGACGTGAACGGTCAGCGGATCACCGGCCGCCACGTGCTCCTCGCGACCGGCTCCGTGCCGAAGTCGCTGCCGGGCCTGGAGATCGACGGCAACCGCATCATCTCCTCGGACCACGCGCTCGTCCTGGACCGCGTCCCGCAGTCCGCGATCATCCTGGGCGGCGGCGTCATCGGCGTCGAGTTCGCCTCGGCGTGGAAGTCCTTCGGTGCCGAGGTGACGGTCATCGAGGGCCTCAAGCACCTCGTCCCGGTCGAGGACGAGAACTCCTCCAAGCTTCTTGAGCGCGCGTTCCGCAAGCGCGGCATCAAGTTCAACCTGGGCACCTTCTTCTCGAAGGCCGAGTACACCCAGAACGGTGTCAAGGTCACCCTCGCCGACGGCAAGGAGTTCGAGGCCGAGGTCCTGCTCGTCGCGGTGGGCCGCGGCCCGGTCTCCGCCGGTCTCGGCTACGAGGAGCAGGGCGTCGCGATGGACCGCGGCTACGTCCTGGTCGACGAGTACATGCGCACGAACGTCCCCACCATCTCCGCCGTCGGCGACCTCGTCCCGACGCTCCAGCTCGCGCACGTCGGCTTCGCCGAGGGCATGCTGGTCGCGGAGCGGCTGGCGGGTCTGAAGACCGTTCCGATCGACTACGACGGTGTCCCGCGCGTGACGTACTGCCACCCCGAGGTCGCCTCCGTGGGCATCACCGAGGCCAAGGCCAAGGAGATCTACGGCGCGGACAAGGTCGTCGCCCTGAAGTACAGCCTCGCGGGCAACGGCAAGAGCAAGATCCTCAACACCTCGGGCGAGATCAAGCTCGTCCAGGTGAAGGACGGTGCCGTGGTCGGCGTCCACATGGTCGGCGACCGCATGGGCGAGCAGGTCGGCGAAGCCCAGCTGATCTACAACTGGGAAGCGCTGCCGGCCGAGGTCGCCCAGCTCATCCACGCCCACCCGACGCAGAACGAGGCGCTCGGCGAGGCGCACCTCGCCCTCGCGGGCAAGCCGCTGCACGCGCACGACTGATGCGGCCCCGGCCGGGTCTCCCGGCCACCGGCCGTTCCCGGTCACCGCGTCGAGCGCGGCGCGACGACGACCACAGACTTCCGCACTTCCCCGAGCTCTCGGCCCCGGCCGAGCAGGGGAGACCCAATAAGGAGCAACAGAAACCATGCCGGTTTCCGTAACCCTTCCGGCACTCGGTGAGAGCGTCACCGAGGGCACCGTCACCCGCTGGCTGAAGGCCGAGGGCGAGCGCGTCGAGGCCGACGAGCCGCTGCTGGAGGTGTCGACGGACAAGGTCGACACCGAGATCCCCTCGCCCGCCGCCGGCATCCTGGCGTCCATCAAGGTCGCCGAGGACGAGACCGTCGAGGTCGGCGCCGAGCTCGCCGTCATCGACGACGGCACGGGCGCGCCCGCCGCCGCCCCGGCTCCCGCCGCCGCCGAGGCTCCGGCCCCGGCCGCCGCCCCGGCCGCCCCCGCCCCGGTCGCCGAGGCCCCCGCGGCCCCGGCTCCGGCCGCTCCCGCCGCCGCTCCGGCCGGTGGCGCCTCCGGCACCGACGTCGTGCTGCCCGCGCTGGGCGAGTCGGTCACCGAGGGCACCGTCACCCGCTGGCTGAAGCAGGTCGGCGAGGAGGTCGCGGAGGACGAGCCGCTGCTCGAGGTCTCCACGGACAAGGTCGACACCGAGATCCCCGCGCCGGTCGCCGGCGTGCTGCTGGAGATCGTGGTCGGCGAGGACGAGACCGCCGAGGTCGGCGCCAAGCTGGCCGTCATCGGCGCTCCCGGTGCCGCTCCGGCCGCCGCCGCCCCGGCCGCCCCCGCGGCCCCGGCTCCTGCCCCGGCCGCCCCCGCCGCTCCGGCTCCGGCCCCCGTTGCTCCGGCCGCCCCGGCCGCCGCCGCCCCGGTCCAGCCGGCCGCGCCCGCGGCTCCGGTCGCCCCCGCCGCCCCGGCCCCCGCGCCGGTGGCCGCGCCCGCCCCCGTCACCCCGGCCCCGGCGCCCGCCGCGACCTCCGGTGACGACGGCGCGTACGTGACCCCGCTGGTGCGCAAGCTCGCCGCCGAGAACGGCGTCGACCTGGCCGCCGTCAAGGGCACCGGCGTCGGTGGCCGTATCCGCAAGCAGGACGTCGTCGCCGCCGCCGAGGCCGCCAAGGCCGCCGCCGCGGTTCAGGCCCCGGCCGCTGCCGCCGCCCCGGCCGCCGCCAAGAAGGCGCCGGTCCTCGAGGTCTCCCCGCTGCGCGGCCAGACCGTCAAGATGACCCGCATCCGCAAGGTCATCGGCGACAACATGGTCAAGGCCCTGCGCGAGCAGGCGCAGCTGTCCTCGGTGGTCGAGGTCGACATCACCCGGCTGATGAAGCTCCGCGCGCAGGCGAAGGACTCCTTCGCGGCCCGCGAGGGCGTCAAGCTCTCCCCGATGCCGTTCTTCGTCAAGGCCGCCGCCCAGGCGCTGAAGGCCCACCCGGTCATCAACGCCCGGATCAACGAGGCCGAGGGCACGATCACCTACTTCGACGCCGAGAACATCGGTATCGCGGTGGACTCGGAGAAGGGCCTGATGACCCCGGTCATCAAGGGCGCGGGCGACCTGAACATCGCCGGCATCTCGAAGGCCACCGCCGACCTGGCGGGCAAGGTCCGGGCGAACAAGATCACCCCGGACGAGCTGTCCGGCGCGACCTTCACCATCTCCAACACCGGCTCGCGCGGCGCGCTCTTCGACACGATCATCGTGCCGCCGAACCAGGTCGCGATCCTCGGCATCGGTGCCACGGTCAAGCGTCCGGCCGTCATCGAGACGGAGGAGGGCACCGTGATCGGCGTCCGCGACATGACCTACCTGACGCTCTCCTACGACCACCGTCTGGTGGACGGCGCCGACGCCGCCCGCTACCTGACCGCGGTCAAGGCGATCCTGGAGGCCGGCGAGTTCGAGGTCGAGCTCGGCCTGTAACCGGCGACGCCGCACACGGCACGCAGACACGTCACCCCCGTCCGGACCTCCGGGCGGGGGTGACGTGTTTCCGCTGCGCCCGGGTTCCCCCGGCCGCCGTTCTTCCGCCGCGTCCCGGTTTCCGCGATCACATCGGCGGTACGAATCCCGACTTCACCCGGTACGAACCCGTACGGCCGGGAACACTCTGACAGCGTGTAAGTCTCGTCTCACCTGCGGGAAAGCGCCGCCGTGCACCCCTCACGGGCACAGCCGCGGCCTTATTGTCTAAAGGTCAAACGCCCACGAGGGTTTCGCCGCCCCTCCCAAAGGAGTTTTCATGACCGCGCCCGTCGTCCACTCGCTGCGCGAACAGATCCGCGAGCACATCGTGGAGGGGATCGTCAGCGGGCGCTGGAAGCCGGGCGAGCGGATCGTGGAGCGGCGGATCGCCACCGAGCTGGAGGTCAGCCAGACCCCGGTGCGCGAGGCGCTGCGCGAGCTGGAGTCGCTGCGGCTGATCGAGTCGGCGCCGAACAAGGGCGTCCGGGTGCGCAACCTCACCGCCGCCGACCTGGAGGAGAGCTACCCCGTACGGGCCGGTCTGGAGGCCATCGCCGCGGAGCTGGCGGCCGGACGGCTGGCGGAGGACTGCTCGGCCCTCGAACCCCATGTGACGGCCCTGTACGAGGCCGACCGGCTGGCCGACGGGACCGGTCAGGTCCGGCACACCGTGGGCTTCCACCGCGAGCTGGTCCGGGCCGCCGGGAACTCCGTCCTGCTGCACACCTGGGAGGGCCTGGGCATCGAGGTCTTCACCGCCCTGTCCATCCGCTGGCTCGGGACCGTGCAGCAGTCGTACGCGGAGGAGCACGAGGCCCTCGTGGACGCCTTCCGGCGGCGCGACCCGCTGATCGCCGACCTCGTCAAGGCCCACGTCCTCGGCTGCGCCCCGCGCCCCTGAGGAACGGCCGACCGCGTCGGCGCAGGGGAGCACACCCCCGCTCAACCGTGCTCCCACCTGCGAAAACCCCCCGTTTTCACGGCACCCGGTGCCTGGCGGCAAGGCACCCCGTGCCGACTTTCCGATCTGAAGAGGATTTACCCCGGAATCCTTTGATCGATCATCGATCAGGGGGTTACAGTCCTCGACGGGCTCCTACAAGAGCCCTCCGCCCTGTCCTGCCATAGACCAAGGGCACACCCCGAAAACCCCTTGCCGATGAGGGAACCCCCCTCCGCATCCGGAAGGCGGCGCAATGACCGACCCCACCGCAATCCAGCCGAGCGAGCTCGACCAGCTCCCGGACCGCGACCCCGAGGAGACCGCCGAGTGGCAGGCCTCCCTGGACGCCGTCACCCAGGCGGCCGGGCCGCACCGTGCCGCGTACCTGATGCGCCGCACGCTGGAGCGCGCCGAGGGCAACGGTCTCGCGCTGCCCAAGCTGCTCGAGACCGACTACGTCAACACCATCCCCACCGCCGCCGAGCCCTCCGTGGACGGCGACGAGGCGATGGAGACCCGGATCACCGCGTGGAACCGCTGGAACGCGGCCGCGATGGTGACCCGGGGCGCGAAGCACGGCGTCGGCGGCCACATCGCCACCTTCGCCTCAGCGGCCTGGCTCTACGAGACCGGCTTCAACCACTTCTTCAAGGGCAAGGAGGGTGACGGGTCCGGCGACCAGCTCTACATCCAGGGCCACGCCTCCCCCGGCATCTACGCCCGCGCCTTCCTCGACGGCCGGCTGAGCGAGCAGCACCTGGACAACTTCCGCCAGGAGTCGGGCGGCAACGGCCTCCCGTCGTACCCGCACCCGCGCCGGCTGCCCTGGCTGTGGGAGTTCCCGACCGTCTCCATGGGCCTCGGCCCGCTGTCGGCGATCTACCAGGCCCGCTTCAACCGCTACCTCACCAACCGCGGCATCAAGGACGTCTCCGCGTCCCACGTGTGGGCGTTCCTCGGTGACGGCGAGATGGACGAGCCGGAGTCGACGGCGGCACTCGCGCTGGCCTCCCGCGAGGGTCTGGACAACCTGACCTTCGTCATCAACTGCAACCTCCAGCGCCTCGACGGCCCGGTCCGCGCGAACTTCAAGATCGTGCAGGAGCTGGAGGCCCAGTTCCGCGGCGCCGGCTGGAACGTCGTGAAGTCGCTGTGGGGCTCGGCCTGGGACGAGCTGTTCCAGCTCGACACCACGGGCGCGCTCGTCCGCCGCCTGCGCCAGGTGCCCGACGCCCAGGTGCAGACGTACCAGACCCGCGACGCCGCCTACATCCGCCAGGACTTCTTCGGCTCCGACCCGGCGCTCGCCGAGATGGCGAAGCTGCTGAGCGACGACAAGATCCTGGAGTGCTTCCACCTCTCCCGCGGCGGCCACGAGTCGCGCAAGGTGTACGCGGCCTACCGCGCGGCCCTCGCGCACAAGGGCGCGCCGACGGTGATCCTGGCGCAGACGGTCAAGGGCCACACCCTCGGCCCCGGCTTCGCGTCGAAGAACGCCAACCACCAGATGAAGAAGCTGTCCACGGACGAGTTCAAGCAGATGCGTGACCTGCTCGAACTGCCCATCTCCGACAGCCAGTTCGTCGACGGCGTGGTGCCCTACGGCCACCCCGGCGCCGACTCCCCCGAGGTCCGTTACCTCCAGGAGCGCCGCGCGGCCCTCGGCGGCCCGGCCCCGGCCCGCCGCACGCACGCCGTGGCCCCGCTGCCGGCCCCCGCCGACAAGGCGTTCGCGTCCTTCGACAAGGGCTCCGGCTCGCAGAACGTGGCGACGACGATGGCGTTCGTCCGTCTCGTCAAGGACCTGGTCCGCGACAAGGAGACCGGCCGCCGCTGGGTGCCGATCGTCCCGGACGAGGCCCGTACCTTCGGTATGGAGTCGCTCTTCCCGTCGCTGGGCATCTACTCGCCCAAGGGCCAGACGTACGAGCCGGTCGACCGCGACCAGCTGATGTACTACAAGGAGGCCAAGGACGGCCAGATCCTCAACGAGGGGATCACCGAGGCCGGCTCCATGGCGGACTTCATCGCCGCGTCCACCGCGTACTCCACGCACGGCGAGACGATGATCCCCTTCTACATCTTCTACTCGATGTTCGGCTGGCAGCGCACGGCCGACCAGATGTGGCAGCTGGGCGACCAGCTCGGCCGCGGCTTCCTGGTCGGTGCCACGGCGGGCCGTACGACCCTGACCGGTGAGGGTCTCCAGCACGCCGACGGCCACTCCCCCGTCATCGCGGCGACGAACCCCGCGGCGCTGTCCTACGACCCGGCGTTCGCGTACGAGATCGCCGCGATCGTCAAGGACGGTCTGCGCCGGATGTACGGCGAGGCGGCCCCGGGCGAGGACCAGGACGTCTTCTACTACCTGACGGTCTACAACGAGCCGATGCCGCAGCCCGCCAAGCCGGCCGGTCTCGGTGTCGACGAGGGCATCGTCAAGGGCCTGTACCGCTTCAACACGGCGGAGTCGGCGGGCCTGAACGTGGCGGCGGCGAACGCCCCGCGCATCCAGCTCCTCGGCTCCGGCACGGCGATCCACTGGACGCTTGAGGCGCAGAAGCTGCTCGCCGAGGAGTGGGGCGTGGCCGCCGACGTGTGGTCCGCCACCTCCTGGACGGAGCTGCGCCGCGACGCGCTGGAGGCCGACGCGGCCCTGCTGCGCGGCGAGGAGCGGGTGCCGTTCGTCCGCCAGGCGCTGCACGGTGCCGAGGGCCCGGTGCTCGCGGTCTCCGACTACATGCGCCAGGTCCCGGACCAGATCGCGCAGTGGGTCGAGCAGGACTGGTCCTCGCTCGGTGCCGACGGCTTCGGTCTCTCCGACACCCGCCAGGCGGCCCGCCGCCACTTCGGCGTCGACGCGCAGTCGATCGTCGTCGCGGCGCTGGCGCAGCTCGCCCGCCGCGGCGAGGTCAAGGCGTCGGCCGTGAAGGAGGCCCGGGAGCGCTACGGCCTGTAGCGCCCGGAGAGTGACACGGGGAAGGGGCACGGCGGCCGCCGTGCCCCGTCCCCGCGTTACCCGTGCCTTCCGCGCCGGCCGCCCCGCCTCCGCGGTGTCGGTCGTTGTCGGTGGCGCCCCGCCACATGAAAGCATG